>JBBRVS010000188.1:0-11481 GCA_038246645.1 Pyrinomonadales bacterium
CACTTATCAAATTCTGGAAATACATACTTCTGTAAATACATTCATACATAAATCGGATTTTCTGATTATTCATCATTACAGAAATACAAATATATGGTTTGTTGATTTGTCATAAATACATAAATACATAAATACATAAAGTCAGTAATATGAATTTAAATAATCCTGAAAGGCAATAAAGTTGAATTTACATAAATCTGTAAATATGTTTTTGAGGTATAATGAATTATCATAAAAGCATAAATATATAATTAATGAAATTTTAATATGATACCTGAAATAATATTCATAGCGATTTGTAATGAAAAAGGCGGAGTCGGAAAAACGACTACAGTAATTAATCTGGCACAGAGTTTTTCTGATGATTATAAAGTTGTCGTAATAGACGGCGATAAGCTCGCTGCAACGCGCAACTGGTCGCAGGTGAGGAACAAGCAAACGGATTTTGCGGTGTTGAACGTCCGCGAAGCCGTTACCTATTCCGAGCCGCGTGATATTGTGATTTTCGATACGGCAGGGGGGATCGCTGACGAAGAAATAAAGGATTTACTAAAATTCTGCCATTATTTCATCCTGCCGACCAAAACCGATGCATTAAATTTCACACCGACTCTGAAAATGGCAAATAATTTTATTGAAAAGGGCGTAAGATTTCGGATATTGATCAATGACACATTTGGGAATTACGCCCGGGGAAATCAGCTCAAAGAATATTTCAACGGCGAAAACGTGCCGGTCTTTGATGAAATGATACCTCGGTCATCGAAAATCGTAGATGCGACAGATTACGGTAAAACAATTAGGGAAATTAGTGGCGCCAGGCAAATAAGCAATAAATACGATGCGATTGCAGCCCAGGTAATAAGAGATTTGAAAACAAGTTTTAGTAAAAGAGGTGAAGCAGCAAATGGCAAATAGATTTTCCGACATCGCTAAACAAATGGGAGCAAAAGTTGATGAAGAACCCACTGTGGAAACCGATCAAAAGTTTGTTCAAAGCAAATTGCCCACAGATAATAGAAAGGTTGAAATAGAGCCGCCATCAAAACCATTAACAAAAAATCCGGGTGAAACCCGTACGCAAGGGGTTGAAATACCGACCACGCGTAAAACAACAGCGTTGCCGATGGTTCTGGATCTGGCGATCAAAGAGGTTAAAGAACGCCGCAATATCGCAGGTAAATTTAAAAAGTCAAAGAAAATTACCGAAGACGATGTAGTTATCGAGGCGTTGGAGCTGTATTTCAATAAAGCAGAAAATAAATCCTGTCTTGAAGCAGCAAATGAAAAACTCAAGTATTTGGAATAAATGGTCGTTCCTTAAAAAGAGGTTAAGTTGCCTATTTATTTATTTTTATGGAAGATATTTGATAAAATAATATGCAAGTTTTGTTTAATTTTCTTTTATTTTCCGGGAAATTTTTTATGATTAACAAATCTCCGAATCAGAATCAAAAACATTAATTTTTTTCTAATCTGGCTGAGTTCATTAATCCGAAACACGAGATTTGGTTGTTGCCAGAGAAGATTGATTGAAAACAATTTGAGGCGGATTTTGCTTCATTTTATGCGGAAGTCGGTTGTCCGGCAAAACCCGTCCGCGTTGATGGTCGGTTTGTTAATTTTGAAGCAGATTTACAATCTCGGTGATGAAACGGTGATGGCGGAATGGGTTTCTGATCCGTATTATCAGCATTTTTGCGGCGAAGCGGTTTTTTAATGGAGGTTTCCGTGTGATCCGTCAGATCTGATGCATTTCCGGCATCGAATCGGGATTCAAGGATTGGAAAAGATTCCGGCGGTCAGTATTTTATTGCACGGTGAGGAAATTCTAAATGAAGATGTTTCGATAGCCTGAAGCCGTCCAGCCGAAGAACATCACCTATCCGACGGATACGCGCACAGGCGGTGAAAAAAAATCAAGAAATGCCGGGAGTTAGCGAACAAAGAGGGTGTAATTAAAAGTGGGACACAAAAATATCAATAATTTTTGATGACGATTTTGACTACTATATATTGTAGATAGATTTTTAAAAACACAATATACAGTACTAATTTTGTCAATTTTTAAAAGTCTGTTGAATTTGGCGAAAAGTGTGTCCCACTTTTAATTACACCCGACCAAAGAAGTAGTCAAACAGCGGCAAAGCGACAAAAAGTGAAGTTAAAAATTTGCTGAAAAAAGCGAATGCCGGGATTCAGCGGAAAGCCAAACAGAAGAGGGAAGCGCGAAAGAAATTAAAAACTGTCGCCGGTCGGGTAATGCGGGAGTTAAAGAGGAAATTAAGTGCCGAAAATTATCGGAAACATCAAGCGAAGATAGAAATATATGAGTGGTTTTTGAAGCAGCAGAGGGAAGACAAAGACAAGGTCTGTTAAATTCACGCGCCGGAAGTAGCGCGCTCGCGCTAAAGGGAAAAAGCATAAAAAATACGAGTTTGGAAGTAAAGTGTCGTTTTCAGTCGGGCAGAAAAGTAATGTCATCAAGGCGGCGGTCAGTTTTCGCGGGAATCCGAATGATAATCAAAATTTGGAGCGTTATTTAGAGAATCAACAACGGATGACGTGAAAAAGTCCGAATTAAGCAGATCACCGACAGTGGATATCGGAGTCGGAAAATAGGAGAAACACAAGTGATCGCGCCGAGTAATGGAGCGGGGAAAACGGCGGGTGAAAAATCAAAACTGCGATAGAGTTTTCGACGAAAAGCGGCAATCGAGCCGATCATCGGACAAACGAAAGTGGAGTGCGGACTTGAAAGAAATTATTTGAAAGGCGAAGTCGGAGATCAAATGAATGCGATCTTGGCAGCAAGTGAGTTCAGTTTCAGGAGTTGGCGCGGATTATGGAATACGCTGAAACTAAAGATGTTAGATTACAAATTGTGTTTTGCAAATCTGATTTCTTACGCTTAATTTCTAATCAAGACTCAGGTCAAGTTAAAATTAAAAAAAAGCGGGAAAATTTCCAAGGGGCATATATTTTACTGAAGCAAAGAAATATTTGCAGTTGATTTAAGTGAAAAAAAAACGATGAATATAAAAAAACAAAAAATACTGAAGCAGCAGAAGCGGTGAGAATTTCGATTTGGCGGCTCGGCGGGTTGTCCTGGCGAAATTTGGGACGGCGCGTTTGGGCGGATATCTATGCGGGCGCACTTTTGACACACGCGGCGGCACTCGCGTTTTATTTTTTGTTCGCACATTTTCCGCTACTGCTTTTTCTGACGACACTGCTCGATTTTTTCGCCGAAACGGGAACGGAGCTGCGCGTTAATTTACTCGGATTTCCAAGCCGTGTCGTACCGCCTGCGGCATTCACGCAGGTTGCCGCAGGCGGAGGACGAAATTGCGGCGAACGCCGGGTGGTTGGCGGCTCTGGTTTGGAATTCTTTCCGCCTTGTGGTTTGCCTCGCTCGGCATCGCCGCCTTGAGCGATTCGCTTCCACGCCGTGTACGGTGTGCGCGAATCGCGTCCTTGGTGGCGCGTGCGCGTAACGGCGGTTGTGCTGACCGCGGCGCTCGTCGTTTTAATCGTCTCCGCTCTTGTTTTAATGTTTTACGGCGGCGAAATCGGCGCGGGCATTGCCGATTATTTTCATCAAAGAGGACTCTTTACGACCATTTGGACGCATTCGCAAGTTCCGGTTGCACTCGTCTTTACCCTGTTTGCCTTTGCTCCGATTTATTATTTCGCGCCGGATTTATATGACCAAAAATGGTATTGGATAACACCCGATTCGGTTATCGGCATTCTTTTGTGGATCCTGGTTTCTTTGCTTTTGCGCGTTTATCTGGGACAATTTAACAATTACAGTCTGACTTACGGCTCGCTCGGCGCGGTTATTATTCTGATGCTCTGGTTTTATCTGACGGGCGTAGGAATTTTGCTCGGCGGCAAAATTAACCCTGAAATTGAAAATGCGGCGGCGCAAGCCGGAGTTTCGGAAGCTAAACAACGCTGTGAAAAGACGGCGGAATATTGAGATATTTTTTTTTGTAAGAGAAATTTGTTTTATTGCCGGACGGCTCTTTTAAATTACCCTTTAGACTAGCCCGTTGTCTTTAATTCTCCGTTTATTTTTTGTTCGATTTTGGTGTAATTGAACGGTGTTCGGCTTTTTTTAGACAAATTGTATTATGAAAAAGTATTTTAAAAATTTACGAAATCTTTCCCGTATATCCGGAATTCTGCTGCTGATTATCACTTACGGAATTTCTACAAATGCCCAGAACTCCGGCGTGACCGGCGGTAATACCAATCAATCGGCGGCGGCATCGCCGACGGCTTTGCCCGTGCCGACTCCGATTCCGATTTCCGATATAGTTTCTCAATCCGAAGCCGCCTCGAAAAAATTGCAGGAAATCCGTACAAACGAAGCCGGCAATCCGGGCATTCAGGTAATCGAAGAAGAATTGCCCGTACTTACAAAAGAACTCGATTCGCGCACGACCGCCACCGGGCAGCTTCTGTCGGCGCGACCGTCGCTTGAAACTCTCCGCCAAACCGAGCAGGATTGGGAGTCGCTCTCAAAGAGCATCCCGACCTGGAAACGCAATTTGAGAGCGCAGCTCGGTGTGCTTGAAACTCAATTTAAGGAACTGCAAAATCTCGCTGAACTCTGGCAGAAAACTCTTGATACCCTAAAAAACACGAATATTCCGGCAACCGCTGCCGAAACTTCTGCGGAAGGCAACAGTGCGGTTAATACGGAAAATTCCGCCGAAATTCCGCCCGTAGTCTTGCAGAGAATTAACGGGATCACCAACGAAATTCAGCAAACTCAAAAAGAAATCGAAGAAAAACGCTCACGCCTGCTTACGCTTCAGACCCAAATCAGCGACCAGGAAACACGCGTCAACGACACTCTCGCCGCGATCAAAGAAGTCCGCGAAGAAGCATTGACGCATCTTTTCGTCAAAGACAGTCCGGCAATCTGGAATGTTCGGCAACAGGGCAATTCTGTGGAAACTTTGATCGCGGAAACCGGAAATTCATTTGCCGTGCAATCGGTTACTCTGAGCGAATATGCCAGCCGGCAAAGCGACCGTTTTATCCTGCACGGAGTTGTTTTTCTGATTTTTCTCGGTGCGCTTTTTTGGGCGCGGCGGCGCATCCGCCCGCTGGTCGAAAAAGAGCCGGAAATTGAAAGAGCGGTAATGATTTTTAAAATGCCGCTGGCAACCGCCTTAATTTTAGGAGCCTTATTAAGCGGCTGGTTTTACCCGCAGGCACCGCGTTTTTTAACGGCGATTCTCGGAGTTTTGGCAATTATTCCGGTCGTCATTCTGCTTCGGCAGCTTTTGGAAAAGCCTCTTTTTCCGATTCTCAATGCGCTCGTCGTCTTTTATTTTGTTGACCATCTGCGCGAAATCACCGCGTCTTTGCCGCTGGTTTCGCGGCTTTTATTTCTGACGGAAATACTCGGCGCGATAATTTTTCTCATCTGGTTTCTGCGTTCAAAACGTCTTTCCGCAAAAGTCGAAGTTCAGCATTACCGCATTTTTACGGTGGTTAAAAAAGCGATTCCACTTACTCTCTTCATTTTCGCGGCGGCTTTTCTAGCCAATATTTTCGGTTATGTCAGTCTTTCGAGCGTGATCGGCAACAGCGTTTTAGGCAGCGCGTATATCGCTCTGATTTTATATACCGCCGTGCAGATCATCAAAAGTTTGCTGATCTTTGCTTTCCGCCTCAAGCCGTTCGCATCTCTTCGGATGGTCGCCGAACACCGGCAACTTATCCGCAATCAGACTTTTCGTGTTTTGAAATGGCTGGCGGTCATTGTCTGGATAATTTTAACGCTCAATCTGCTTTCCGTAAGGGAGACGGTTTTTTCCTACATTCAGGGAATTTTCGCGTCGGCATTGACCGTCGGATCCATTAGTATTTCGCTCGGCGATGTGGTTATCTTCGTGGCAACGATCTGGCTCTCTTTTGTCCTTTCACGTTTCTTGCGTTTTGTTCTGGAAGAAGATGTCTATACCCGTGTGGATCTGGCTGGCGGAATTCCGTACGCGATTTCCACGATGCTGCATTACGCACTTCTTGTCATCGGATTTCTGATCGCGATTTCCGCTTTAGGAGTTGATTTAACGAAATTTACAATTCTCGCCGGTGCGCTGGGTGTCGGTCTGGGATTCGGTTTGCAGACGATTGTCAGCAATTTCGTCTCCGGCTTGATCTTGCTTTTCGAGCGTCCGGTCAAGGTCGGCGATACCATTCAATTAGGCGAGCATCAAGGTGATCTGAACCGCATCGGATTGCGGGCAAGCATTTTGCGAAAGGTTGACGGCTCGGATGTGATCGTGCCGAACAGCCAGCTGATTTCCGAAGAAGTGGTTAATTGGACGCTTTCCGATCAGCAGCGCCGACTCGATATTAATGTCGGGGTCGCTTACGGCAACGATCCGGAAGAAATTATCGAACTGCTGACGAAAGTCGCGGTGGAGCATGAGAATGTGATGGAACTGCCGCAGCCGCACACGCTTTTTGTCGGTTTCGGCGATAATTCTCTGGATTTTCAGTTTCGCGCCTGGACCGATCAAACCGATAACTGGGTAGTTACCCGAAGCGAACTTGCCGTCGGCATTTATAAGGCTCTGAGCGAAGCAAATATCGAAATTCCGTTCCCGCAGCGGGATCTGAACTTAAAATTCGTCAGCGCGGAAACGGAGGAAACCATCAGAAAAAATTTAGCGGAGCAAATTACTTCAAATAGCGAAAAGGAAAATGTAATTAAAGAAGAACCGAAATAATTTGATTGAAATCTGATCGGGGGATCTTGTCGGGTTGATTTGCGAAAATATCCATACCTTGTTAAGTTATTTTCGACAAAGTATGAGGGGTAAGTTCCCACAATCGGATACTGTTGGCGAATTCTAAAGTTCCAAATGTTTCAGCTTCCCAAACCAAGATATTCTTGTTTTCTCGCGGGGCTTGTCTGCTAACCAATCAATACTTCTCCCGATATTGATGGTGAAAGCTGTCGCCAAATTTTGGGTCGGTTCCAACAATCAAGGGAAAAGTCCCACAGGATATTTCCCATAGATTCTTTGTCATTGGTTAACTTTTAAATTTTTTCACCAATAATTAAAGACCTAATCAGTAATGTATTTT
Organism: Pyrinomonadales bacterium; assembly: GCA_038246645.1. Lineage (GTDB taxonomy): Bacteria > Acidobacteriota > Blastocatellia > Pyrinomonadales > Pyrinomonadaceae > JAHCHG01. The sequence continues at coordinate 7,120 of JBBRVS010000188.1, forward strand.
CTATACTCGTTTTATTTTTCAATTCTAAAATCATTTGGATTAATGCTTAATTTTTCAATCTTTGATTGTCCGTCAGTTTGATGTGATTTTTCAGCAAAGATTGTAAGAGTTTGGTACTGTATCGCAGACATAAGCACCAATGGATAATTAAAAATGGATACAAAATGGATAATGGATAATTAAAAATGGATAATGGAAAATGTCAGAAAACTCTTAAATTCTCTTACATCTGATGTTTAAAGGGATTTTTAGAATTTTCATAATACCTTAAAACTTTTGCTCACCTGCTTACAACTTTTCATTGTTCGAGTGATAAAAGCATTTATCAATTATTTTGCAGATTCGTTGTTTAGCACAAAAAATGCCTGCAAAATAATTGATAATTGCTAATTTTATTCTTTATTTTTACGATATTCCCGATTTAACTTGATATAAATCGCGCTTTTGAACTACAGATCAGCTACATACTCTTCCACTTTTCCCTCGCCTTTGATTTCGACTTGCCGATCTAAAATATCTTCAACGTAAATCATTTTAACCATTACAAACACGATGGCGACGAGCGGAACTGCCAACAACAAACCGAGAAAACCGAAAATTACCGCGAGCATCAGTTGGGCGGCGATAATCAGCACCGGCGGAATTGAAACTGCTTGTTTTTGGATCAGCGGCGTAACAATAAAACCATCGAGATTTTGGACGGCGAGATAAATAATTAAAACGTAGAGGGCTTGTGTCGGACTTTGCGCCAGAGCGATTATCACGGCGGGCGCGGCGGCGATGAGCGGTCCGATATTCGGGATAAAACTCAACAGACCGGCGATGATGGCGAGCGGAATCGCAAACGGAATGCCCAAAAACCAAAGTCCTAAAAAAGTCAGAATTCCGTTAATCGTCATCGAGCCGGAAATACCGAGCAGAAAACTTTTCAGCGTGTAATGAATAACTGAGAGAATTTCCCGCGCCCTTTTTTCGCGCTTTTTCGGGACGAGTTTTATAATTCCTTCATTGTATGTATTCGCGCTGAAGGCGAAATAGACGGCGGTCATCAGAATTATCAAAATATTCACGACCACATCGAAAACCGTTGAGAACATTCCGGTAACGCGGCTGAAAATATTGTTTGATTTTGCTCCGAAAACAAATTGCTGCGCCGACGGCATCTTTTCGACAATTTTCCGTCCGAGCGGGTATTGCGATAATTGCTTTTGCGCTTGTTCATAAACGGCGGGCAATTGATCGGTCAAATCTGTGAACTGTGCTTGCACCGACGGAGCTAAAAACCAACCGCCGAGCGCAATTAGTCCGATGATTGACAACAAAACCACGGTCAACGCCAACCCGTGCGAAAGCGGGGTATATTTGCTCAGAGTTTCGCTCAAAGTGCAAAAGAAAACCGCCAGCAACCCGCCCGCAAAGATCAGTAAAATCACTTCCGCACCCTGCCACAAAACCGCCAAAATCAACGCGAAAAAGATGATTATCAAAACTTTTTGGATAAAATCGCGATGTATGGTTTGCGGCTCGTGCGCCGACTCGACTGTTTCTTGATGTGCTTTAGTAATTTCCGACATTAAATTTTAACTCGAATTTGATTTAGTAATGGTGATTTAATAAAGTCACCCACTAAGTAAACAGTTTGATTTAAGCCGTTGAAAACGGCGATATTATTCCCCGCTTCGCCGCCCACGATGCAAACCGTGGGAACAAGTTAGAAAGTTAGTTCAAGTGGTTGAAAACCACGACATAAATCTTTTATGTCGCCATTATCAATGGCTTTATTTTATATTGAATCTATTCCCATCGCTTGCGAGATGGGCTACAAATATATCGTCGTTTTCAACGACTAAAAACCAAATTTATTTGGTGGATGATGTTATTTAATTTCTTTTCTTAATTTTCCTTCATCATTCCACAGTGTTGACAATTCGCCGGAATCTTGCCTGAAAAAACATAAAAATTCCGTAGGAAAAAAGCCCGACGGCGACAATACTGAGCATCCAAACTCCGTAAGACTGTTGTTCGAGGGCATCCAACGCGCTGCCGAAATCGCGGACTCGTCCGGCGTTTGAGTGCCACGCGGCAAAGGCGAGAAAAAAACCGATGATGCAAAAAACTATGCCGCGGGCGATGAAGCCGACGATGCCGAACCACGTTCCCCAATTTTCCTGACTTTTGCTCATTACCGCCAACTTCCAGTTTTCCCGAAATTTAGTTTTGTAGGCGATGTAAAAATGAAGAATTCCGACAGCCGCCGCAAACGCCGCCGCCAAACCGACGAGCCATTGTCCGAACGGCTGCGCGAGCAGCCACGCCGTCCAACTTTGCGCCCAAACGCTGTCGCTGCTTTGCGTTCCGAGAAAGATTTTCACGGCGGAAAAAGACAATCCCAGATAAACTACGCCAATAACGGCAAAACCGATGCGCGTGACAATGCCTTTGGCATCCGAACCTTTTACGTCCGTGTCCATAAATGACTGAATAAAACGCCAAAGCGCGTAACAGACGAGTCCGACGGCGACGGCGATGAGCAAAAATTGCCCGAACGGAAGCCGCACGATTTGCCGCAACGCGCCTTCCGTGCCGCTTGCCGACGCAATGTTGACGACTGACATCACCGCCAAAACGCCGACAAGGAGATGCACCACGCCCATCGCCGCAAAGCCGACGCGCCCCATCCGAATTATCCATGAACGCGCTTCGCGGACTTTTTCATTTATCTGATTATTCTTACTCATATTCAATCAATTTACGTTTCTAAGAGCCGACCGTGAACAGTCCGCCGATTTTTTTAATACGCTGAATTCGCCGTTGGTTTCCAGCACAACGGCATCGATTTCTTCAATTGCGGCGAAACCGTCCGAGCGAATTGCCGTGAGGATTTCCGACTCTGAAACACGCTCGCGCTTCATCGCGTCGTATAAGAATTCCCCGTTGTCGAACAGTTTTATCGGTTCGGCTTTGATCAAAGTTTTTATCCATTCTATCCTGACCGAAAGCCAGGTTATGACGAATTGAAGAAATATGAGAAAGGCAAGAGCAAATACCCCCTCGAGCAAAGCCAATTCCTTTGAAGTGATGACCGCCGCCAGCAGTGAGCCGATGGCGATGGTTACGACAAAATCAAAGGAATTCCACTTTGACAAAGTGCGTTTGCCCGAAATTTGCAGACAAATAATCAGCGCGGTATATGCCAAAACGCCGCTTATTGCGATGCGACCAAATTCTAACCAAGTATCAAAAAACATTTTTTCACCAAAAGTTCCAACGCCGTTTTCGCTTTTTCTAATTATTTCCGCTCCGCAAAGTAAAAATCGTCAATTCCGGGCGGCAGTTGATGCGGACGGGAAAACTGCTGAAACCGATGCCGCGATTGACATACAAATGATTGCCCTTCTGACCAAAATTATCAATCCAGCCGTCGGCTTTGATTTTTTCTTCGCTGACGAGGGACATCCACGACCAATTTTCAGTAAATGGAATGCGAATCTGTCCGCCGTGCGTGTGTCCGGCAAGCGTCAGCGGCGCGGCATTAGCGGGAAATTCGGCGAATGAATCAGGATTGTGCATCAAAATTATTCGCGCCCCATTTTCGGGAATTTGCGACAAAGCAATTTCCGTTTTGGCGTTTCCCGCGTAGAGCGAACCGATGCCGACAAGATATAGAGTCGGATAATTTTCGTCAGACAAAGCGAGCGGCACAGCCTCGTTTTCGAGAACGCGTACGCCGGCTTGCGAAAGCGTCCGGCGGACGGCATTTGCCAGATTTTCATTTTTCACCGAATCGGGATGATTCATTCCGTAATCGTGATTGCCGAGAACGGCGTAAGTCGGAATTCCGGCTTTAATCAGCGGACGAAGAAGCGCGACGGACTTGTTGACTTCGCCCATAAAATCTTTCACGTCTTCAAATTCCACATCGTCCGGGTCGTCTTCGTCCGTCGGTTTATAAACAAAATCTCCGGCAATAAACACGGCGGCGGGACGCTCTTCGACAATTCGGTTGACAATCTTTTTGATCGTGCCTTCATTGCCGAACCACATCCCGATCTGCAAATCGGAAATCAGCGCAACGCGCCTGTTTTCCCAACTCGTCGGCAGATTCGGAATAACTACCGTTTCCGCTTTAAAATCAACGAGGCGCGGTTCAATAACCACGCCCCATATCACTAATAAAAGCAATAGTGTGCTGACTATGCCGGGAAAAGTATATTTAACATACTTCCACCGCATAATTTTATCTGCCTCTGTTTTTCAATTCATCAGCGGACAATTTTTCGACATCTACATCGGTGCGGCGCACGGTGTCCGTAATTGTTTCCGACTTTTCGGTTACGTCTTTGCCGACGACGACTTCTCCGA
>JBBRVS010000189.1:0-11385 GCA_038246645.1 Pyrinomonadales bacterium
ATCAAACGAGCGAAACACCATCTTCGGATTATGTTTGCTCATTACTTTCGTAATCGCCGCCGTCAAAGTCGTCTTCCCGTGATCAACGTGTCCGATCGTCCCGATGTTCACGTGCGGTTTGCTTCTATCAAATTTCTCTTTCGACATCTGTTTTTTTATCCTCGTTAATTAACTAGTTAATAAATCAATAAAATAACTGGAGCCCAAGACGAGATTTGAACTCGTGACCTTTTCCTTACCAAGGAAACGCTCTACCCCTGAGCTACTCGGGCTTATTCAAATAAATACGATAAATGTTCTTTAGCATGACAATTGGCACATAAAACTTCACATTTTTCAATCTCAGATTTAAGACGCTTTAGACCAATTCCCAACTTTATAGAATTCCCAATTTCAAAATCTTTTTCTGAATCTTCTTTGTGATGGAAAGTAAGCGTTGCCGGATGTGACTCTTCACACCGATTGCATTTAAGAATTTTCTTTAGCTCCACCAACCATCTTCTTCTTTTCCCAGCAAATCTGCTATTTTTCTCACGTTGCTTTCCAGGCAAATGTGTGCGATTTTTTTGATAATATGAGCGATTATATTCTCTTATTTCATCTTTAGAAGCCATTGCTTTCCTTTGCCAAAAAATTTGGAGCGGGAGACGAGACTCGAACTCGCGACATTCAGCTTGGAAGGCTGACGCTCTACCAACTGAGCTACTCCCGCCCACTTCGATTTTGGATTTTAGATTGCCGATTTTGGATCTGCTCCGGAATCAACTGCCCGCTTTGCAATCCAAAATCTAAAATCCAGAATGGATCTGGTGCATGGGGTAGGATTTGAACCTACGTAGGAAATTAATCCGACGGGTTTACAGCCCGTTGCCTTTGACCGCTCGACCACCCATGCATATTCTTTGTCAAATATTCTCTTAAACAAACTCTTTTCGGAGTCCGTAGCAAATTTCACATATTATCCAAATTCTCGGCAAGTTTCAAGTAGCGAAGGCAATTTTTATTCATTTTCTTTATTTTTTTTCAAATGGGCGCGGGGATGAAATTTTTCGTAAGTTTTTCTGAGATGGGTATCGGTGATATGTGTGTAAATCTGCGTCGTGGAAATATCGGCGTGTCCGAGCAGTTGCTGAACCGAGCGAATATCCGCGCTGTTCTGAATCAAATGCGTCGCAAAACTATGCCGCAAAGTATGCGGTGAAACGTCTTCGAGTTCGGCTTTTCCGGCATATTCCTTGATAAATAAAAAAATCGTCTGCCGATTAATCGGCTTACCGCTACTATTTACAAACAGATTATTTATTTTGATATTTTCCCTTTTTCGGCGCAGTGCCAGATAACTTTTCACCCATTCGACCGCACTTTTTCCGACCGGAATTTTCCGCGTTTTGCTGCCTTTACCTTTACAGGTCAAAAGTCCGGAATCAATATTGACATCCGAGATTTTCAAATCAACCGCTTCCGAGACGCGCAGACCGCAGGCATACATCAACTCCAAAATCGCCCGATCTCTGAGACCGATTTCCGTCGAAACATCGGGAATTTTCAGAAGTTCTTCAACTTCCGCCTGATTCAAGAACTTCGGCAAATAAGTTCCTTTGCTCGGCGCGATCAAATCTTCCGCCGGATTTTTTTTGATAAAACCGTCAAACTGCAAAAATTTATAAAACCCGCGCAAACTGCTGATTAATCTGCGCTTGGAGTTTTCCGAAAGATTCGTGCCCGATAGATCAATGAGCCATTCGCGCAAATCTTTTCTGTCTAAATTTACAACATCGAGATTATTCTTTTCCGCCCAATTTTGGAGTTTTATCAAATCTCGCTCATAACTTTCGACAGAATTTCGCGCCAAGCCTTTTTCGACCTGCAAATACAGCAGATATTCTCTGATTAAATCGCGTTTGTTTGGAAATTCATCCGACATAATATTTCGATTTACCTGGTAAGGGAAGAAAAACTTAAAACACAAGAAATCGGTTTATTTCGAGAGTTTTGCTTCGAGTTCGGATATTTGTTTTTTATCGCTCGAATTCAGAGTATTTTCCTGATTTAGTTTATGCAAAATCTCAAGTGCCGATTTAAAGTTTTTTTGCGCCTCTGATTTATTCTGACGAAGGATGAAAATTTCGCCGATTTCACGATACGCCGCCGCCTGATTGATACGCGGTGCCGGATTTTCCGGGTCTTTGTTTAAAAATTTCTCGATTAATTCGAGAGCTTTTTTTTCATTTTCAAGAGCCGCATCAAGATGGTTTCTGTAACGCTCAACTTTTCCGATAGCAATATAATTTAATGCCATATTGCGCTCGAATTCGGTTTTGTCAGATGCAGTTTCAGCGATTTTTGCGACAAGTTCCAAGGATTTATGGTACTCGGCGAGGGCGGAGATAAAATTACTTTCCAGCACGAAAATCTCGCCCGTGTGATAGAAACTTACGGCTAAATCGCGCTGCGCAATCAACTCTTTCGGGTCGGCTTTGACCAGCATTTCAGCAATCGGCGTTAATTTCCGGCAAGATTTTGCGGCATTTGCCCGGTCCTTTTTGATTAAATAAATCTCGCATTGACGAAAATAGGAAATCCAAAGCCCGCGTCTTGTTTTTAAGTTTTCCGGTTCGGCAGTAATCAGCGGTTCATAAATTTCAACGGAAAGAGCCGCTTCACGCACGGCATTTTCCAGATCACCGCCGCCCTTGTAGGCATCGGCAAGACGCGAATGAGAACGCGCTAAATCGCTTTTGATCAATAAATCTGCAGGTTGTTCCGTGCTCAGTGTTTGAAAAATTTCAGAGGCACTGCGATAAAGCAGTAAAGCTTTTTCCGTTTCATTGTCCCACGCCGGAATATCGCCGTAAAGCATTTGGGCTTTGGCTAACTTTTCGCGCAATTGATATGAGTTCGGGTTTTCCGCCACTAATTTTTCCCAGATAGCCAAAGATTTTTCGTAAAATTCGATCGCCCCTTTCGTATCGCTCGACCACCATAAAAGAAAACCGATTTGCTGATAATTATTGGCGAGATCGCTCTGTTTCTCGATATTGCCGGAATCCGCAACCGCCAAATTTTCACGCAGAACTTGCGCTTTCCGGTAACTTGTCAGAGCGGCGTCAGTATTGCCCAAACTCGGCTGATTAATTCTGCCTTGAACATCACCGACTTTTTCATACGCAGCGGCAAGTTCGCTCTGCAATTCCGTATCACCGATAGTTTCGGCAAAGAGACTGTCGAGATATTCGAGAGCACGTTTCAGAAGCAATTCGCGGGCTTCGGTCGCACCCGGAAGATTTTCGATCTTCGGATGAATCTCGAATAAATTAGAGGTGGCGAGTTTGCGGACATCATTAAAACGTTTTTCGGCTTTAATTCTCTGCTCTTCGGCACGCTGCGCCTGCCAGAGTGTGGCGAAAATTCCGCCGATCAAAAACAAAAAAATCAGACTTGCCGCCAAGACTCCGACCTTATGACGTTTAACATATTTCGAAGCCCGATACTGAAAGGTATTCGGACGCGCCGAGACGGGCAAACCCTTTAAATATTTTTCTATATCACCGGCAAAGGCTTCGACCGTTTGATACCGTCTTTCCGGTTCTTTTCTGAGCGCCGTCAACGCGATGTTGTCTAAATCACCTGCCAGTAATTTGCGATTGGCGATTGGCAAGTTGCGATTGTTTTGATTTTCGGAATTTGAAATTCGGAATTTGGAATTTGAAACTGCCGAAGGCATCGGCGGATCAAAGTCCGAAACGGTTTTGATGATTTCATCCAGAGTTTTGCCTTCAAAATTAAACGGGCGACTACCGGTCAGCAATTCGTAAAAAACACCGCCTAAGCTGTAAATATCGGAAGCCGTCGTAATCGGCTGATTCTTTAATTGTTCGGGTGAAGCATATGCGGGCGTGAAAGCGCGAAAAGCCGTTTGAGTCTGCATTGCATCATTTAATAAATTTTCGTCGAGCAATTTTGCCAAGCCGAAATCCAGCAGTTTCGGTTCGCCTTCAAGTGTTACTAAAATATTCGAAGGTTTCAGATCGCGGTGAACGATCAAATTTCGGTGCGCGTAAGAAATCGCCGAGCAAACTTTAATAAATAATTTCAGACGATCTTCGAGATTCAGATTCTCCTTCTCGGCAAGTTTCGTAATCGTTTCGCCTTCGACAAATTCCATTGCCAAAAACGGCAATCCGTCAGCGGACACACCGCCATCGAGCAGTTTGGCGATATTCGGATGATTTAAGGAAGCGAGAATCTGGCGTTCGCGCTTAAATTGGTTGATAAGTTCACTTTCGGCAATCGCCTGACGAATGATTTTGATCGCCACGCGCTGCTCGAATTCGCCGTCGTCGCGCTGCGCCAGAAAAACCGCGCCCATTCCGCCCGTTCCGATTTCGCTTAAAATTTTATAATGACCGAACTGTTTGCCCGAAAAATTATTTTCGGTTTCCGGTAAAATTTTCGCGACATACGGATCAACTGAATTTTCCAGAAAATTTGCGGATTCCTTTTCAAAAACAAGCAAAGATTCGATTTCGGATTTCAGTTTTTCATCGCCCTTGCAAAATTCGGAGAGCCAGAGTTCGCGCTTTTGCTTATCTGAAATTTCCACGGCAATTACCACGGCTTCTTCAATTTTTTGCCAGTTTTCTAAGTTCATTAAAAAAAAATTTAACGATGAAAAAGGAATTCCGGGTTAAAAAGTATAATTATTAAAATTATTCTTCTAAATTTATCTGCGATTTAAAATGTATTTAGAGGACATTTTGGAAATAGTGAAAAAGTAAAGCTGTTTATTTTTGTTAAGCCGAACTTATCAAAAACTTTTTCACCAATAAACTAAAGAGTCGAAAACTTCCAAATAGTTTAACTTTCCTGAGATAACTCACGATACAGCCAAAGTTTTGCAAACTGCCAATCGCGTCGTACGGTTTTTTCCGCCACGCCTAAAACTTCCGCGATTTCCTTTTCTTTCAAGCCGCCGAAAAATCGCATATCAACAACGGCGCATTTTCGCACATCAATCGCTTCGAGTTTGCGTAAGGCTTCGTCCAATTCCAGAAAGTCGCCGGCGGTTTGCTCCGGCAAAATATCAAAATCTTCGATTGAAAACCTCTGCGCCGCACCGCCGCGCTTTTCGGCATTATGCTGGCGGGCGTAATCAACCAAGATCTGCCGCATCACACGCGAGGCGATCCCGAAAAAATGCATACGATTTTCCGCCGATAAAACCGTCTGGTCAACCATTTTTAAATAAGCTTCGTGAACCAATGCCGTCGGCTGCAAAGTGTGACCTTCGCGTTCGCGGTTCAGATAGCGGCGAGCCTGCCGCTTGAGTTCATCATAGACAAGCGGAAATAGCCGCTCAGCCGCGCTTTTATCGCCGTCGCTCCATTGCTGCAAAACTTCCGTAATGTCGTGATCTGAGTGATCTGTCATAAACCTTTATGGCGATTCTAACTTAAAAGCCGCAATTTAAGAATTTATTTCACTTAAAATGTCCGTTTTTTCAAATCGGCTTCGCTAATAGAAATTGAAAGAACAAATTCGAAACGAAATTCGGAAAAATTATTAAATTGACAAACATTCCGAATTTTCAATCAAAAAAAACAGGCAATTAACAATCAATTTACAAAAGGAGAAATCATTATGGCAAAAGACTTGAAAAAAGCTAAAGAGTATAACGAAATCGCCGGAAATAAAATAAAGGATCTTGAAAGGAGTCTACATCTTCTAACACGCAAAAAGGGCAATGTTAATCGGGAATTGGAATTTCTGCTTTCTGAGACTTATAACACACTGCTGTTTATTCAATCGGCGCAGTTAGAAGTTATCAATTCTCTAGAACATTAATCCCAGGCAAGACAAAAATATATTTTTGCATTTGATTCTTTAATAAGGTCTAAAAATCAGCAAATTTCAAAAACCGGCAAGATTTAAAACGAGCTAAAATATAGGAGCAATAAATGGCAGACGATACTTATTCAAACGCAAACGCAATCGCGCAAATAAAATTAATTTATCCTTTTAATAACGGTGATATACCTAAAGTCGTCAATCAACAATCCGCCTATGATACATGGGTAACCGGCGGCGGAACGCCTGACGTTCTCGGAAAACCGCTTCATACGTCAGGTCAATTTCAAGTAGTAGTTACAAGATTTGATTCAAGTCAATACGCGCAAACAGATCTTTATAAACAATATATGCGCGGATGGCGGAAAATGCCGCTTTTTGCCGGCGATATTGTCGAATGCGGTCCAAATTTTTGTGCGACCGTTGAGCTTTTGATCGGCGGATTTTTCTATATTTTACCGAATAAGGGAGTGCGAATTGATTCAGACAGCAATGTCATACCTCTCGGCGGCTGGAAACCTCGCGCAACCGTATGGGAAAAATTCAGTAAAACTTCCAAGCCTTTAACCATTCAAAGAAGAGGCGGGAGTTTTGGAATCAAAGGATGAATATAAAGCTGCCGCTTTCAACCCGAAATTAAAATAAAAAAGGACAAGAAATTTCTTGTCCTTTTTTATTTTAATTTTTTCCTTGAAAATGTCCGTTTTTCAAATGGCTTTCCGTAATTGTTTATAAAGAGCAAATTTTATTTTAGGTTGAGATTAAAACTATGAAAAACAAATTAAATATCACTTTTTTACTTTTAATGTTTTCGCTTTGTTTATGCCGGCAAACTGCTTTAGCGCAGCAAGGCGGTTTGGATTTAACCTTCGGCGGCGGCACGGGCATTTATCAGGACAACTTACCGACCTTGCCGCTTCCGGTTGATCCGGTAAATATTGCGCGTTATTACGGCATCAACGAAGTTCTCGCCGACGGCAAGATCATCGTTGCCGGAAACGCCATCGGACGCACGCCGCAAAATTCGTATTTCGGTGATTTTATCGTCAGGCGTTTGAACCCGGACGGCTCGGTTGATACGAGTTTCGGCAGCGGCGGCAATGTTCAGACGACCTTTTATCGCTGGGGCGCGGGTGTCGGAGCGCAATCGGATACGGGAATCGGCGCGATGAAGGTGCAGCCTGCGGACGGCAAAATCATCGTCGCCGGAATTTGCCGCATCAACGGCGCACCGGATCCAAGCGATACGGCTTTGGGAAATGATCTGTGTTTAGTTCGCTACAATCAAAACGGTACGATTGATACGAGTTTCGGCGGAAACACCGTTATGGCTTACGGCGGCAATCCGAATTTCCCGGCAACGACCTACACGATGGCTGCGGGAAAAGTTTTTACCCAAACGGGAACAAATGTCGTCAACGGTGCAACCACGGGTTTCGGCGGAACACCGGTCAAGATTCAAATTGCACCGGACGGCAGAATTTATGTTTTCGGCAACAGCGAGGATACTGTTAATAACACTCTTACCGGGCGAAGATTTAAAGGTTTTGTCGCTGTTTATTCGACTGGCGGAACTTTGCAGGGCATTACGTCACTCTTTGATACGACAGGCAACACTGCTGACGGCTACGGCGAAACGCGAATTTATGACGGCGGTATTTTGTCGAACGGAGATTTTATCGCGATCGGTTCGCAGAGAATTCTCGTCTCTTCCAATCCGGCAGTTTTTTCAGCCGTCAGATGGAAAGTTTTCACCGGAAGCTCCGGCGGCGGTTTTCTCGAATCCGACGTTAATGCCGGAGGAATTGCGCGTTCGCTGACAATGCTCCGCAGCAACAAGATTATGATCGGCGGTCAAACCGGCGGCGTTGAACAATTCGGAACTCCGACGCTGGTTCGCTACAACGGCGATTTGACGATTGACACGACTTTCGGCACAAACGGAAGAATCGTTTATGACGGGACAGGCAATAATATGAGCATCGGGGCGCGCTATCCCGTTTCATTGAAAACTCAGCCCGACGGCAAAATCATCGGTAGTATGTATGACGGGAATATTCCCCGTTTTAACCCGAACGGCTCGCTCGACCGATCATTTGCGCGGATTCGCGAAGATGTGGCGGACAATCTGAATCTGCGCGGCGTGTTGACTAATGTTCGATACATAACGCCGTTTCCAATACAATCGGGCACGGACGCGAGAATCAACTTCGGCGGCATAAATTTTCGACCGAACGGCAAAATCGTTACGTCAGGCAGCGTCGGGGAAGGCTCGATCGGCGGTCCGAGCGGTCGCGGCGTTGTAACGCAGCTCAAAACATCTTTCCGCAACGGCGGAACTTTCAGCGATTTTAATAATGACGGTAAAGCCGAACTCGCCGTTTTTCGTCCGAGCGGCGGCATTTGGCATTCATTAGACAGTTTTGATAATAGTTATACTCCTTTTCAGTTCGGAGTCGGCACCGATAAGCTCGCGCCCGCCGATTACGACGGCGACGGAAAGACCGACCGGGCAATTTTCAGAGACGGCATTTGGTATATTTATCAATCGTCCAATAATCAAGTTTTAATTCCTCAATGGGGAAGTGCGGGAGACAGCCCACGTCCCGGCGATTTCAACGGTGATGGTTTTGCCGATATGGCTGTTTTCCGCCCGTCAAACGGCACTTGGTATATTCTTTACAGCAATCCGATCCAGCCGGGCAATATCGCTTACAGCATCGTTCAATTCGGACAAAACGGTGATATTCCTTTGATAGCGGATTTCGACGGCGACGGAAAATCGGATGTTTCAGTTTTCCGCGACGGAGTTTGGTATTACATCCGAAGCACTGACGGACAAACCGGCATTGTTCAATTCGGTTTGACAGGCGATATTCCGGTTGTCGGTGATTATGACGGGGACGGCAAATCGGATATTGCAGTATTCCGCCCGTCAAACGGTGTCTGGTATCGGCTTAATAGTTCAGACAACAGCTTTCAGGCGGTTCAGTTCGGAATAACCGGCGACAAACCCGTGCCGGGCGATTACGATAATGACGGAAAGAATGATTTGGCAATTTATCGCAGCGGAACCTGGTGGATTCTGCGAAGCTCGGATAATCAAGCTTCGGCAACGCAATTCGGTTTGAGCGGCGATATCCCGATTCCAACGGCTTATTTACCTTAACTTTTATGAAAGACCGGAATTTCTCGAGATTCCGGTCTTTCTAGTATTCACCCAAAAATCTGTCATTATGTTCCGAATAATCGGGGCATTCGGCAGTATTAAAATTATTTAGAGTTTCTCTTATTGAATTTCCGGCAATCGAACGCGAAAAATTGAATGAGCGAAAATCCGTATTTTTTTCGGACTTGAATTCCTGATAATAAAGTTTATTTTTAACGACGCATTGATCTTCAAAATTCATCGAAGGCAAGCCTTCGATCAACGCCGGAATCGCATCGTCGCTCAGACGAGAATTATAAGACGCGTCAAATTCCCGACCTTCCTGCATCAGACGCAAATTTGTGCGAACGATAAAATCGTCCGGATTCAAAACGTGCAGAGTTCCGAGAGTAAAAAGCGAAAGCCACAACGCGCCCCAGGCGAATTGCCGGCGCATTCCGCGCAAAACCGTTAAGCCGAACCAGACGAAAACGAGCGCGAGCAAAACCATCACCGCCATCGGATAAAAACGAATTGTCGTCAAACCGTAACCGAGATTTCCGGTCAAAAGCAGTAATCTCTGCGTTGCGGAAATCATAATGACAAAAAGCAAAGCGATCTGAATTCCGGCTAAAACGCGGTAAATCTTCTCGTTGATCGGCTTATCCTTTCTGAGAAGCCAGTGCGAAACGAGCAAAATCGGCAAAACGAGCGCGGAAACCGCGACAAGTTCGCCGAAACCGCGCCGCGCATATTCCGCCAGTTTGAAATCCGGCGTATTCTGCACGAGTTCGAAACCGCCGAAAAGATACGGCAATTGAACAATGACAAATGTTAAAAACAAGAGATTTATCAAACCCAAAACAATCGAAGTTTCAATCGCGCCGAGCGTGAAAACTTGGGGCAAAACCGAATTATCAAAATTCTGCCAGCTCCATTTTTTCTTTTCTTCCGGTTTCGGTTTTTCTTCCCGTTCGGGCGCGTCTTCGTCTTTAATATCGGTAATACTCAGATTTTTCGGCGTTTCAACTTCTTTAATTTCCAAAAAAGTTTTTTGCGCTTCTTCCGAAAGAGTGCCGACTAGAGAGCCGCGCAAATATCCGGCAATGATCCACGACAAGAAACCGAAAAGAAAAATATGACTGATAATCGTATCCGGCTGAATATTAAACGTGCGCTCGACAATTCCTTGAAAAACCGCGTCCGCCGCGACAAAAAGTGCGCCGAAAATTAAAATTAGAGGCGTGGCGATCAGAAGTCCGCGCAACACGGAAATCAGATGTTTCGACCAACCCGTTTGCGGAATCGTTTTCCATTCGACATCATTAAAAACCAACAAAAACGGCGCAAAAGCTGCGCTGATTCCCGACCAGACAACCGCGACTCCGTAATGAAAAACTCCGGCAATCTGCGGTTTTATTTTTATGGCGGGCAGAGTAAGAATCGCCAGAATCATCAGAATCGCCAAACCGTCAAAAAATTGCAGTTCCGCCGAATCGCGCCAGACGAACATCGCCGCAAAGAAAACCAGCGCAGAATTTAGAGCAATCGTCCGGGCGTTCCAAAATTCGCGCTTGCGCCGCAAAACGAGCATCACAAATGCCGCCGTTAATCCGAAGACAAACAGCAAAACATTTAATCCCCAAGGCGTTTCCCGAAGCAGAACATCGCCTAAAACTCCAAGCAAAACCGCCGCTTGCAAGATTTCCAAACCTGTTTTTGTTTTTTCGTTCATAACTTTTCCCAACCTTAAAAATATTGTTTATTAATTCGTTTCTTCATAATCTTTTTCTTTACAATTCGGCATGGTGTCATAGTTAAAATTGTAATAACTGTGCCAAATTCTCTTTCCTATCAGAGGTTTTCCTGTCCAAACAGTTAAATGCAAACCTTCGTTGCTCGTGCATTCGCGAAAATATTCATCTTTTCCATCTTCGTTTAAATCAATAGTTGCCAACCCTTTTACAATTTTGGCTTGTGCATTCGCATTTACAATACCGATTCCAAAACCGTTGTTCGTATCGCTTTTATCAGATAATTTCAGTAAATATTGGTAATGCCTCAACTATAAGTTATGGAACTACTTCTTTGTTCATTTAAAACCCGTAAGTCTTTTATTTTCAATCAAGGCGTTTTATTGAAAAAACATCTGTAACTTTTTACTGAGGCATTACATTTTCGGCGATAAAACATTTGCGGTTTTGCTGATTTTCACATCCGGGAAAGAACCGCGTCCGAAAAATATATGTCTGGCGAATTTTTGTCCGATGTTAGTGCGCAGGAATCTGAAGCCGAATTCTAAAAGTGTCTGATTTGTAAAAGTTGCAATGACGCGGCGCATCCAGAGTCTGGAAATAAATCTGGTGCGAAAGAGTTTACCTGAATAATTG
>JBBRVS010000190.1:0-11323 GCA_038246645.1 Pyrinomonadales bacterium
CCGTTCGCGGTAGCGAATGGTTGAACTTCAGCAATAAGTCTTATTCTATAAAACTTAAACCATCTGCTACCGCAGACGGTTCTGACTTGAGCCGTCAACTCAAACTTGACTAAGCACTACTAAGCAGGTGAGCAAAAGTTTTAAGATATTATGAAAATTCTAAAAATCCCTTTAAACATCAGATGTAAGAGAATTTAAGAGTTTTCTGACATTATCCGTTATCCATTATTAATTATCCATTGGTGCTTACCTACTGCCTACTACCTACTACCTACTTTCTATTTCAACTGAAAATCATCGAACCTGATCTTCCCCGCAATCGGGCAAATTCCCTGCGGACATTTGACGCGGACGAGTTTGACGGTTACGGCTTCCGCCTCTGCCGGAGTTGTAAACGGCAGATTTATTTTTGTCCAATCGGCTTTTTCCGCGAGATTTTCGGTTTCGGCTAAAACATTATTGGCGGAATCCGTAACCTGCCAGCGAAATGTCGCGGCGGTTTTTACTTCGGAATTGTATGAAAAACTCAGCTCATAATTTTTACCGGACTCAACGACAACCGTCTGCGAGAGGTTGCGGAAATCTCTGCCGTCCGCCGAATTAAAAACGACGACGAGCGAGCGCGTGCCTTCGCTTTTTTGCCCGTCGTCAAAACCGATCTGCGGCTGCAGAGCGTCGCCCAACTGCCAATCGAAAATGCCCGCGCTCTTCGGTTTGACATCCGTTTCAAAACCGCCGTTAAAGATCTGCTGCGCCGCAAAGGTTTGTTCGCCCGTCGCGGCAAGTTCGTTGTGAACGGCGAGCGCGTCGCGGTATTTTTTCGCCGCCAGCATCTGCGCTAAAAGTGTCTCTCCTTCCGCCCTGAAACGCGTTTTTTTGTCTTCTGCGGGCAGCGATTTCCAGATTTCCAGCGCCTCGTCAAAACGCTTTTCTGCGGCTAAAAAAGCCGCCAGCATCGCATTTAGAACGGCTGAATCGCCGAAGTTTCGTCTGATCTCGCCCGGATTTCCCTGAAAGGCAAGCCAGGCGGCGGAAATTGCCGGTTTCAGATATGTTTCATTTCCCTCCGCCGCCCGGCGAATTTCGGCAAAGGCTTCCGGGGTGCGCCCCTGACGCAGCAGAAAATTTCCCAGAGTCCAGCGGATTTGCGCGTAATTCGGCGCAAGTTCGAGAGCTTTCCGCAGAGCGGCTTCCGCGCCCGCCGCGTTTCCGCTTCGCTCGCGCGCCTTGCCGAGGGCGAGCCACAGACGAAAATCGTGCGGCGCAAGTGCGGCTGCCATTTCATATTCGGCGAGAGATTTTTCCAAATCTTCGGGCAAAAAGGTTTTTTCGTTTAAGACCGCGAGCGCGTAATGAGTCTGCGGATCGGACGGGGCAAGCCAGACGGCAAGTTCGGCAACTTCCGGGTGCTGCGCCTGCGTCGAGATCGAATTGCCGAAACACCATTTGGCAAAGAAAAACAATGCGGTCGAAAAAATCAAACAACCGGCGCACAGCGCGATTTTCAGCGGGACGGTTTTAAGGCTGATCGTTTTTAATGCCATTGAAGATAAGATAAGCCGTGAAGGATTTTTTTTCAAAGAGAGAGATTAATTAATGTGAGGATTGGATAAGAACTTTGCTTTTAAGCCGATTTCATCGGCTTATCCAATACTCAAGTTAAGAATATAAAAGTACCGTTTCAGACTAAATCAATCGGCTCGATTTTTATCTGGGCACGTTTTAATGAAACATCCGTGTTGTTACAAATTTCCCGAACTTCTTTGAGGAGTTCGGGTGAAACATTGCGGAAGGAAAGCAGGATTTCCTCGATGCCGTTTTCCAGGCAGATCGTTTGCAGCGAACCGTTTCCGCCGAAAACCTTGAGACCGCGAATTACTTTGCCTTTTTTCAGCGGATCGTCGTCCACGAAACCGACGGGTTTATAATTCCAATCGGGATTGTTTTCCAGTTCGCGCAAAACCATCTCGCCGCCGTCGCCTGCGCCGTAGATCAAAACCTTACGCTGTTCGCCGCTTGTCGGATTTGGGAGCAATTGGCGAAAAAATCGAAAGGCAAGCCGGCTGCCGGCGAGTGCCAGCAGCAGCAGCAGCGCATCTACGACAAAAACCGTGCGCGAAAATCCTTCAAAACGGTACAGCAGCAAAACGGCTAAAACGCTGAAGATCGAACCGATCACCACGCCCTTTAAAAAAGTCAGGGAATCATTCAAACCCGTATAACGCCAGATACCGCGATAAACGCCGACTGCCAGAAATATAAAAAGTTTGATAACGATCAGAAACGGGAGCGTTTTTTCAAAAAGATACCACGTCGGGCTGTTTTCAAACGGACCGAAGATTAAAAAATACGCCCCGTAATAGCAGAGCGAGATCAGACAGGCATCGAGAATAACTTCAAAAACGCGCCGTTTGTGTGATAAATTCACCAAAAAGCCGAACGCCGCATTATTTTGCAGGGCGAGCTCTTCTTCCTGCTCTTTATAAACCTTGACTTTCGACAGATAAACGCCGATCAGCGTCAGCGTCAGCGTAAAGAGCGCGATCAGGGCAATGCTCTGATAGGTTTCGAGTTCGCGCACGAACAGCGACAGAATGCCCGCCAGAAGCGCAAAACCGTAAAGCATCAACACGGCGGAGCGTTCCGACAGACCGAGCGCGACGAGGCGGTGCGATGTGTGATCGCGCCCGCCCTGCGAAGCCTTTCTGCCCCAGAGTTTTCTCAAGATCGTCACAAATGTCGTATCGAAGATCGGCACGAACAGAATCAGCGCGGGAACTGCCAGAACTGAAACAACACTGCGCGAACGTCCACCCATATCATTAAGCAGGACGCAAGCAGCGAGAAAGAATCCGACAAACATCGAACCGCCGTCGCCCATAAAGATCGAAGCCGGATTAAAATTAAAGACCAGAAAACCGAGCAGTGCGCCGATAAAAACCGCCGTTAAAACGAGCGCATCGGATTGCCCGCTCGCCGCAAACCCCAATGCCAGGATAAACGCGGCAATCGCCGAAATTCCGGCGGCAAGCCCGTCCATATTGTCCAGCAGATTGATCGCATTCGTTATTCCGATGAGCCAGAAAGCGGTGATCGCAATATTAAGAATATACGAATCGGTCCACGGCAAAACCAGCCCGAAGCCGACGATGATCGCCACGCCGATAAATTGCCCGATCAGTTTTTGGTACGGTTTTATTTGAAGATAATCGTCGAGCAGTCCGACAAAAAACAAAAACGAGCTGCCGGCTAAGATCACCAGAGATTCTTTGGTGAGCGGCACAAACAGCAGAAACATTGAAACGACGGTCAGATAAATCGCCACGCCGCCCATCATCGCCGTCGGTCGTTTATGCCAACGGTCACTTTTCGGTGCGGCGACAAAGCCGTATTTTCTCGCAAATTTGCGAACCAGAAAAGTCAACAGCACGGCAGACGCAAAACTTAGAAGGGCTGCCGCCACCGGATTTGAGAACACTTGAAACATAAGGATTTTTTATCAAGGGTTTTTTTGCTTACATTGTTGTCGGAAAAAAATTGCGAACCTTATAGATTAACGTCAGTTTGAACTAAGCCGTCGAAGACGGCGGTCATATTTGTAGCCCACGATGCTAATCGTGGGAATAGTTTAAGCAATCATTTCAAGCAGTTGAAAACTGCGACATAACTTTTTATGCCGCCATTTTCAATGGCTTCGGCAAATTTCGGTAATTTTCCCCACGATTAGCATCGTGGGCTACAAATATAGCGTCGGTTTCACCGACTAAATCTGATGAATTATATCGAACTGACATTAAATTAACATTTCGAGCCGTAAAAATCAGACATAAACGCGTAATTCTAAACATTTCATACATTTTCTCATCTTTTTTGCAGCTTTAATCAAAGCCCGCCATAAAAAAAATCTGTAAATCTTACTTTGCGTTCTTTGCGCTAACCTTCGCGTCCTTTGCGGTAAAAAAAAAAGAACTTAACCGCAAAGGACGCAGAGAGAAAATCAAACCACGCTTAACAAACTCAAGGTTAAAACATAAATATTAAATTCGGCTTAACATTTACGATAATTTTCGATAAAGATCCTTAATATCGCTTACCAGACGCTGCTTCGTGTATTTTTGTATCACAAATTGCTGTCCGTTTCCAACTAATTTTTCGCGTAACGCCGTATTTTCGGCTAAATAAACCAATCCGGCGTAAAAATCTTCCGGATTCGGGGAAGAAACGCGAATACCGCGCTCGCAAATAGTAAAACCTTCTGTTATTTCGCACACATTACCAAGCAAATCTATCACACCGCCGACCGAAGTGGAAATCACCGCCCGACGGTTTGCCATCGCTTCGATCAGGGAAAGCGGCGTGCCTTCGTTCAGGGAAGTTAAAGCGACAATATCGAGTCCGGCATAAAAGACATCCGTATCCGTGCGATTTCCCAGAAATCTGACCGTGTCGCCTAAATTTAAACGAGCCGCTTCCATTTCCAAATCCTTTCTTAAATTTCCGTCTCCGATTATTATGAATTTGAGCGGCAAAACATAACATAATTTTTTATCCTTTTTTTTGTAAATTTCGGCAACTTTCAGCAGAAAAGAGATATTTTTTATTTCGGTCAAACGCCCGACCAGACCGACCAGAATTTCGCCATCTTTTGCACCGATCTCTTCGCGCAAAATATTTCGCTTACTTTCCGCCTTTTCAAACGGCGTAAGATCGAGCCCGAGCGGAACGATTTCAAACTGCTCTTTTTTGCCGACCTTGAATTTCCCGTGAATTTCCTCGAACTGCTGCTCGCTGATGACGACAATTTTATCGGTGGCAATGCGGGCGAGAGTTTTTTCGATAAAGAGAAAGATTTTCGTTTTAAGCGCGCCGTAATAGCTGTGAAAAACGTGTCCGTGATAGGTATGCACGGTTTTGACGCGGCGCGGGCGACCGAAGAGGGTTTTAAATGTCAGCCAGCGGTAAAAAAAAGCCGCAACCCTGCCGATTGTTCCCGCCTTAGCGGTGTGCGTGTGGATTATATCGGGTTTTTCGCGCCGGATTATTTTATAAACCTTCCATAACGAAATAATATCCTTCGGCGACAGCTCGCGGCTCATTTCCTCGATAAATACGGGCGCAACGCCGTTTTCGACGGCAAAATAACCCATATCTTCTTCGCCGACGGGAACCGTTCCGGCAAGCAAAACGGATTGAAATTCTTCTTCCGCATTCTGCAATTCCTTCGTCAGCCAAACCACGTGCCGCGCCGGACCACCGACATTAAGCCGGGCGATAATACGAATAATCTTCATAAAACGACAGATTCCAGGAAAGTTTGCCCACGAATAATACGAATTAACACGAATATTTTATGGAGTTTTGAAAAAACTTTAGATAAAAAACTTCTGCAGAAAAATTCGTGAAAATTCGCGCAGATTCGCGGGCAAATAATTCTTATCTCAACTTTAATATAAAGTGATTTACCTTTGCGCCCTTTGCGCCAAACTTTGCGCCCTTTGCGGTAAAAAAAAAGAACTTAACCGCAAAGAGCGCAAAGGTTATCGCAAAGAAACGCAAAGGAAACTATTTCGCACTTTTTTGAAATTATCAAGCGGGGAGAGTTATAACCGGAAGATGGTATCGGGGTCGTCTTCGTGGCGGATTTCGTCTATTTCATCGCTTTTGCCTTCGCCCATAAAGAGGCGGTTCGGGCAATTGATGACCATTCCTTTTTCGGTCGGGCTGACGTTTTTATACGCGTGGACAATGCCTTTCGGAATAATCACGGCGTTTGGATTATCCGCGCCGACGAACATTGTCATCATATATTGAAAGGTCTTTGACTCGGCGCGGTTATCCCACAGGCGGAGCTTAAAATTGCCGGGACCTAAAAAGCAGAAAAGATCAGCCTGATCAATATGCTCGTGCGGACCGCGCTGCACGAGCGGTTCCGTCAAAGAAATATAAGCCATCGCCGGATAAAATTCCGCTTCGATCTCGTCGTGCCGGAAAAGCTCGGCGAGCCAGCCGCGTTCATCCACAAATTTCCTGATCGGATAAACAACCACATCCGCAATCTTGCCTTTTGTAAACATATCTTTTTGATTCATATATAATAAAATCTTTTGCGCCTACTTTGCGCTCTTTGCGGTAAAAAAAAAAGAACTTAACCGCAAAGGACGCAAAGTTTGGCGCAAAGGGCGCAAAGTTTTCGCAAAGGGCGTTGGAGAGTTGGTTTTAACTCTTCTGCCGTTGCAATCATTTATATTCAAAATGATTATGCCGGAAATCGAGGACTTAGATATAGTTCGCTCGAATAATCGTCTACACCGATGGTGGCGAGTTGCAGAAACCCTCGCCGACCGAGCAAATTTCGGCGAACGCCGTAGCTTTCGGCAAAATACACTCCGGTCTGAAACCGCAAACCTAAAGTTTCGAGTTCGATTTCGTGCTGAAAAGCGACTATTTCACTTGTTAACGTGCCAAAATATTCCCGATAACCGCTTTCGACATCAATTTCTAAAAAATCAGTAATTTCACGTTCAAAAAGACATACTTCAGAGCCCGTATCAACCTTACCCGAACAATCATATCGCCGATTTCCATAACGCAGAATCACATCAATGGTAATTCCGGTTTTGAGCGATTGATAATTTTTTTCTTTTCAAATTCAAGCTGAAAACTCATTACCAGATACCTCCGAGGTGCGGCAATGTGCGGCTTCCTTCGACACGGATAATATAAGCATCCTGAACTCCGAGTTCGAGAGCTTTGTCAGCTACTTCCTTTAAACTCGAGCCGTGCGCTAAAAGTCTGTTTCTATCAAGTGCGACGCATTGACCGTCATACTCATCCCGGTTGATTCTCAGCCATTCCTTTTCCCGGGAACGGTCGCGCACGGGCAAATTCGTCGCGATGATTCGCCCGTCAACCGGCACAGGGGTTTTCTTCTTTAAATTCAACTTTTCTTCCAAAACCACCCGCACAAATTCATCTTTCGAGATACCGCCTTTTCGAGCTTCGGCTTCTAACCTGATTTCGAGTTCGACCGGAATTTCAATTGTTAAAGTCATTTTATGCTCACCTCAAAGTATGATTTTACCACGATACCTCTGATAAACCGTTAAATAGGGGATCAAGATTAGAAAATAAGTTACTGTAAATAAACGCGTGTCGCTGACTTGTTATAAATTGCCACCGGATTATGGTCTGTTCAAAATAAATACCGTAATAAAAGCTCGCGCAAGCGAGTGAAAGCATGTAGCCACAGGCGCAAGCCTGTGGGATGAAATCGGCAAAACCGTTAAAGCCCGCGTTAGCGGGTGACAGTAATTTATCTGTCGCTATCTACGATAGCTCAATAATTTAATTGGCTTTTCCCCATAGCTCGCGCTATGGGCTACATACTATCGCCATCTCCGATGGCTGAAATTCGGACTAAGGGTTTATTTTTCACAGAACATCAACCCGACGATATTAATGCGAATCAGGAGTTGAATGGGTTTTAGCTCCGTTAGGAGCGTGATATTTATAGCTGGCGTTTGATAAATGTTTTAAGTTCCGTAGGAACGACATATTTAATCTTCGATCAGCAAAGATATATGCCGTTCCTACGGAACTCTCTGGTAAATTAACTAATATTTACTAAGCAGGTGAGCAAAAATTTTAAGATATTATGAAAATTCTAAAAATCCCTTTAAACATCAGATGTAAGAGAATTTAAGAGTTTTCTGACATTATCCATTATCCATTTTTAATTATCCATTGGTGCTTATAAATATGCCGTTCCTAACGGAACTTTAAATCGAATTTTAACTACTGATTCGCATTATTAAAGCACGTCGCTCTTCAATCACCTTTTCAGATATTTAAACAGACTCAATAGACCCGACAGACCCGCCAGACCCGCCAGACTCGCCAGACTCGACAGACTCGCCAGACTCAATAGACTAAATCTTATTCGCCCCCGTTTTTGCCACTAAATTTGTCGCGTGAAGCAAACTCTCGAAGGTTCCCGCATCGGTCCACCAGCCGCCGAGTTCGCCCCAGGTCATCTCGCCGCGCCTTATATAATGATTATTGACATCCGTGATTTCCAGCTCGCCGCGCTCCGAAGGCTCAAGGGTTTTGATAATGTCAAAGACGGTATTGTCATAAAAATAAATACCGATGACGGCAAAATCCGATTTCGGGTTTTCAGGTTTTTCTTCGATTTGGACAACGCGGCTGCCTTCTAATTCCGGCACACCGAACCGCTGCGGATCGTGAACCTGTTTTAACAGAATCTTCGCCCCTTTGCCCTGCCGCCGGTAATCATCTGCCGCGGCGCGGATATTGTTTTCAATGATATTATCGCCGAGAACGACGCAGACGGGTTCGTCATCGGCAAAATGTTCGACCAGCGAAAGCGCATCGGCAATGCCGCCTTCGCCTTCCTGATAGGTATAATTTACGTGTTTAAGACCGAAATCCTTCCCATTTCCCAAAAGTTTGAGAAAATCCCCGGCAGAATTTCCGCCCGTAACGATCATAATGTCATCAATTCCCGCATTGATCAGCGTCTTGATCGGATAATAGATCATCGGCTGATCATAAACGGGCAAGAGATGTTTATTCGTAACTTTTGTTAAAGGCTTGAGCCGCGAACCCAAACCGCCTGCTAATACGACACCTTTCATATATTTTGATTATTTTCCTTAACCTACTTTGCGTTCCTTTGCGCCTACTTTGCGTCCTTTGCGGTAAAAAAAAGAACTTAACCGCAAAGGACGCAAAGTTTGGCGCAAAGGGCGCAAAGGGAAGATAATTTACTTTTTAAACCCGACTGCCGTCCAGAATGATGTTTCGCTGAAATTGATGTTTTCAAGTCCGCAATTTTCCATCATTTGCCGGATTTCCGCTTTTGTGAATCTTTTTTCAAGCCGCGTGCCGAAGCGGTCGAGCGCATCGGTTCGCATTGTATAAAAACTGTTGTTGCGATATTGCGAAAGCGGCAGTTTTTCGACATTTACGCCTAGCTTTTCTAAGATTTTCGCCGTTCGCGCCAGTGGAAAATAAACGAGCGCGGCAAATATTTGGCTGATAAAAAATCTGGGAGTATGCGGCATTTTGCTGACAATTTGCCTGACAATATCGCTTGCCTTCCAAACGGTGCGAAACCAAACGGGGCGATTATCAAACCGGTAATAAAGATAAAGCAGAAACGGCGCGCCGCTCTTTAATTTATCAACACACGCCCGTAATCCGGCTTCGGTATCGGGAATATGATGAAGAACGCCCAAACTATAACCGAAATCTTGTGAATTATTTTCCAGCGGAATCGCATCAACACTCGCCCCGTGAAATTCGGCATTACTATTTTCTGCCAGATTTCTCTTTGCCACATCCAAAGCCGCGCTCGGATCGATCAAATGCAATTTCCCGACACGCGGCGCAACGAGTTTTGCCCAACGTCCGCTGCCGCATCCGAGATCAAAACCTTGTGCATCAGCGGGAAGAGAATCCCACGGAAAGATGTTGAAATAATTATCAAACATCTTTTGATGCTCTTCTGTGGAAAGCGTTGATTGATCAAAGCGCGACCATTCATCGCCAAACCCTTCGACCACCTGTTTATCTATATTTTCGGACATCTATAATTAAAGCTGCAAATAATTTTAACCACATAGAAACATAGAAAACAAGACTAAATTTATTGAATTTGAAAATGACAATCAACGGAATAAAGAAAAACTATGTTCACTATGTTTCTATGTGGTTATTTTTTTTGTTTATTTTTTGAAAAATTCATCTAATCAATAAACCGCTGAAACCAAAGTTCCAACATTAAAAGAGTCCAAAGCTGATATGTATAATCTTTTTCGGAATTTATATGCTCATCAACATATTTCCGCAGCATTTCCGGCTTGATAATTCCGCGATTTAAGGATTTTTCCGACAATAACACGCCCCGCAGAAAATCCTTCATCTCACCGCGAAACCAATTGCCGACCGGAACGCCGAAGCCCATTTTGCGGCGGTAGATTACCTCGCGCGGGACAAGCCGCGCGGCGACCTTTTTTAATAAAGATTTCGTTTCGGCGGAGCGCATCTTTAAGTTTTCGGGCAAACTGGCGGCAAATTCGATCAATTTATGATCGAGAAAAGGCGAACGCGCTTCGAGCGAATTTGCCATCGAAGCAATATCAACCTTGACCAGCAGATCATTCGGCAAATAGGTCATCTGATCGGTCAAAAGAGTCGCATCTAAAATTCCCGAACCATTAGCGCGTGAAAACCATTTGCCGATGACATCTGCGGCATCAAAAGAATCAACTTCGCGGGAAAATTCCGCCGTATAAAGTTCGCTTTTCGATTGGCGGTCAATTGCCGAAACCCAGCGGAAATATCTTTCCACGCGTTCCAGACTTGCGGCTTTGACAAATCTTTTGACATCGCGCAGACGGCTTCGCTTTATTTCCGAAGTCGGGAGCAGATCAACCGCTTTTTCAATAAACGCCTTTCGCAAAACCTTTGGAATTTTATGATATTTTTCTGCCAGACGCATTGCCGCATAGCGTTCGTATCCGGCAAAAGATTCGTCGCCGCCGTCGCCGTTTAAGGCAACGGTAACGTGTTTGCGGGTTTCCTTTGAAACATAATAGGTCGGAATGGCACTTGAGTCGGCATAAGGTTCGCCGTAATGTTCGACTAATGTGGGCAAAACTTCGAGCGCGTCGGGTTTGACGATGAATTCGTTGTATTCCGCACCAACGTGATCTGCCACGATTTTGGCATATTTCAGTTCGCTGAAATCCTGCTCTTCAAAACCGATGGAAAAGGTTTTGACCGGAGCGGAGCTTTCCTGCGCCATCAGCGCGACAACCGCGCTGGAATCAACTCCGCCGGAGAGAAACGCGCCCAGCGGAACTTCCGAAATCATCCGCAAACGGGTAGATTCGCGCAAAATCCGCGTCGTTTCCTCAATCGCTTCTTCTTCGGAAATCTTTATTTTCTTTGAAAAATCCGGCAACCAATATCTTTCGGTCGTTATCTCGCCATTCTTCCAACGCAGCCAATGCGCGGGTTCTAATTTGCGAATCTGCCGGTAAGCAGTAAGCGGCGCGGGAATGCAGAGATAGGAAAGATACGCATCAATCGCTTCAAAATCAACCTCGCGCGAAATATCGGGATGCGCAAGAAGTGCAGTAAATTCGGAACCGAAAATAAGATCGCCGTTTTGTTGATGAGAATAAAGTAGAGGTTTTTTCCCGACGCGATCCCGTGCAATAAATAAACTTTTATCCGTTTCATCCCAAATCGCAAAAGCAAACATCCCGCGCAAGTATTGGACACAATCCGCGCC
>JBBRVS010000191.1:0-11305 GCA_038246645.1 Pyrinomonadales bacterium
CTTTTCAGAGATCAAAAAAAATCCCGAATGCCGATTTTTAACATTCGGGATTTTTTTTCGGGTTTTCCTGAAAACCTTGATTTTAATGGTGCGGACGAATGGAATCGAACCATCACGAGCGTAAGCTCACAGGCTTCTGAGACCTGCGCGTCTACCAGTTCCGCCACGTCCGCGAAAAAAGGTAAATGTGATGATACTTTATTTGGGCGCAAAATTTCAAGACAGGGCTTTGCATTAAAGAATTTATTCGTAATTTGTTATCATCAAATTAATGCAAGACGCACAAGCAAAAAATTATCTGCGCGAGAATTTATCGCAGATTCAGGAAAAAATCGAACTTGCGGCAAAGAAAGCGAATCGCAACGCCGATGAAATAAAACTCGTTGCGGTGAGCAAAACTCATCCCGTTAATGTTTTGCGCGAAGCGATTGCGGTCGGAGCGCGCTGTTTGGGCGAAAACAAGGTTCAGGAAGCGGTCGGGAAAATCGAGGAAATCGGGCGTTTTGCGGCGGAGTGGCATTTGATCGGGCATCTGCAATCGAATAAGGCGCGAAAGGCGGTCGAGCTTTTTGATGTGATTCATACGCTCGATTCAAAAAAACTCGCCGAGCGGCTGGAAAGAATCTGCGTTGAGGAAGCAAGAGAAAATCTTTCGGTTCTGGTGCAGGTTGATCCGGCAAATGAAGCGGCAAAATCCGGCGTTTCGGACAAAGATCTGCCGGAACTGGTCGAATTTCTGCAAGCCTGCAAACATTTGAAATTCGACGGTTTGATGATAATTCCGCCGTTTTTTGACGACGCGGAACAGACGCGTCCGTTTTTTAAAGAGTTGCGCGAATTGCGCGATAAATTATTAGAACAAAATGCTTTTGCCAATAAAAAAGGCGAACTTTCGATGGGAATGAGTCAGGATTTTGAAACTGCCATCGAAGAAGGCGCAACGATTGTTCGGGTCGGAACGGCGATTTTCGGCGAAAGAAATTATCAATAATTGATAATTGATAATGGATATTGATTATTGCTTAAAGTCCCCGGCATTTCTTCAATAATTTTGAATCTTGAATCTTGAATTTTCCGTTTTGCATTATCCGTTTTCCGTTTTCCGTTATACATTTTTATCTATGCTTAAAGATTTGATTTATCCATTTATTTTCTGGGCGATTGTCATTCCGACATCAGCTTTTATAATATTATTGATCTTGCGTTTGATCTTTAATTATTCCGATCCGAATCCGTTCGGCACGGTCGGCAGATTCGCGTATAAGATCAAGAAATGGACGGATCGTTTTGTTTATCCGGCGGCGCGTTTTCTGGCAGGATTCAAGGTTAATACAAAACTTGCGCCGATTTTGACACTGCTGATCGTCGCGATTTTGTCGTTTTTGAGCTTGCAGATAATCTGGAACACCTTTTTTATTATTGACGGTTTAGGCGCAAGCATCACGGCGGGAAATGTCAAAGCGTTTATCGGATTTATTCTCTACGCCGTTTTGAGCGCGTATATTTTGCTTATATTTATCCGCTTTATTTCAATGTGGTTCACCGCTGGAAGCAATAAATTTCTGCGTTTTGTTCACACCGTCACCGAACCCGTTTTAGCTCCGGCGCGACGGCTGATTCCGACCATCGGAATGTTCGATATTTCGGCGATGCTCGTTTTGATCTTGATCGGTTTGCTGCAAACGCTCGTTTTGCGATTGTTTGTTTACTAGAAAAATTGATAATTGATAATTGATAATTTTCCGTTATCCATTATCCGTTATCCGTTATCCATTTTTTTCGTCTGTGGATAAAATTTATCTTTCAATTGCTTAATGCTTGATTTTACAGAAAAAAACGGCGCGCTAATTTTTACGGCGCGAATAGTGCCGCGAGCTTCGAAGACGGAAATCGTCGGTCAATTGGGCGGTGCGCTCAAAATCAGAATTGCCGCGCCGCCGGTCGATGGTGCGGCAAACGCCGAATTAATCAAATTTTTGGCAAAAATCTTTGATGTTTCCAAAAGCTCGGTCGAGATAATCAGCGGCGAAACCGCGAAAACGAAACAGATTAGAATTGAAGATTTAAGTTCCAAACAATTTTTGAAAATAATCGAGCAATAAAATACTTTTGAATTTGAAATATTATCAACTTAATTGGCGATTAATAATTTTGCGAATCAGCGCATAATTTATCCACACGAGCAAAACGGCGAAAATGCCGAGTGCGGATAAAATCGTAATTACCGAAAATTGATTTAATAAAATCTGTTCGTTTAGCCAAAAATCAATCGTCTGCCGGATGCTCAAAATGTCTGCAAACAAAATTAAAAGACAAACAAACAAGACTGTCGCTTCTCTTTGCATAAAAAAATGCCTCCTTTATAAAAAGCATTAAAACATCTGCAAATTAAGAAGATGTGACGGGAAAATGAAGATTTTGTAAAAAAGCGAATTTGCCCGACTCAAAAACCGCGTGATATATTGCCTTTTACCATAAACATTTACAAGACGAGGAATTTTACAAATGTCCGGACATTCCAAATGGCACACTATTAAACATAAAAAAGGCGCGACAGACGCCAAACGCGGAAAACTTTTTACCAGATTGATCAAGGAAATCACGGTCGCGGCACGCGACGGCGGCGGCGATCAGGATGCCAATGCGCGGCTCAGAAAAGCCGTAACCGACGCAAAAGCCGCCAATATGCCGAACGACACCATCGAACGCGCCGTCAAACGCGGAACGGGCGATCTCGAAGGCGTAAATTACGAGGAAATCACCTATGAAGGCTACGGTCCCGGCGGCGTTGCGCTCCTTATCGAAACGATGACCGACAACCGCAATCGAACGGTCGCCGAACTTCGTCATCTTTTATCGAAAAACGGCGGAAACTTAGGCGAATCCGGTTCGGTCGCGTGGCTTTTTGACCGCAAAGGTTATATCGTCGTTGATAAGAACGCGAAATCCGAAGAAGAGCTTTTTGAAATCGCCATCGAAGCCGGCGCGGACGATATGAAAACCGACGAAGGAAATTTTGAAATTTTTACTTCGCAGGAAGATTTCGAAGCCGTGCAGGAAGCCGTAAAATCCGCCGGTGTCGAACCGGAAATCGCCGAAGTTTCGATGATTCCGCAAACTCACGTCAGGCTCGAAGGCGTGGACGCCAAACAGATGCTCAAGCTCTACGAAGCGATTGACGACCACGACGACGTGCAGAATCTCTATGCCAATTTCGATATTGACGAATCGGAAATGGAATAAGAATTTCGCAGCTTTTTTTCAGTACAATGGGGTAGCAATCATGTTTTTATCCGGCGGAAAATCTTTAAGTTGTGCATTCTTTTTAGGCGTGCTTTTTTGTTTTTCACCAAATGTCTCAGCTCAAAGTAAAATTCCGGAACAAACGGCTACAGACTTTGACGAAAAATCAATAGAGAAACCAGATGAATCGGAAATTAATTCGGAAAAAATCCACGTCGGCGATTCGCAGAATTTGACCAATCGGCGAAAATCCCTTCAAACAGATGATTTTGACGAAAAAATTGATACGGAATATACCGGTATTGATAAAAACAAACGGTTCGGAAACTTTCACCAATCAGCAATAAATAATTTCACTTCCGATTTTCGTTCAAATGATGTGCGCGGAAATCGAGCGTTAAAACTCAAATCTTTTCTGATCGAAAACAAAGAACCCTCTTTTCGCCCGCCCCGCAGGCAGACATTTGATTTTCCCGATAATCCTAACGACGTAATATCTTCCAAAGACGGTTTTCAATGGCGTTCGGCGATTCAGCAATCAATGATATTTCTTGCCGTCCAGCACGGCTACGCGCTTACTCAGCCGAAAACCCGCGAGGCTCTCAAAGGAAATTTCTTTAAGGATTATGCCGCGTCCGTCAAATCGCTGAGCGGTTGGGATGACGGCGGCAGATTTTTTACAAATTTCGTTGCGCATCCGATGCAGGGCGCGATGACGGGCTTTATTTACGTGCAGAACGATCCGCAGGCAGCGCGTCAGCAATTCGGCAGATCAGGCGATTACTGGCGCAGCCGGATGAGGGCGATGGCGTGGACGGCGATCTGGAGTACGCAGTTCGAGATCGGACCGGTCAGTCAGGCATCAATCGGCAATGTCGGTTTGAGCGGCAAGCAAACCTGGGAAGACATTGTCGTTACGCCGACTCTCGGCACAGCCTGGCTGATTGCCGAAGACGCGGCTGACCGCTTTATAACGCAGCGCATCGAAGATAAAACGGACAATTTTTATATCAAAATCTTCAGCCGGATGCTGCTCAGCCCGACGCGCATTTTCGCCAATATGTTGCGTTTTAAAGTTCCGTGGTACCGCGAC
Source organism: Pyrinomonadales bacterium (assembly GCA_038246645.1). Lineage (GTDB taxonomy): Bacteria > Acidobacteriota > Blastocatellia > Pyrinomonadales > Pyrinomonadaceae > JAHCHG01. Next base: position 4,337 of record JBBRVS010000191.1, read on the forward strand.
CGCGACCGTATATTAGAATAAAAGAAGTATTATTTTTAACGAAAAAAAAACAGCAGAGAAGTTTTGATAATTTCCCTGCTGTTTTTGATTTTTTTCGTTAAAATTAACGACTGCCCATAACCGTAACTTCTTCCATTTGATCTTTGATTTTTCCCGTTCGACTGATTCCTTTTCCTAAATCGAGAGTGTCGAACAATTTATTTGCCATTGTTTCGTCCTTTTCAAGTAATAAGCGATATTGATCCCACGCGCCTTCCGTGTCGCCTGTTTTATAAAGACAATAGCCGAGTTCATAGTGCGCATCTACATGATCCGAATCGAAACTGATTACTTGACGAAATACCTCTACCGCCGATTTATAATCATTCAATCCTTTGTGCGCTAGACCTAAATTGTAAAAGTGTTCAATCGTAATATTCGTGAGATTTTCATCTTTGGTCAAATCGGTAAAAATCCTGCGGGCATCTTTAAATCTTTTCATTTCCAGATAATTGATGCCAATAAAATTATTTGTTTCATCATATTTCGGATCATTCATCAGCGACCGATTTAAGATTTTGAGCGATTCTTCATATTTTTTCTGCGAATACAAACTATAGCCCAGCTTATTGAGTGTATAAATATCTTCCGCATTAAACCTGAGCGCAAAACGGAGATGTTTTTCGGCTGCTTCATAATCAATTCGCTCGGCGGCATTTTCGGCTAATAACAGAAGATTTGAAGAATATTCACTTCTTTTTGCCGGAGAAAGTTCGGCAATTTCCCTATCGGTTATGTCGTCATCCGGCAAATCTAAATTTAGAGTTGGCATCGGAGCGACAGTAACTGCCGAAACTGTTCCTGAGCCTACTTTCGTAGCGGGAACTGGTCGCGTTGTTATGCCGGTATTCGGATAAGAACTCTTATAATTTGCGCCGGATGAAGTTACTTCGCCAATAATTCCTCCCCAAAACGGAGTCATAAATGTAACCAGAATCAAAACCAGAATCGCCGCAGAACTGTTGCCGAGAGCTTGCAGATCGCTTTCGGTTTGAATCAGCTCGCGGCTGATCGTCTCGGATTTAGCGACCAAATTCTGCTGCTGCCGGCGCAGATAAACCGAAGCCGAACGCAGCGAACCGAATAATTGTTCGATTTCCCTTTCGATCATCCGGCGTTTTCCGGCACTTTCCTGAATCACCTGTTTTTGCTCGGCTTCGGGAATTTTAAGATCAGCGTCGAAATCGAATTTTTCTTCCAGTTCGGTGCGCCACGCGACCAGTTTTTTCGTCAGAGCGAAATCTATTTGATAAAAATCGAGCAGACGTTTTTCTTCGATTTCCGCCGCTGTTTTAATGCCTTTTTCAATTAAAATTCGGCGGTCTTCCGCTTTAATTTCTGGGATTTCCGCCGCTTCAAGCCGGAAAGAGCGCAGATATTCGCTGAAGTGACGGCGCGAAACATCGTCGCGCAAAAGTTTTATTTTGTGAGCGGCTGTTTGCTGAAACTTCTGATAAGCATCTATTTTTTTTCTGATTTGCGCCAAATCGTCATTGACATTTTGCGGAACCAGACCTTTGCTCCATTCATTTTCGATCTGATTCCATTTTTCCCGTGCATCGAATAAACTTTCATTTAATTCGGCTCGCAGATCTTTATCGGGATTATTGAGCGAAATGATAAAGAAAATCATCGTTACAATTCCGACGAATACGCCCGCGCCGATTCCCAGGAAATACATAAAAACCGAGATCAAAACAAATTGGATGGCGATGATCGTAATTTGACGCTTGCGGTTATCTCTTTTTTTGTCAATAAATTCCGGCGACGGCGGCGGCGCAAACAAAGTCATCGGATCAATCGGTTTTGCCGGAAGATTCTGATTGATACCGAGATTTTCGATTAAATTCTCGATGGTGAAAATGTTAAACGGTTTTTCGCCATTTAAATCGTTTGCCGAATTAATAAACGGAAAGAGCATCAATCCCGTCTGCCCTTCGATCCGGCACCACGGACACGCGGCGAGTTTTTCGTAATAGTGATGTCCGGGATGAAAATTGCATTGATCGAGCGAGCGCGAAAAATCTTCCAGTGCTTCAACCCATTCACGCGGTTCGGGACGGTCGCCGGTTAAAAATGCGCGTTCGAACATCGCGGCAAGGCGCGGCGAAACTTCCGAAAGCGAAAGCGTTCCGGGCGGCTGTTTGACCTTTGCAATGTCGGTATTATCGCCGTAAGCAAAAAGTTTTTCGCGGATACAATCTTCGAGCGATTTGTCTTGTGCGCCGAGATAATTTCCCGAAAACGGATGTCTGCCCAGAAACAAAAGCTGAAAAATTATGACTGCCAGACCGAAATTATCGTGTTTTGCTTCGCGCGTCGCTTCGCCCAGATCCACGCCTTGCAGCTCCGGCGCGAGATGCGTCGCCACGCCGACTTCGCAGCGGTAACGAAAATTTCCGGTGCTGATGCTGTAGCTGTCGCAGTCAATGAGTTTTACCGTGCCGTCCGCCAAAACGACGCAGTTTCCGTGATTGATGTCGCCCATCACGTGATCGTCGCGGTGCAGACTGTAAAATCCGCGAGCCAAATTTGCCGCCGTATGGATGAGAAAATGCCACGTTGCTTCCGGGAAATAAACACGCCGGCTTTTCAGCGAATAAAGTTCGTGAATTTCTTTGGCGCGGACATTCGGCATCAGAAAACCGACGACCTTTCCGCCGGGCGCATCCCGTAAAACGTCAATCACCCACGCCGCGACCTTCAGCAGATGCTCGTTTTTATTGTCCGCCATCCAGCGCAGTTTTTCGGCTTTTTCCGGCGTGACGGGTTCGTGATAGATTTTGGCGACGATTTCCGCATCGTCCGCGCAGGAAAAAACCACGCCTTCGCCGCCTCTGCCGATCTGTTCGGTCAAAACGTAAGATTTATTTTGACTGTCATAATATGTGGGCATAAATCTCCATTGGAGCGCAGGCAGCCTGTCTGCGCGTAAAGCGCAACGCGCTTGACCGAATTCCGGATTATGCGGAAAATGTTTGATTATCAACACAAACTTCACGCTTCACGCTTCACGCAGGCTGCCTGCGCTCCCGGCGCGCGATGCTAAAATTATCGTTTTATCATCATCAGTCTTTTCATTAAGTTTCGGCGACGCTAAAAAATTATCGAGTTTTTCATTTAAACCGTTGACGGCATTGCCATTTCGAAGCGGCGCGATCATCGGCATTAGAAAAGGTTCGTGCGGTTTGTTTTTTTGATAATCAACCGCAACCGCGTAAATTCCGTCGGAAAAAAGAATCAAATCTTCAACCGCTTCTTCGATCAAAACGAATCTCAAACATTCAGCGGCATTCTCGTCCGTCAAAAAATTCGTCATATTTACATATTCCGCGTCTTCCGGTTCGATGCCGAAACGGTAGCTTTCGGATGCGCCATTTAAAGAAAAAACCGCGCCGCCGTCGCCGACCTGATAAAAAACCGTGCTTTCCGCGCCGACCACCGCGCCGACCAGAGTTGACGCAAATTCCCGAACTTCCTTTCTGCTTTCACGCGCAAGTTCCGTGATTTGTTGCTGAAAATGCGAAATCCAGAATCTGCCGAAATCCGCATTTAAGGATTTAACCGAAGCGTTTCCCGAATTCAAAAATTCTGCAATCTGTCCGACAAAGGTTTCGCACGCGACCTCTGCGCCGCGTCCGCCTTCCGAAGTGCTGCCCGCGCCGTCGGCAATGACGGCGATCAGAATTTCGCCTTCATCTCGTTCGATCGTGCGAAGAAGCAGCCTGTCCTGACAATCCGTTTCCTGATTGAGATGCGCCTGTCCGATCACCGATGCGTTTGCGTAACGCCATTTATTCATAGGTTCTTATAAATGGACAACTGACAATGGACAATGAACAATTAATTTTCCTTAAATTCAATACCTTCGCCAATTTTTGAAGAATTGTAAAATCATAATTGTTGAAAACAAAAAGACTTTTAATAACTGCAAAAAATGTGTGGATAATTAAAAAGGTTTATGAAAAAAGTAGACCGTATTTTAATTATATCCATTGTATTTTGTTGTATTTACAAAGCTAATAAAATCAATATCAAAAATTCATTTTGAACATCTAATTTTGGCGAAGGTATTGTAAATTAAAAACACTATTTATAAATTAATCGCCTTGGATTTTAGCCGAAACCGGCGTTTTTCAAATTTATTATTGTCCATTGTCCATTGTCAGTTGTCCATTGTTTAGACTTCTGCCCAGCCGTAAGGTTTGTAATCGGGAATCGGGACGGAATCGCCGGGCGTGGAGCGCGAAACATTTTTCAGCGAAGCCGACAGCCAGAGGAAAAATTCCTTAAAGCGAACGCCGCTCAGCTTCATCGGTTCGCGCACTCCAAGCTGACGCAAAACTTCAAAATTCGCCTCTTTTACGCCGAGCGCGAAAAACGAAAACGATTTCGTTTCTTCGCCCGCCCGGATGATCTGCGGCAGATGCTGCCATTTATCGGTCGGTTCGCCGTCGGTCATCAGGAAAATCCACGGGCGAAAAAGCTTGATTCCGTTTTGCCGCAAGATTTCCTTACGGTTTTTCAGCAGATTGAGTCCGTGTCCGACGGCAGTTCCGAGCGGCGTATCGCCGGCGGCTTCGAGTTTCGGCGGGCGAAACATATCGGCGGTCGTAAAATCCTGCAAAACCCTGACCGGACCGAATGAAATTACGGCGATTTCGACGCGTTTCATACTCAAAGAATCATTAAAAAGTTCTTCACGAAACGCGCTCAAACCGTGATTCAATTCTTCAATCGAATCGCCCTGCATCGAACCGGAAGTGTCGAGCAAAAGTACGCACGGACAGCGCGGTTCGGGATTTTCAGCAAATTCGGCGGCGGCAAACGGTTGCTGCTCATCGTAGTTATAAGTGTGGTCGTTCATAAAATACTTCTCGAAAAAGTTTTCTTTAATGATAAATCGAAAATCTTGTAAAAGGCAATGTTTTTTGGAACGGTTTTTTGCCGGGAGCGCAGGCGGCTCGTCTGCACCGTCGCGATAGCGGCGGAACGGAGTTTGAAACCAAATCAAGTTTATTATATGCAAACGCTTTTTCGCGCTGACGCGCTCATGCAGACTGGCAGCCTGCGCTCCCGGCTAAAAAAATGCTTTATACATATTTCAAATCCAAAAACTTTGTGCTATGCTCACAAAATTATGAAAATAATTGTTCGCATCCGCTAAAAATACTTCGCAACTTTCTTGTTCGCGTCATCGTTAAATGTTTCATCGGTGAAACGACCTGTCCTTTGCACACTTCGTGCGTTATTTTTCATTCAGTTTTTATAAACAATTTTTTTACAGGAATAGTTATGTCTAATTACGTAGAAACTACGTCTGAAAAGACGTATGACAACTCGTTTTGGTCTATTTTAAACGAGGCAATCAGGGGTTCGAGCCGTGATTTTACGCAGGGTTCGATTGGTTTGGCAATTTTTCTGCTCGCCGTTCCGATGATTTTGGAAATGATCATGGAGAGTCTTTTTGCCATTGTAGATATTTTCTTTGTCGCCAAACTCGGCGCGGATGCGGTCGCGGTCGTCGGAATTACCGAAGCGATGATGGCGATTATTTATGCCGTCGCCTTCGGTCTGGCAATCGGCGCGACGGCGACGGTTGCGCGGCGCGTCGGCGAGAAGGATTTTGAAAATGCCGCCAAAACGGCGGCGCACGTTCTTTATCTCGGTTTGATCGTTTCGCTCGTCATGAGCGTCATCGGTTTGATCTTCGCGCCGACATTTTTGCAGTTTTTAGGCGCGTCGCCGCAGGTCGTCGAACAAGGCACGCCGTTTACGCGGATAATGCTCGGCGGCAACGCTTCAGTTGTTTTCCTGTTTTTGCTCAACGCGATCTTTCGCGGCGCGGGCGATGCGGCGATTGCGATGCGCGTTTTGTGGCTGGCAAACGGTCTGAACATCATTCTCGATCCGCTCTTTATTTTCGGTTTCTGGATTTTCCCCGAACTGGGCGTAACGGGCGCGGCGGTGGCGACGACCATCGGGCGCGGAGTCGGCGTTATTTACGCGGCGTGGTGTCTGTTCGGCAAAGGCGGACGCATCACCATTCAAGGCGATAGTTGGACATTTGACCCGAAACTTTTATGGAAACTTGTACGTCTTTCGGCGACGGCAGTTTTGCAGTTCACGATCGCGACATTAAGCTGGAGCGCATTGATGCCGATCGTCGCCGGATTCGGGAGCGCGGCAATCGCGGGCTACACCATCGGTCTGCGCGTGATTATTTTCGCGCTTTTACCCAGTTTGGGTTTGAGCAACGCGGCGGCAACGCTGGTCGGGCAAAATTTAGGCGCAGGAAAACCCGAACGCGCCGAACGCTCGGTCTGGACGGCGGCATTTTTGAACGCCGTATTCTTAGGACTTATCGGCTTATTTTTCCTGATCTTTTCAAGTCAAATCATCGGATTTTTCACGACCGAACCGGAAGTTTTGGCTTACGGCACGAACTGTCTGCAAATCGTCGCTTACGGTTTTGTTTTTTACGGTCTCGGAATGGTTCTGGAAACCGCGTTCAACGGCGCGGGCGATACGATCACGCCGACTTATCTGAACTTTTTTATTTTCTGGATGTTCGAAATTCCGCTCGCCTACGTCCTTGCTTATCATTATAATCTCGGAGCCGACGGCGTTTTCTGGGCGATCACGATTTCGTTTTCCGTTCTCGCAGTCGTTTCGGCTCTGCTTTTCAGACGCGGAAAATGGAAAACTCAAATAGTTTAGAAAACTAAAAAGTCAATCAGAGCCTGAAAAAATTGTAAAAGGTTTTTCAGGCTCAGACCTGATTTTTAAATAATGTTCGTGAAGCCTTTCAATCCCATAACCTAAAACCAGCCAATAAAATGAATTAAAAAATAAAAAGGCAAGATTTCCAATTATTACGAATCTTTCATAACTCCAATGAGGATGTTGATTTTTCAAATCAACTAATAA
>JBBRVS010000192.1:0-11247 GCA_038246645.1 Pyrinomonadales bacterium
CTCGCGCGGCGTAAATTTCTACGACGAGGTTCGCAAATTTGAAGTTGATCTGATCCGCCGCGCCCTCGATCAAACCGGCGGACACCAATCGCGCGCCGCCCGCCTTTTAGGTCTTAATGCCACTACGCTTAATTCAAAAATTAAGAGCTACAATATTATGCCGAGAACTTGAATCATTTTTGTCAAAATAAAATGGAATTTAAAAGATGAAGTGGTGTTAGCTGCGGATGGCGTTGATAAATACCGCTAGAATTCCCTCTAAATTATAAATTATTCCTTCAAAATGATGTAAATTTTATGTCCATTTCTTTATAGATTTGTCCAATTATTTGAATGAAATCCGCTATTTTTGATTTTTGTCGGAAATTGAAGTTTTCTGTTAAACGTATAAATATACAGGAGTTTTGCTAATTAAACAGTTCTTGGCACAATTTTTGAATAATTAAACTCCACCAAACAATTGTGTGCATATATTCTATATACACACCTTTTCATTTTCTTAATTATAAAAAATTATAGGAAGTTGAAAAATTTAACTAAAAATGGAGGACATAATGAAAAAATTTATATATTTACTTGTGGTATTGGCATTCACAACTGTTAATGTTTTTGCACAAACTACTACAAGTGATCTTATTGGCACCGTCGCCGGACCCGACGGACTTATTCCGGGAGCATCTGTAGTTGTTAGAAGCACTCAGACCGGACAAGAAATAACCACAGTCACAAATAGTGAAGGTGCTTTCCGGGTAACTAACCTGGAAGTTGGTTTATATACAGTTACGGTAACAGCTAATGGTTTTAAATCCTATACTGCCAACGATCTCAGAATTGAAATCGGTAGAGATTCTTCTATAAGAGTACCTTTAGAAGTTGGCGGCATCGAAGAAACAGTTGTCGTTACAGCCGGGGAAGACATTATTAATTCTGTTGATGCAAAAATAAGCAACAATGTTTCGAGAAAACAACTTGATGATCTACCGTCGCTCGGAAGAAATCCGCTCAATTTTGTTACTCTGCAAGCAGGCGCGGCTTCAAACCCGTCGCAGAATACCGTAATCAACGGTGTTCGCACCTCTGCGACCAACACGACAATTGACGGTATTAACGTTCAGGACAATTTTATCCGCTCAAATGCAACGGACTTTTCGCCCGCTCGCCCGACGGTTGATGAAGTAGAAGAATTTAGTATTTCCTCACAGGCAAATGCCGGTGACGGATTTGGCGGCGCACAGATCGGTTTTACGACCCGCAGCGGTACAAACAGATATAATCTGAGATTGTTTGAATTTAACCGTAATTCACACCTTGCCGCAAATCAGTTTTTTAGCAATGCTAACAGAATTGAACGTCCGTTCCGTAATCGCAATCAATTCGGCGGAAACCTCGGCGGTCCGTTGCCGTTCTTTAACTTCGGTGAAGGCGGTCCGATGTTCATTAGCGGTAAAGATAAATTATTCTTCTTTTTCTCTTATGAAAAACTGATTGACAGAGAGCCTGCCGATCCGCAATTCAGCACGGTTTTAACCCCTAATGCGCGTCAAGGTTTATTCACCTATACGGCAGCCGTTAATGATCCGGCTAACAATGTCGTTGCCGGACAAATAGTTACGGTTAATATCTTTAATCCGGCTCTTAATACCGGTATTACGGGCATCAATCCGATTATTGCCAGCCGCTTTCTCGCCAATATTCCGGGAGGCAATTCTACCCAGGTCGGAGATCAGAGAAATACCACCGGTTTTAACGTAATTCAAAACTTTAATGCGAACCAAACCAACTACGCCAGCAGAATTGATTTTCTGGCTAATTCGACAAACAGAATCAGCGGTACATATAGATTTGCCACTCAAACTGTAAAACGTGCAGATATTGATAATTCATTTAATATTGACCCGCGTGTTGATCAGCCGTCCGACAATCCGCTTCTTTCGCTTAGCTGGAATTCGGCTTTATCCTCAAGATTTACGAATGAAGTTCGCGGCGGATTCTTTTTCAGCGATCCTATCTTTTTAAGACGTGATCCGCGTCCGTCAGCGTTCTTTAATTTACCGTTGGTTACAAATCCGGAAGTTTCCTTCGAAAACCAAGGACGTGAAGTTAAAACCTATAATTTACAGAATAATTCAACGTTTCTCGCCGGTAATCACACTTTGCGTTTCGGCGGACAGTTTCAGGCTGTCAAAATTGATGCCTTTAATAATGCAGCAACGACTCCGACCTTTACGATCGGAACAGGAACGGCTACCCCGGCAATCTCTGTTGCCCAATTTACAAACACAACGCTGTTTCCGGGACAGGTTCCGGCAGCGCAACGCGCCGGTGCTAATGGTTTGTTAGCTTTGCTCGGCGGTATTGTTTCAGCCGGTTCTCAGGCATTTAATGTTGAGACACAAACATCAGGATTTATTCCGGAGGCAACGCAAAGCCGCCAGTTCAGTTATGAAATCTATGGAGCGCATTTTTCTGATCAATGGCGCGTAACGAGTGATTTAACACTCAATCTTGGAGTGCGTTATGATGTTTATACCGGTTTAAGAAGTGATAACGGTCTGGCATTAGAGCCGGTTATCCCGAATCTTGACGATCCGATTTCGGCAATTTTGGATCCTAACGGCAGATACCAATTTGTCGGAGGAAACATCGGAAAACCCGGACAATTTTACGAAACGGACAAAAATAATATCTCTCCGGTCCTAGGCTTTGCTTACTCTCCTAATTTCAGAGGCGGTTTGGGCAGAATCTTCGGTGAGAAGAAAACGGTTATTCGCGGCGGCTATCGTTTCAGCTATATCAATGATGAATTGGTTCGCGCTCCCGATAACGCGCTTTTGGGTAACCAGGGCTTAAACTTTACGTCAAATGCTTTTAACCCGAATACGGGTGGTACGGCTTTGAATGGAAGAATTGACAACTTACCGGGTATTCCGGCACCTGTTTTTAATCCTAACCGAACCTTTGCTCTCAATAATGCGGCAGCGGGTAATTTCGGAACTGTTTTTGCAGTAGATCCGAAGGTTCAAAGTCCGAGAATTCAGGAGTATTCGATTGGTATTCAGCGTGAAGTCGGGTTTGATACTGCTGTTGAATTCCGTTATGTCGGAACCCGCAGTAAGAACCTGTTACGTGCCATTGACTATAATCAGGTTATTATTCGAGAAAACGGATTCTTAGCCGATTTTAACCGGGCAAGAGGAAATCTGATTGCTTGTCAGGCATTTTTCGGACAGCAGAATCAAACCTGTCCGACAGGCGGTGGTTTTAATCCGGCAGTTCCGGGAAGCCAAACGCTAACCGTATTTCCGAATTTAGCTTCCGGCGGACTTTTGACAAATGCGACGATCACCGGATTGCTGTCAAACGGAGAACCCGGTCAGTTAGCCTTTATATATTTGGCTAACAATCTACAAGGTAATGTCAATTTTGTTCCGAATCCGAATGCCGGCGTAGTAGATTTACTTTCTAACGGTGCCGAGTTTTACTATAACGCTCTGCAGATAGATCTTCGTCGCCGTTTCACACAAGGTCTTTCTTTGAATGCTAACTACACATTCTCGAAAAACTTGACCAATGCAGACGGTGTCGGACAAACACGATTTGAGCCATTACTTGACAATGCTCAACCGGAAATAGAATATGCACGTGCGCTGTTTGATCAAACACACAAGTTTAACGTGCTTGCCAGCTATGAACTTCCGTTTGGTGTCGGCAAACGCTTCTTAAACAGCGGTGCTGCTGCTACCATCTTCGGTAATTTTCAGCTTGGCGCAATTTTCCAAATCGGTTCGGGTGCGCCTATTTCTATTACGGATGCTCGCGGAACATTAAACCGCGGTGGACGTTCGGGAAATCAGACGGCTTTATCAAATTTGTCAAAACAAGAGTTAAAGGACTTAGCCGGTGTTTACAGAACGCCGAACGGTATCTTTTTCTTACCGCCTGAAGTTCTTGGACGTAATCCTGACGGAACACTTAAAACCGGACGCGATGGAAGAGGCGTAAATGGCAACTTTGACGATGCTCCGTTTGCCGGACAGGTTTTCTTCCGTAACATTCCGGGAGGAACAAGCAGTTTGGAAAGATTATTCTTGACCGGTCCGACCTCATATAACCTGGATCTTTCACTTATCAAACGATTTGTGATTGGCGAAAGATACAAATTCCAACTGCAAGGCGATCTGTTTAATGTCTTTAACACGGTTAATTTTATACCGGGACAGTTTCAAGATGTTAACAGCACGCAATTTGGTCGCATCAGTAGTGCGGCAAGAGCGCGTGTTACCCAACTCGCATTCAGATTTGAATTTTAGTTTTATCTAAAATTCCTGCAAGAGTCTGCCGATTTGAAAAAGTCGGCAGACTTTTTTTTATTTTTCCGGCTACATAAATGTTTGTAAAAACGCTATAATTTTGGTCAGGCTTTTCACAAAACAAATGAATAATCCGATTTCTCCGCATTCTCAATTGTCAATCGTTCCGCTTGGCGCCGGCGATTTGATTGACCGCGCCGTGCGATTGTACCGTAAACATTTTTGGACGTTCGTTTTGATTGCCGCGCCGCCGATTGTCGCCGGGACGCTTTTTTCCATCGGTTGGACGATGCTCGGACGCGCACTTTTTTTTGTCGGCACAAGTTTTGATCCGGCGGAGATGGTTTCCTTTCAACTTTTTACGTGGCTCGGCGGAATTATTATCTGGCTGGTCGAAACGGTCGCCATTTTAACGGTGATGGGCGGGGCTTCGCGCAATTTTATCCGGCATCTGCTTTTTGATGAACCGATTTCATTCGGGGAAACTTACAAAAATACCAAAAAGCGGGTTTTCGGCTTGATTGTCGCTTCATTGATTATTTCGATTGCACTCGGCATTTTCGGGATAATTCTTTTTTATTTCGGTTTAACCGTGGCATTTTTATTGATTCTCGCCGCCTTCGGGATTTTTCAGACGGTTATGCCGTTAGCCGTGATATTTTCCATAATTATCGGTGCGGCGACGACAATTTTGACACTGTGGCTGTTCTTTCTGGTGGCGTCGCGCTTTGCCTATATTCCGCAGGTGATGCTGGTCGAAGGACAGGGATTTTTCTCCGCTATGAGCCGCAGTATTTCGCTCGCCAGCGGAAATGTTAAACGCTTTGCCGCGCTTTTTATTTTTACGATAGTTGTGACATATTCGGCACTCGCGCTTCTATATATTCCGCTCGGCTGGTATGCGTGGGCAAGCGGAATCGAGATTTTCTTTAGCGCGGACGTTGTTCCGGCGTGGTATCAGATCGCCAATCAGCTCGTCGGGCAGATCAGCTTTATTTTGCTGATGCCGGTTTGGATGATCGGTTTATGTCTGCTTTATGTTGACGAACGCGTCCGCCACGAAGGTTACGACATCGAATTGATGGCGGCGCGGCGGTTGGGCGACATTCCGAATGTGCCGCAAACTTATATAAATCCGCTCCAGCCGGCGTTGTCGAAAACTCCGCTGGCGGAACAAAATTCGAATCAAACGCCGCGAAAAGATTCTAAAATAACGACGCTTGGATTAGAATAAGTAGATGAGCAAAAGTAATGAAAGATTTTCGATATATGTTTGGAGTTCCGCCTTTAGGCGGCTACCGCCAGCGAAGCGCGGCGGAAAACCGCCAAAAGGCGGAACTCCAAACTTTTCAAAATACCTTACTTTTTCTGTAAAACTTATTTTTGCCGTTTGCACTCTATTTGCGCTTTTTTCAAATTCGGCATTCGGAAAAACATTGACGGAATATAAAAGCAATGTGATTGAAGCGCGAAATCTGACTTTGCAGTTGCTTTACCCGGACGAAGAAATTACCGCTTCGGCGGCTGAATACGAAAATTTTGAAAAAAATGCGTTAGAAAAGATCCGCAAAAATATTCCGACGAGCGAAAAAATCGAATGGGAAAATTCATCAATCGAAACCGATAATCGCTGGCTTGCGGAAAAACTCGACGTATATCAAAAAGCCGCCGCAGACTCGAACGAACGGGAACAAATCTTAAACGAAATCAGCGAGCGGCTCGATGCCGTCGCGAAAAAAATTGCGGAAATCGAAAATCCGCCGATCTCGCAGCGCACCAAAGACGAAGATAAACGAAAACTGTCGGAAATCTTAAAGCGCGAGGAATTTAAAAAGGCGGACGAACAAGATAAGAGTCTTTTTCAAAGAATTTATGAAACGGTGATGGCTTGGCTTGCCGAATTATTTCCGCGTCCCGAGATCAAGCCGGGACAAAGTTCGGGTTTCGGACAATTTTCATCCTTTTTGGTTTATGGTTTTTTTGCTTTGATTTTAGCCGGAATCGGATATCTGATCTATAAATTCGCGCCGCAATTCGTCCGCCGATACAGAACGCGGGAAAAGAAGGAAAAAGCCGACCGCGTTATTTTGGGCGAAACGCTTTCCGCCGATCAAAATGCTTCCGATTTATTCAGCGAAGCGGAAAAACTTGCGCGTGAGGGAAACTTGCGGGGCGCGATTCGCAAAGGTTACATCGCGCTTTTGTGCGAACTCAGCGATCGAAAGATCATCGGACTTTCCGGGAATAAAACAAACCGCGATTACCTGCGCGACGTAAAACGCGGGCGCGGCGGCGAACTTTATCAAAATTTGAACGGTCTGACACTCAATTTCGAACGTCATTGGTACGGTTTTGAATCGGCGGACGAAAAGGATTGGGAAGAATTTAAGAACGGTTATAAGAAAACCGTCAGCAGTAAGGCTTGATCATTTATCATTTATCAACTTATCGAAACAGTTGGTAAATGATAAATGATAAATGATAAATGAAAGAAAAGTTTCTCATATTTTTAGCGTTGTTCGTCCTGATAATCGTGCTTGTCGGGCTAAATGCCGCGTCTTACGTTCAGCAGGAAAAAGTTCCCGATAACGAACTCAGACCGAATCGTTCGACATATAATGTCGGCACGACCGGCACGCGCGCATTTTATGATTTACTGGCGGAAACGGGCAGAAACGTCACGCGCTGGCAAGAGCCGCCTGCCGCGCTTTTGCGATTAGAGGCAAATTCACCGCAAACTTTTGTCGTGATCGGAGAAACCTTACGCGAATTTGAAGAAAAGGAAATAACAGATTTGCAGCAATGGGTTGCCGGCGGCGGCAGATTGGTTTTAATTGACCGCGCTCCGCCCGAAGAACTGATTAAAACATCCGCCAATTGGGCGATTTCTCTTGAAACGAATGAAGAACCATTTATCACGACCGATCCGTCGAATCAAAAAGAAATGACCAATGAGGTTGAAGCGGCAAAACCCGTTCAACCGACGATTTTAACGAAAAATATTATCGCCGTTCAATCTTCGCGCTACGCCGCGTCAGTCGGAATTACCAAATTATCCGCCAAAGATTCGATCTCGACCGCCCGGACCGAACCGCCCGCAAGTATTATTGAAAATGTGCCGCCCGAAGTTTTTGAAGATTCGGAAGATGTTTACGGCGAAGAAGACGCGCCGCCGCCGCCGCCGAAAGTTGCAGACAAAGAAGCTCAAACAGGAAGCGGCTTAGGTTCGGGACCTGTCCGAAAAGAAACACCGGAAGCTGAAATTACCGCCGAGAGGGCAGACAAACAAACTCGAGAAACCGGACAAATTCCCGCGCCGGTTATTCATCTGGCAAATAAAGACAAAAATATTCTGGTCGAAATTCCGTTCGGCGACGGGCAGATCATTTTTTTGACCGATCCGTATATCGTTTCAAACGGTGGAATTAATCTGGTTGACAACGCGCAGATCGGTATTAATCTGCTCGCCTCTGACGACGGAATAATCGCTTTTGACGAATATCATCAGGGCTTCGGCAAAAACAATAATTTATTGCTCGCTTATTTTGAAGGAACGCCCGTAGTTGCATTTCTGTTGCAAATCGCCGCGTTGATCGGTTTGATTTTCTATACGCAGAGCCGCCGCTTTGCCCGCGCTCTGCCGGCGGACGAACCGAGCCGGCTTTCCAAACTCGAATATGTCGCGGCAATGGCGCAGCTTCAACAGCGAACTAAGGCTTACGATCTGGCGGTCGAGAATATTTATAAAGAATTTCGGCGTAGAGCCGCGCGTCTGGTCGGCGCGGATAATTTTACGGTGACGCGCGCCGATCTGGCAAAACTTCTCGCCGAAAGAATCACCCGAAGCGCGAACGAGATCGAACAAATTATGTTCAAATGCGAAGACATCAGCCACGGCGAACCGACGAATAAAAAAGAAGTTATCAATCTAATCAGCGGTCTGCGCGAGATCGAAACCGAACTCGGCTTGCGGCGCGGCAGAAAGTAAGCCGTAAGGCAAAAGTAAAAAGGCAAAAGGTAAAAGTCAAGAATGCGGTCAAACTCTGGCAAATATAAGGTTGATAATAACTTTTAACAAGCCGTAAAATATTTTCTTATCTGCTTAAAAGGTAAAACTTTTTGAAAAAATGACAACCACCGCCCTGATCTTGCTCATAATTTTGTTTTTTTTAACCAGCATTATCGGCGTTGTCACGGGCAGTAATTCTTTGATAACCGTTCCGGTGATGTTTCAATTCGGGATTGATCCGAAAATTGCGGTGGCGACGAATATGTTCGGTTTGACATTTATGAACATCGGCGCGACGATTCCGTTTTTAAGCAAAGACATTATCAAATACCGCAAGATCGCGCCGCTTGTCGGTATAACGCTGATAAGTTCGGCAATCGGTGCATTATTAGTCGGTTTGATTACGAGCCAGAGCATCAAACTGATCGTTTCGATTGCGATGATTACGGTAGCGGTTTTCGTGCTCTTAAGGCGCGATTCGGGCGTGGCGGAAATCGCCGAAGTTTCCGGAAAAGCAACCGTTTTAACAGTTGTTTTGACGTTTATTTTGGGAATTTACGGCGGATTATACAGCGGCGGTTACGTGACGGTTTTAACGGTGGTTTTCGTCGCATTCTTCGGAATGACCTTTACCGAATCGGTCGCTTCGACGAAATTTATCAACGTCTTTTCGTCGCTCGTTGCCACAATTATTTTTATGTGGCAAGGTTTAGTAGATTACCGGCTCGGTGCGCTTCTTGCCGTCATAATGTTTATCGGCGCATTTATCGGAGCGCACACCGTTACGAAATTAAACGATATTTGGCTCAAAAGAATTTTTCTGATAACGGTTTTTATTTTAGCGGTAAAAACTATCTTTGATTATGTCTAAAGTTTAAAAGTGGAAATGTGAAAAAGTGAAAAAGTTTTCGATTTAGATGACAAAAATACTTTTTTACCTTTAAACTTTTACCCTGTTCCACTTTTAAACCCTTAAATTTGAAATGTTAAACTATACACCTGCAACAATTACGCATATTACAACCGAACTTCATAAGACGATTGTCGGGCAAGAAGAAGTTATCGAACAGATTTTGGTCGCTATTCTGGCGGAAGGACACGCTCTTCTGGAAGGCGTTCCGGGAACGGCGAAGACTCTGACCGTAAAATCGCTCGCGCAGATCATCGGCGCACGGTTTTCGCGTATTCAGTTTACGCCCGATCTGATGCCTTCGGATATTACCGGAAACAATGTTTTCAATATGCAGACGTCGGAATTTTCTCTGCGACCGGGACCGATTTTTACCGACATTTTGCTCGCGGACGAAATCAACCGTACGCCGCCGAAAACGCAATCCGCGCTTCTCGAAGCGATGGAAGAACGCCAGACGACGATTGACGGCAAACGCTATCGCCTGTCGCCGCTTTTTACCGTTCTGGCAACGGAAAACCCGATTGAATACGAAGGAACTTATCCTCTGCCGGAAGCGCAATTAGACAGATTTTTGCTCAAAATCCTCATTGATTATCCGGCGGAAGACGCGGAACTGGAAATCGTTTCGCGGTGGGACGCGGGTTTTAATTCGCGCAATTTGGAACAAATAGATATTAATCCGCTGCCGGATGCGGAAGCGATTCAAAAATGCCGCGCCGAAGTCAAAGCGATGCGAATGGAACCGGGCGTGCAGAAATATATCGTTGATCTGGTCAGAAAAACGCGCACCCATCCGACGATTCTGTACGGCGCAAGCCCGCGTGCGGCAATCGCGCTTCTTCTTTGTTCAAAAGCACTTGCGGCAATTCGCGGTCGCGATTTTCCGACACCGGACGACGTGCGCGATGTGGCATTGCCCGTCTTGCGTCATCGCCTTGCCCTACGCGCCGAAGCCGAACTCGACGGCGCAACGACCGATGCGGTCATTTCCGATATTATAAAAACCGTTGAAGTTCCGCGCTAAATATTTTATTGTTTTACCAAAGAGGTAAAACATATGATTAAAGCAATTCGTGGAAGCACCAACTGATAACTCGGCGCGGAAGACTTCCGAAAATTTATCGAGCGATACCGGCGAAGGCGTTGTTGTGGACATCGGAACGGGCGGCGGTCGCTTTGCGTACCGGTCTGCGATGGCGCACAGCCGAACAAATTTTTCATCGGGATAGATGCCAATGCCAAACCGCTCGAAAAGATTTCGATGAAGGCGACGCGCAACGCGAATAATGGCGGTGCGCCGAATCTTCTTTTTATCGAGGCGGCAATCGAAGACCTGCCCGAAGAATTAAAAGAATCGGCGGACGATATCTACTTCGATAGTATCAGTAGATCCGAATTTCAGATATTTATCAGAAAATAAGACTTGGGCGGGCGCAAAGCTGTAGCCCTTCCCGACCTGAAATTATTATCAAGGTTGTTGATAATAGCTCATCTTTAATCAAGATAAAGCGAAAAAAGAGAAGTTAAATATAATTTCAGGTGAGGAAGGGTTTGCTCTCAAGCCCGCTTTCTTTAACTTGTTTTTACAAATTTGGATCTACTGAGACTATCAGCAAGATTAATAGTTGAAGATGGCTTACTTTCGTTTTTTGATTCAACCGCACGAATTGCAAACCCTGATTTATTAGGACATCCACCAGGATACACCTTAATTTTATCTTTAATTTTTAAGTTGTTCGGTGAGTCAGACGCAGTCATTCAAGGTGTTTCAATTACTGTTGATGCTCTTTCTGCTGTATTAATTTTTATAATCGTCAGAAAACTGTTTTCCGTACAGATAGCAGTTTGATAACGACATTAAGAGCAAGTAAAGTGAAAATTCACTTCATTAAAAAAAGACTTTACCAATCCCGTTGAATTTTTAATTGCTGACATTCCTTGTTCGGCGATACTTTTTAGCTCTTTCACATTTTTAGCCGTTCTATTCGGGATTTGCACCCGTTTTAGATTTGCCC
>JBBRVS010000193.1:0-11201 GCA_038246645.1 Pyrinomonadales bacterium
ACACGGCAGACCGAATGCGAGAAAAAGAACAATCAGGCAGTTTATTGATTCGAATAATCCGATTTTAGATGAATTTCCGTATAGATTTATATTGAGTTTTTTAACCTAAAAACTCATTCAATTCTTCACAGCTTTTAGAATGATTTCAATGAATTAACTGTTCGTGTAAACAAAATGGTATAATTTTCAAGCCTCTACGGTTTTCATACAAAATTTTACGAAAGGAATTAAATGAATGCAGAGTAAAACGAAATTATTTTTAAGTCTCGGTTTCGGATTGATTTTGGTTCTGGCGGCATTTTTTGCGTCTTTTTATTCGCCGGAAAGCAAGGCGCAAAATCGTGTTTTGCTTTTTAGTTTGACGGAAACTCCGGGTGCAAAGGCGGAAAACGAAAGATATTCGGTCGCTTCGGTCAGAGAAAGCGAGATCACTTTTCAAAATAATGCGTTTGAAAGCGAAAATTCCGAAATTTTAAACATTCCGCTGTTTGACGGGAAAACATATCAAGCAATTCGCCATAAATCCGAAGGTTTGGAAATACGCGGCGCGGATGATTTTACGTGGCGCGGGAAAATTGTTGAAAATAAATTTTCGGGCGATGTTGTTTTAACCTTTAAAAACGGCTTTGTTTCCGGCTTGATCTATTCGCCGGACGGCGTTTTTGAAATAGTGATGAAAGGCGGAAAGCAATTTTTGGTCGAACTCGATCAGAGTTTGTTTCCCGAATGCGCCGGCGATGAGAAAGGCGAAAGCGCGGGAAAAGTTTCGCGTATTGAAAATCTCGGCGCGGGAAGCGATTCGGGCGACAGGATTGATGTGTTGGTCGTTTATACGACGGCGACAAAAAATATCTTAGGCGGCGACGCGCAGGCGCAAACTCTTGCCCAGCAATCAATTGATTCGACAAATACGACATATATCAACAGCAAGATTCGCCAGCGCGTCCGGCTTATTCACGCGGCGGAATATCAATATACGGAAACCGCGAGCGCGAGCGCGGATTTGAGTGCGCTGCGAAACAATGCTTCGATTCAGGCTTTGCGAAACACGCATAATGCGGATTTGGTGGCGATGGTCGGCGAGATTCAAGGCGCGTGCGGCATCGGTTATCTGATGGGCGCGGTCAGCACGGGTTCGCAAAACAACGGTTACACATTTACGGGCAGAACCTGCGCGGTCGGGAATTTAAGTTTTTCTCACGAACTCGGGCATAATATGGGCAGTCAGCATAATCCCGAAAATGGTTCGGGAGCGTCTTATTCTTACGGTTACGGGCATTATGTCAACGGAAATTACCGCACGGTGATGGCTTATGTTAATCCGTGTACTTCGGGCTGCACGCGCCGCCCGTATTTTTCAAACCCGTCGGTAATTTTTAACGGTTTTCCGACCGGAATAAATAATCAGCGCGATAATGCGCGTTCGATCAATAACACGGCTGATTTTATTGCCAATTACCGTTATAGCGGAAGCAGTTTGACGCTGACCAATTACAACGCGGGTGAAGCGATTCCGCGACAAATTTCGCGCACGATCAATTGGACTTCGGATAATCTAAGCGGAAACGTAAAAATCGAGATCTCCCGCGATGAAAGCACGAATTGGGAAACCTTGATTGCCGCGACGCCGAACGACGGTGCGGCAACCGTCAATATTTACGGCAAACCGACGCGTCTGGCGCGGCTTCGCGTAACGAGTCTGAGCAATCAGGCGGTCAGCGATTCGAGCGTGAGAAATATTTTTGTTAAGTAAGCACCAACGGATAACGGATAATGCAAAATTGAAAATTGATAACTAAAGAATTCTCACGTTATCCGTTATCCGTTTTCCATTATCCATTGGAATAATTTATGAGCGAAAATATTATCAATTCATCAAAAGCTCCCGAACCGGTCGGTCTTTATCCGCACGCCCGGCGCGTCGGGAATCTTTTATTTTTGTCGGGCGTCGGACCTCGTCAGAAGGGAACGAAAAAAATTCCCGGCGTTGAACTCGGCGCAGACGGCGAAATCGCTTCTTACGACATCGAAACGCAGTGCCGTTCGGTTTTTCAGAATGTCCGGTATATTTTGGAAGAAGCGGGTTCATCGTGGAAGGAAATAGTTGACGTTACGGTTTTTCTGACGAATATGAAGGACGATTTTCAGATTTATAACCGAATTTACGCCGAATATTTCAAAGATAACTTGCCGTGCCGCACGACGGTTGAGATAAATTGCCTGCCGACACCGATTGCGATCGAACTGAAAGTGATTGCAGTAATTGCTTAAAGTCTTAAGGGACGAAAAATGACTGCACTCAAAAATGAAAATACAATAAAAATCGAGTCAGGGACGAGATCGGCGCACCGTAATCAACTTTTGCTGCCTTTGTCAATTCTGGGAGTATGCTGTTTTACACCTTTCTTTATTTACAATCTGGCAAGCGGAAATTATACTTTGGGCGCGTCAATCCTCGGACTTACGCTTATTTTCTTACTAAACGGTTACTCCATTCACCGGCGGAAGAAACCTCTGATTCCTTTCGAGATTCTGCTGTTTCCGGCAGCACTGGCAATTGTTCTTTCAACAATTTATCAGGGAGATTTCGGAACTTACTGGTGTTATCCGCTGCTTATGTTTTTCTTTTTTGTCCTTTCCCGCAAGATGGCTAATGTGTGCAGTATTCTACTGTTGCTTGTCCTTACATTTATAGCCTGGAAATATAGCGGAACGGCTTTGACGATCCGCTTTGCCGTTTCGCTCGGTTTATTGCTGGTTATGGCAAATATCATCGTCGGCGTGATTGACAATCTGTATAATCGGCTTCACGAAGAATCTATCAGAGATCCGCTGACCGGATCGTTTAACCGCCGCTATATGGAATCGCGCCTCGGCGATGCCGTCGCCCAGAAACAGCGGCAGTTGATACTTCCGTCCTTGCTGGCTCTGGATATTGATTATTTCAAACATATCAACGACGAACTGGGACACGCGGCGGGCGATAAGGTTTTAAGGGATTTGGTCAATTTAATAAAGCAATACATTCGTCAATCCGATAAAATATTTCGGGTCGGCGGCGAGGAATTTTTACTGTTTCTGCCGGAAACAGACGAGGCTAGCGCCGCCATCGTTGCCGAAAAACTGCGCCGGGTAATCGTTGAAACTTCTCTGCTTGAAGACCGAACTGTCACGATCAGTATCGGTGTCAGCGAGTTGCAAACGGGCGAAACGCTCGATGATTGGTTGAAATCTGCTGATGACGCGATGTATGAGGCAAAAGAAGCGGGGCGAAACCGCGTCGTTCGCCGATCTGCCGCTAAATTTCTCGAAAAAAAATAAATATCGAAATTTTTATCGAAATTCCAAAGGGCGAAACGTGTGCGCTTCGAAAATCACGTCGGTTTGTTTCGGTTTTTGGACATATTGAACCGTAGTCAATCTAACTGATTCATTGACCTTTGATTTTCCGATCACAAAATTCGGCGCAGTCGTTTCGGCGATCATCCAATCTTTTCCGCTCCATTTAAAACTGAGTTTGTTTTCGTTCGGAAATTCGCCCTGCGGAACGGCGACCGTGATGTGCTGCGGGCAATAGAGCAGCAGATAATCTTCGCCGATCTGTTCGAGCAGCGATGCCATCAAAATTGTCTTATTACTGCAATCGGAGCGGCGACTCATTAGAACTTCGTTCGGGCGTTTTAAGGTTTCGCGCGAACCGACCGCTTCCGTGTAATCGTATTCGATCTCATTTGTGACAAAATCGAGCAGACGCTGGATTTTCATTTCTCGCGTCGGATTTTCGGGAAGTTCGCGCATCAGATCGGCGACGAATCTCTGCAAACTCGGCTCGTCCGGTTTGGCAACCATCGCGCCGTGATTGGCGAAAATGATATGGGATTCATCAATTTTCTGATTCGTGTCGGCATTTAATCTTCCGCCGTAAATTTGCGAATTGTTGGAAAAATCAATCAATTCCTGCAAACCGAGTGTGTAAGTTACGGTTTGAAAAGGGAATTTTAAGTCGGCGGTTGATTTGAAGTTCAGATTTTCGAGCGGAGTTTTGAAAAAATATCCGGTTTCCGGCGTTTTTATAAGAGAATAATTTCCGAGCGTAAATTCGCCGCCGTTTTCCTTCGCATTTTCGATTTTTGTGCGGTCAATCACAAAATTACTGATTGCCGTTTCAAAATCAAGTTCGCTCGATTCGGGCAAAGAAAAATAAACTTCTCTGTCTCGAATTGCCAATTTTTGCAGCCGCGCATTGCCGAGCATTTGTTCACGAAATTGGTCGCCCGAAAAACGCGGTTGTGCCAATAACATCACAATCGAATCGCGCAATCTTTCATCGGCAAATTGCGCTTTGGCTTCGGCTTGCGCTTTTTGGTCAATATGTTTTATATATCTCCAAACTCCGAAACCGCCAGCCGCGAATATTACCAGAAAAGCGGCGAAAATAATCAGAATTTTATTGGACGAAGATTTTTGTTTTTCCGAATCGAAAAGAGTATTTGTTGCCATTTGATTTTCCTTATGTTTTATTATGACATTTGCGTCAAGATTTTATGATTCAATAAATAATAAACGCCAAAATAGTGTAAAATTGCAAAATAATCCCGTCTTTTTTGATTAACAAACTATGAAATATGTTGCATTCCTGCGCGGCATTAATGTCGGCGGGAAAAATAAAATAAAAATGGAAACGCTGCGTGAGGTTTGCACTTCAATCGGTTTTGAAAACGTCAAAACCTATATCAACAGCGGAAATGTGATTTTTGAAACGCGGAAAACCGACGATAAAAAACTCGCCGCGAAGATCGAAAAGGCGATTGAAAAAGAATCCGGTTTGCAGATAAAAACGATAGTTCGTTCGATTTCGGAAATTGAAAACATCGTCAAAAATAATCCGTTTGACGGACAATTTGAAAACGACAAAGATTTGCACGTTTTCTTTTTAGACGAAGAAATATCGGACGAAAAATGCGAAATGCTTCTGTCAAACAATAATGAAAATGAAATATTCGCCGTAAACAAACACGAGATTTTCTGCCTTTTGCGCGTCAGCGTTCTGGACAGTTTGATGGGCAAAGATTATATCGCCAAAAAGTTGAAAATTCCTTCGACGGCGCGAAATTGGCGAACGGTTAAAAAGATTTTAGAGATTTGAGTTTATTATTTTAGGAAAATTTTGATTATCTTCAATAACGTAATATTATTTTAAGAATGAAAAAATAAATGTTGAAAAAAATCCTTTTTTTGATAAGTCTGACTCTTTTCGTTTCGATTTTATCAATCAGCACGGCACAGGCGCAGACGACTGCGGAAGAATTTCTCAAACGCGGAATAAGTAGTTTGGAAAATAAAAAATATATCGAAGCCGAAGAAAATTTTAACAAAGCCGTCGAACTCGACCCGAAAATGCCGGAAGCCTATTTTTGGCGGGCGCAGGTTCAACTCGACGATAAAAAGGCTCTCGCCGATGAGGAAAAAGCCGTCCAAATCGGTCCGCCGAAAATTGATTAGGAGAATAGATTTTATGGCTGTCAGAAGACCTTTTAATTTCAAAAAATGGATTGACGAACACCGTCATCTTCTATTTTCCGAATAAAATTTTGTCAACTTATTTATCAGAAACTTAAGGTATTAATTGTCGTAGATTAAAGTCATGACACGATTTATTATTTTTTTTACAATTACAATTTTTCTATTAAACATTTCTATCAAAGCACAGTCGCCGGATAATTCAGCGAACGACGCTAAACAAGCGGCGCGGGCGATGATGGAAAAATATGCTCTTCCCGGACTGCAGATCGCCGTTTGGCAAAACGGGAAAATCGTCTGGTCGGAAAGTTTCGGAAAAGCCGATTTGGAGAAAAACCTGCCGGTAAAATCGGATACGAAATTTCGCGTCGGAAGCCTTTCAAAACTTTTGACCGTCGCCGCGCTGATGCGTCTGAACGAAAAAAAGCTGATTGATCTCGACGCGCCGGTTCAAAAATATATTGCGGCATTTCCTCAGAAAAATTTTCCGGTTACGCTTCGCGCTCTTGCCGGACACACTGCCGGAATTCGTCATTATGAAATGAAGGATTTTATGAATCTCGGTGGAGCGGATTTTAAGAATACGTCGGACGGTTTACGGCTTTTCGAGGGCGATGCGCTGAAATTCGAGCCGGGAACGGAATATTTTTATTCGAGCTACGGTTACAATCTGCTCGGCGCGGCGATTGAAGCGGCGGCGAAAAAGGATTTTGCAAAAACGATTGAAGATGAAGTATTGAAACCTTTACAGATGAAAAATACGACGGGCGATTTAGACGATCCGAAAATCGAAAACCGCGCCGTGTTTTATTCCCGAAGCACTGACGGAAAATTCAGCGTCGCCGCAAAAATCGAAAACCGCCATCGCTTGCCGAGCGGCGGTTATCTTTCAAATGCCGAAGATTTAACCAAACTCGGCGCGGCGTTTTTGTCGCCCGGATTTTTGCGAAAAGAAACTCTCGGACAGGTTTTTACTTCACAAAAACTAAAAAACGGCGCGGAAACCGGAGTCGGAATCGGTTGGCGCATTAAGAAAAAAACGGACGGCGGCAGAATTTTTCATCACGGCGGCACAATCGAAGGCGGACGCGCTTTTATTTTGATAGATGAAAATTCAAAAACAGTCGTCGTCTTGCTCGCCAATGTGATGACAAATTTCGGTGAAACGGAAGCCGAACAAATCGCGGAAATTTTTATAAAATAAAACGGAAAATAAATTATGCAAATCAGAAGACCTTTTAATTTCAAAAAATGGATTGACGAACATCGTCATCTGCTAAAACCGCCGGTCGGGAACAAACTTGTTTACGAAGACGCGGAATTTATCGTGCAGGTCGTCGGCGGACCGAATTCGCGCAAGGATTACCACTTCGACGAAGGCGAGGAATTCTTCTATCAACTCGAAGGCGATATTCTCGTCAAAATCCAGGAAGACGGACGTGCCGTTGACGTGCCGATCAAAGAAGGCGAGATTTTCCTTCTGCCGCCGCGAATTCCGCACAATCCGATTCGCGGCGCAAACACGGTCGGCTTGGTAATCGAACGCAAACGTCGGAACGGCGAACTCGACGGTCTGATGTGGTTTTGCGAAAACTGTAATGAACAACTTTACGAAGAGTATTTTGAACTGACCGACATCACGACGCAGTTTCAAGGCGTTTTCAAACGCTTTTACGCGAGCGTTGATCTGCGAACCTGTTCTAATTGCGAAACGGTGATGCAACCGCCGCCGGTCGTGAGTTAAGTCAAAACCGCCTGCGGTAGCGGGCGGTTAAAGTTACAATTATCGAATGTCAAAAAGATTCGAGATTTCCGCTTTAAACCATCCGCTACCGCAGATGGTTCTGACCATTATAAATCCATTGACATACATATATCGTGCATATACACTCTAATTATGTTCGTTTGGGACGAATCGAAAAGACGAAAAGTTATTGAAGATCATCGAGTTGATTTTGTCTTGCTGCTTGATGTTTTCGATGATGCTTTTGGAATTTATCGGGAAGACACTGAACATTCTGACGATGAAATTCGCTATTCCGTAATAGGATTCACAGCCGAATACGGTTTAGTATTCGCAGTATTTACATATACGGATGATGAAGAAGTTCGTCTGATTACAGCAAGACGGGCTGAAAAATGGATGGTAAAACAATATGAAGAAAGATGATTTTGACGAAACAATTTTAGGTAACGAGGAAGAATTCAATAAGCGTTTTAAAAGGATTGAGCGACCTGCTTTTTTAGGCGAACCAAAATCTTCTAAAGACTCGAAATCACGCATCACGATTTATCTCGATGCGGATATTGTCGAGCATTTCAAAACGCAGGCGGAAAATTCCAAAACAGGTTATCAAACTTTGATCAACCAAACTCTGCGCGAAAAAATTGACGGTTCGCAAAATATCAACAAAGCCGATGAACTCATCGAAAGACTTTTGCAGGACAAAACCGCTTTGAGCAGATTGAAAGCCGAATTGGAAACGGTTTGATAGTTTACAAAACCAAGATTTGCGAAACTGTGGTGCAACCGCCGCCTGTTATGAATTGGATAATATAAAATCAAATGACAGAAAAACAAAAATACACCATTGAATTTGAAACGGCATTGAATAAATTTGTTGAAGAATTAAAGAAATATGTTTCGACGGAGACAGGTGAATGGACTGTCAAAGGATTTATCGATATCTACAAAAATATCTACACAATTTCATCCGACACGAAAATTGTTTCCAAAATTTTAGAAATTCATATTTTCCCGGCAATTTTGAAATTTGCAGAAGAAACGGGTTACAAAATTATTTTAGCCGAACATCAAAATTGGTATCCTGATTTGACCTTTGTTCATAAGCAAAACGACGAAATAAAATTTGCACTTGATTTGAAGACTACTTTTCGCAGAAACAAAAAATCGGCAGGTTTTACCCTCGGAAGTCACGGGGCATATTTTAAGGAAAGAGATAAAGATAAGCACCAATGGATAATTAAAAATGGATAATGGATAATGTCAGAAAACTCTTAAATTCCCTTACATCTGATGTTTAAAGGGATTTTTAGAATTTTCATAATATCTTACAACTTTTGCTCACCTGCTTAAAAACATTCAATTTCCGTATAACCAATATACCGGGCATTATTGTTTAGGCGTAATTTATACACGAACGGATTTTGACGATGATCTGGCTGACACGGAGATTTTTCAAGTAAAAGAACTTGAAGAAAAATACGAAAATGAGCCGGACATAATTGGAGAACGAGAAATAACGAAAGTTGAAAATCTAAAATCAATCACTTCGGTCATCAAAGATTTTGATTTCTTCGCCGCGCCGAAATGGAAGATTGCAAGTGATGGTCGCGGTTCGGGAAATACGGCAAACATCGGTTCGATCAAAGATATTGAAGATTTGAAGGCGGGAAAAGGTGTTTTTAGCGAACTTGGCGAAGAATGGTTTGATGAATATTGGATCAATTACGGTAGTGCGAGTATGGTAAAAGACGGCAAGGCGATCAAGATCACGAATATCTGGGATTTTCTTGAATTCAAAGGCAGAACCGATTTGTTTGATAAGGTCGGCAATGGAGCAAAACGACGAAAAAAATAAATGAAGATTTTTGTGCCGCCGATAAAATCACAAGGTATTAAAACCAAACTTGTCGAATGGATTTCCGAAAATATTAAGGAAACTAAATTTGACAGATGGGTAGAACCGTTTATGGGAACGAGTGTTGTCGCATTTAATATTCAACCGAAAAGAGCTTTGCTTTGCGACAGCAATCCGCATTTGATTAACTTTTATACCGCTTTACAAAATAAAGAAATCACCGGCAGAAAAGTAAAACAATTTCTTACGACAGAAGGAGAAAAATTACTTGAAACAGAAGGCGAACATTACTACACGATCAGAAAAAGATTTAACGAACTGCAAAATCCACTCGATTTTTTGTTCTTGAGCCGCGCCTGTTTTAACGGAATGATGCGGTTTAATAAAAATGGCGGTTTTAATGTTCCATTTTGCAGAAAACCGAATCGCTTTGCTCAATCGTTAATTACAAAAATCACCAATCAGGTCGAAAATATTTATCAAATTATCCGGCAAGGAGATTATGAATTCAGACATCAGGATTTCATGCAAACCCTCGATGAATTAAACCGAACGGATTTTGTGTATTCAGACCCGCCATACATCGGCAGACACGTTGATTATTTCGATTCCTGGTCAGAGGAAGAAGAAGTTTTCTTAAAAAACGGACTCGATAATTCTAACTGTAAATTCATTTTATCAACCTGGTTGAGCAATAAATACAGAACCAACGACTATATTTTTTCCGTCTGGAAAAATTGTTATGTTGCAACTAAAGAACATTTTTATCACGTTGGCGGAAAGGAAACGAACAGAAATGCAGTTTACGAAGCTCTTCTTTCCAATGTTAAATTGAAAGATAGCATAAGAAATTCGGAAATGAAATCAAGAGTTGAAAACGAAAAATCTCGATTAACTTCTAAACCTAAAATTTACCGTCAACCTGAACAGATAGTTTTTGAGTTTTAAGTAAAAACCCGTTTTCAAAATAATAAATAAAAGACTTTTGCAGGACAAAACCGCTTTGAGCAGATTAAAAGCCGAATTGGAACGATTTGATAAAGAAGATTTGCTAAACTTCGACAATTTCAGAATAGTGATGCAATCGCTATCTATTATAAATAAATGAATTCATCATTTTTTTAGTAGGAAAATTTAGGAAAATAAAAATAGGACAAAAATATGCAATTACAAGGAGCAGTAATTATAATTGGCTCATTATTTTGGGAAGATGAAACTAATTGTATTGATTTAAAAGAATCAAAAGAATTAGCTAAGTCCAGAAAAATTTGGAGAGAACTCAAACTAAATATGGATTCCGCCAAATTAGTTAGTTTGCCAATCAAATATGGAAGAAAATCTACGTCAAGATTTTGTACTTACACGATGGCATTTACAAACTCTGCAGAAAAAAAAGGCACGGCATATATTGTGCCATATAGAGAAAAAATAAATGTCGAAGAAAATTTCAATCAACTTTATTGTCAAGCAATAGAATTGGCTCGTACAGAAGGAATTTCAAAAGCAGGAGAAAATACTCTGGTAAAAAAATGGGGAAGCATCGGACTTAAACTAAATCCAAAATTTATTGATGAGAATCAAAAAGTAGCTAATAACTTGTTAAATTATTGGAAACAATATTATTCAAAAATAGATAGTGAGTTATATAGAATTGATGAAAATGAGAAATCTTCAATTACAAAAGACGGTGTATTAAATATAGATTTTGAAGAATCACTTGAAGATATTGATTATTTTTTAGCAACTCCTGTATCTCCAAATGTGAAAAAATATCCAGATGGACTAGAAATAGCAAATGCAATGAATTCCACAAGAGAAGAGTATTACAACTATTTTGTAGAAAATTACAACAACAAAATTACGACAGAAGATGATAGAGATATAATAGACAACTTGCCAGAAAACATAAAAACTCGACTACAAAGTCAATAAACTTTTAACAAAATGAAGGCAAAAGGACATTCGGAAGAATATTTTGGGGATTTTCGGGATTATTGGTATAACCTCGATTTTCTTGAGTTGATGGCGAAAAGGTGGGAACTTGAAAATGTGAACACGCTGCTTGATGTCGGCTCAGGG
>JBBRVS010000194.1:0-10897 GCA_038246645.1 Pyrinomonadales bacterium
AATCAGTTATTTGCACACTAAGTTTTCGCTCTTTATCTTTCGGATTTGAATTTGTCGAAATGTATTCGACAACATATTGTGAGCGGATTTCAAGAATTATCGTTTGTGCTGCTTCGATTATTTCGTTTTGATTATTTCTTGTTGATTTCGGGAAAAAAGCCACTCCGCCGGAAATCGAGGCAAGGCTGTTTGTAAAATTCATCGCCCGAATTTTCGGAGATTTACCGAATTGTCCATTTTCTAAATCTTGTATAAAGCCTAAAATATAAACTTCAATGTTATTGTCTTTTATTAATTTGAGAATATCCTCCTCTTTGTAAAAACTATCTCTGTCTTCGCAATCGCTAATTAAAATAAGTACGCTTCGTTTCGATTCATCTTTTTTTTCAACAAGTTTATCAGTAGAAAATTTAATGGCATCAATTAAGGCAGATTTTCCGCCTTCGATAAACATATTTTCGATGCTTCTCTGAAGCAAATTTTTGTTTGAAGTCCAATTCTGCATCGTTTGAATTTTATCGCGGCTGATAAATCTGACGGTAAAAGCCTGATCCTTTTCGCGCAGATTTTGAACAATCAAATTTGCCGTCTGCAGAATTGTGTCCAGTTGCATTCGCAGAGAGCCGGAATTATCAACCATAATTCCGACATTTGCAGCATCTTTCTTATAAAGATTCGTAACTTTTTGTTCAATTCCGTTTTCAAAAATTTTTACGTCTTCGGGCTTAACTTCCGCAAATTGTTCTTTTGAATCGAGAACCATCAAATTGGTTTTGACGGTGATCTGTGATTCGCTATTTTTATTTTTATCCTGCGAAAAAGCGAAAACTGTTGCAGACAGACAGATTATAAGCAATAAGATCGTGCGGTGAAATTTCATTTTTTTTACCTCAATTTTTTGATTTTTCAGAATGCAGAAATGATTATAAACACAAAACTAAAATTTATAAACAATTTCGCAAACATTTGGATTTTTCAGCCAGAAATCGCTACAATCCTTCTGCGTATCGAAATTTATCTCAAAGGTCTAAAAAAATGAAAAAAAATATTTTTATTTATATTGCCGTTATTTTCTGTTTTTCGCTGAATAGTGCCGCGCAGGTTACGGATGATTCAAAAACCGTGCAGATTTTCGACAGCACGAAAGGTTTGCGCCAATCTTTCATAAGTATTATGAAAGCCGAAGATCAATTGCGTTTTGATAAGGTTTTGGAAGATTTGCTGAAAAGCCCGAATCCGATCGAACGGACGCGGGCGGCGCTTGCGGCGGGCAGAATCGGCGACGAAAAAGCAATTCCTTTTTTGATAGAAATGACCGAAACCGATCGTTCGGCAAAGGCGCGTGAAATGGCGGTTTTCGCGCTCGGCGAGATCGAATCTATCAAAGGTGCGGACGCGGTTTTAGCGGTTTTGAAAAATAAAGGTTTTCCCGACATAATTCGCGCCCGCACAATTGAATCTGCCGGAAAAATCGCCGCCGCAAATGCCAAAGACGAAAAATCAAAAGAACTCGGAAAAGCGATTTTGGATGTTTTGGAAGAAGAAGATACACGCGCCGAAAAACAAAGCAGAGATATAATTCTACTCGGAATCACTGCCGCACTTCGCGCCAAACCGGACGAAACTGACAAAACCGTCGGCAAATTTTTAACAAATTCCGACGCACGAATTCGCGCCGATGCCGCAAATGCGCTTGCCAGACTCCGCTCGAAAAACTACAACGAAACTTTTCGCGCGATGCTTTTAAGTGATAAAGACGCAAACGCCCGCGCAAACGCCGCGCGCGGACTCGGCGCGGGCGAAGATAAAGAAGCGTTAGAAATTTTGATTAAATCCGCCGTTTCCGACAATGATTCCCGCGTCAGAGTTTCGGCAATCCGCAGTTTGGGAAGTTTGAAGGACGAAAAATCCGCCGAAAAATTGTTGGAATATGGCGAGAAATTACTGGCAGATTATAAAAAATCGAAGTTTGCAAATCCGTCTGAAAAGAGCGAACTTTTGGAAATGGCGACCGCTTTGGGAAATATTTTTAAAGGAACAAATAATGAAAACGCGACTATGTTTTTAGATAAATTTCGCGAGACAGAAAAATCCAGATCGCCTGAAATCGAAATTGCGCTTGCTCGTGTTTCACCAAAAACTTCTGCCGATACAATTCTTCCGAAAACT
Organism: Pyrinomonadales bacterium; assembly: GCA_038246645.1. GTDB lineage: Bacteria > Acidobacteriota > Blastocatellia > Pyrinomonadales > Pyrinomonadaceae > JAHCHG01. The sequence continues at coordinate 2,170 of JBBRVS010000194.1, forward strand.
TTTGATTGGAAAACCATTGATGCTTTTGTTCAGGGTTTGGGAGAATTGGCAAGCGCAGAAAATACCAAAGAAAATGAGATAATAAAAGGAAGATCGGTTTTAGTTTTGAGCAATTTCATCAAAAACAGTTCATCGGGAAAAACGATAGACGATAAATCATTTTCCTCAATTTTAACAGCTTACGCTAAATTCAAAACAGATGATTTAGATAAAACTTTACAAGAAGCATTAAAACATAAAGATTTATTTATCCGTGCAACAGCTGCGGAACTTTTGGGCGAACAAACCGCGACGAAAGAAAATATCGAAGCTTTAAAAAACGCTTTTGCCAATTCGCTTAAAACCGACAAAGATTACGACGACGCGCAATTGGCGATTCTTTCCGCGCTCGTTAAATTGGATAAACAGCAATCAATCGAATCGTTGAAACTTGCCTTAAATGCGCCGAATTTTCTTGTCCGCCGCCGGGCTACAAATCTTGTAAAGCAGAATGATTTAACGAAGGATTTTCCGAATGCGGAAAAACAGGTCGGAACTGTAAAACCTTATGACGCGAAAACCGGAACGCGGCTCGGACAAATTTTGAACACGGAAGCCGATTATGTGCGGGCGGTTTCGCGCAAAAACGGGAATGTAAAAGCCGTTTTTACGACCGAAAAAGGAAAATTTACAATTGATCTTCTGCCGGAAGACGCGCCGCTTACAGTTGATAATTTTATTAAACTCGCCCGAAAAAATTATTTTAACGGTCTGGCGGTTCACCGCGTCGTGCCGAATTTCGTCATGCAGGACGGCGATCCTCTGGGAAACGGAAGCGGCGGTCCGGGCTGGTCAATTCGCTGCGAGATGAACACCGTTCCGTTTGAACGCGGCGCGGTCGGGATGGCGCTTTCGGGAAAAGATACGGGCGGTTCGCAGTGGTTTGCCACGCATTCGCCGCAACCCCACCTCGACGGCGGCTACACGGTTTTCGGCAGAGTGAACGAAGCGGATATGAAGATCGTAGATACAATCGTGCGCGGCGATAAAATTTTGAAGGTTGAAATTATTGAAAAGAAATAGCCGCAAAAAAGCACAAAAGAGCGCAAAAAATTAAAAAAATTAAAATAAGATTTTTGCGAATTTTGTGCTTTTTTGCGGCTTGGGTTAAATGAAAATCTTGTGTCTGAAATAATCAAAAAAGAAAGATTTCTCGATGAAGGAATCAAAATTGATGAATTTTGCGATGAATTTCTGGTCGTTTGTCCGAGATGCGAATCTTTAGCAAAAGTCGTTTTGATTGAAGCCGGTTCTAAAAACAAACTTTTTGCGCCGCGCCGGCTTGTTTGTTCAAAATGCGTTTATCGAAAAGATTGGAGCGCACATAAAATTTTGGCGGGTTCGAATGTTGATTGGTATTTCCGGCTTCCTCTGTGGCTCGAAATTTCCTGTTGCGGTTCGATTATTTGGGCGTATAATGAAAAACATCTCGAGGTTTTAGAAAATTACGTTTCCGCAAAACTGCGCGAGCGAACAAAAAAAGGCAGAAATTCGTTTTTAAGCAAACTGCCGCAATGGATAAAACGAGCAAAAAACCGCGATGAAATTTTGAAGGCAATCAGGAAATTAAAAGAGAAATTAAATGGAAAATCTTGAACAGCTGCAACCAATCGAAAGCCGTACGCTCGGCAATCTGACGGAAAAAGAACGCAAGCAGATAAAAATCGAGGAAAGTCTCGAAACACTTTCGATGTATCTCGACGGACTCTTTAAAGTTCCGGGAACGGGCTGGAAATTCGGGCTCGATTCCCTGATCGGACTCGTGCCGAATGTCGGCGATATTTCGACTTCGCTCGTTTCGTTTTATATCCTGATCGCCGGCGTGCGCTACGGCGTGCCGAAAATTACGCTTCTGCGGATGGCGTTTAACATCGGAATTGATTACGTGATCGGCTCGATTCCGTTTATCGGCGACGCGTTCGATTTCTTCTGGAAGGCAAATCAAAAAAATATGGATCTGATCCGCACACGCGGCAAAGGTCTCGGCAAAGGCACAACCGGCGATTGGCTTTTCGTGATATTGATAATTCTGTTTTTGATCGGTTTGCTCGTCGGTTCGGTTTTAGTCAGTTTGTTTATTTTGGCATTCTTTTTCAAGGGAATTTACGATCTGCTTTATTCGATTTTTTGAAGAATCAGCACATAAAAAAAAGGAAAAGTCTTAAAAAACTTATTCCCTTTTACGTCTGAATTTTAACTGAATTTAAGCGGTTGCTTCCTGCGCTGCGGGAAACATTTTCTCCAAAGCCGTCGTTAAAACGCTGACTCCGAATTCGCCTGCCGCGCGGGATTTTAATTTCCCTTCCGCGTCGAACAAATAATAAACCGGAACCCAGCCTTGTTCGTTTAGAAAAGCATCTTTTAATTTGTGCTGATTATCAATCGCGCAAATATCATCAATGCAATACTTTTCAATATCTTCTTGTACTTTATCCAGATTTGTATCAGCTTCGTAACGCGGCATATGGATCGCCACCGTGCGTAAACCTCTATCTTTGAATTTCGCTTTTAATTCACGCAGTTTGGGCATATTTTCCTTGCAGATTCCGCAGCTTGTCGCCCAAAAATAAACAAGCGTCGGACTGCCGAAAACATAATCATCGGCAGTTTCCTGCAATTCGTTCAGCCATTCGGTTGCGCCGTCAAATTTCGGCAGCGCGTCTCCAATTCTCATCGGCATAACTATTTTACTCCGTAAAATAATTTTGGATTTTAGATTTCGGATTTTGGATTTATTAAGTTTTCTCGCAATCCAAAATCCAAAATCGGCAATCCGAAATTAATTTTATAAACCTTAAACTGTTAAATTCTCCTGTCCCGGTGTCCAATCAGCCGAGCAGAGTCCGCCGGTTTGTAAGCCTTGCAGAACGCGCAGAGTTTCGTCAACCGAACGTCCGATGTTCAGATCGTGAACGACCGCATATTGCAAAACGCCTTCGGGATTGATGATATACAAACCGCGCAGAGCGATGTTGGCATCTTCAACCAGGATGTTGTATTTTGCCGCTAATTTTCCGCCGACATCCGAGATCAGAGGGTATTCAAGACCTTCGATGCCGTTTTGATCGCGCGGAGTTTTAAGCCAGGCGCGGTGCGAATGAACCGAATCGGTCGAAACGCCGAGAACTTCTGCGCCGATGCCGTTGAGTTCTTCAAGGCGATCCGAAAACGCCGTCAATTCGGTCGGGCAAACGAATGTAAAATCGAGCGGGTAAAATAACATAATCAACCATTTTCCTTTGTAATCGGAAAGCTTGATGTTTTCCGCCAAAGTTTCCATATTTTTGGTTGAAGGAAGGTTGAAATCCGGTGCCGGTTGTCCGACTTTTGCAAATGTGACTGTATTTTCCAAAGCCTTAGCTGTAGCTGTAGCCATAATTATTATTACTATTCTCCTAATTATTATAAGCAGGTAAGCAAAAGTTTTAGGATATTATGAAAATTCTAAAAACTCTGTTAACTGACAGATCTACAATAGTTTAGGAGTTTTCTGACATTTTCCATTATCCATTTTTCATTTTGCATTGGTGCTTATTTTATGATTTATTTAGTGCATTCAGGGCATAACCCGCGTAAAGTCAATTCGATGGATTCAAGCTTGAACTTTGAAAACTGCGTCGCCGATTCAATTAATTCCGGCGGAATTTCGATCTGCATATCAACGAGTTTTCCGCATTTACTGCAAACGGCGTGATCGTGCCTTTCCGTCATTCGATCAAAACGGCTCGCGCCGCCGCCGAAATTCTTTTCGGCGATCAATTCCGTATCTTTCAGATAGCGCAGAGAATTATAAACGGTTGCAAAACTTATCCCCGGCAAAATTCCACGCGCCGTTTCAAAAATCTCGTTCGCCGTTAAATGCTCTTTCGCCTCTTGAATAACCTGCAGAACTACTGCCCGCTGTTTGGTCAATCCCGTTTCCATTTTTTTTGTCTTTACGTTTGTCATAACCTAAATTATAATTAGAATAATTCTAATTCCAGCTATTGTCAAGCGGAAAAATAATAGAAATATGCTCAATAGTTGTTATTGGAAGAGTAGGTTGGCAAAAACTGTATAATCTAAATCGGTTCAATATTTGTTAAAGACCAAAAAGAAATTGACCGGGAATAACAGAATAGGCAGGGATAAAAATTTGTGTAATTGATTAGGTCAGATATTTAGACATGGTGAAAAAGTGAAAAAGTGAAAAGGTTTATTTTGTCTGATGAACAAACCTTTTTCGGTAAAAGCCGGTTATTTTTCAGAAAAATCGAAGACCAAAAAGTATCAAAAACTTTTTCACCTTTTCACTTTTAAACTTTTTCACCAATAATCAAAGACCTAATCAGTTACGTTTATTTTTAATCTCCCGGTCAATCCTGCTATTCTCGGTTAGTTTTTTTAAGAGCGTAATTATCTATTCCACAGTTACCGACTTTGCCAGATTTCGCGGCTGGTCAACGTCGCAGCCGCGTCTGACGGCGATGTGATAGGCGAGCAGTTGCAACGGCACGATTGAAAGAATCGGCGCGAGCAGATCGGTCGTTTTCGGAACTTCGATGACGTGATTTGAAACGATCGAACTCATCTCGTCGCCTTCCGTTAAGATCGAAAGAATGATGCCGTCGCGCGATTTTACCTCGACGATATTCGAATGCGTTTTCTCGTAGCGCAGTTCGCTTCCTTCGTTTCCTTCCTCGCGGGTGTTGATGACGACGACCGGCAATTTTTCGTCAATCAGCGCGTTCGGACCGTGTTTCATCTCGCCCGCCGGATAACCTTCGGCGTGGATGTAGGAAATTTCCTTGAGCTTTAACGCCCCTTCTAAAGCGACCGGAAAATTAATTCCGCGTCCCAGGTAAAGAAAATCCTGCGAACGGAAAAAATCTCTCGAAAGTTCTTCGATTGAATCGGCATCGCTTAAGAGATGTTCGATCTTTAAGGGCAGTTCGGCTAATTCCTGCGCGTGATTTTTGGCTTCTTCGGGCGATAATTCTCCGCGCAGTTGTCCGAGATAAAGCGCGAAAAGATAGAGCGCAATCATCTGCGACGTAAACGCCTTGGTCGAAGCCACGCCGATCTCAGGTCCGGCGTGCGTCAGAATCGTGCCGTCGGCTTCGCGCGTGATCATCGAACCCTGCACGTTGCAGATCGCCATAACCTTGCAGCCCGAAGCCTTGGCTTCGCGCATCGCGGCAATCGTATCGGCAGTTTCGCCCGACTGCGAAATGACGATCAAAAGATCGGTATCGCGCAAAACCGGTCTCCGGTAACGGAATTCCGAAGCGTAATCAACCTCGACCGGAACTCTTGCCAGTTCTTCGAGCATATATTTTCCGGCGATTCCGGCGTGCCAGCTCGTGCCACAGGCGGCGATTTTAATTGAAGTTACATTCCGGAAATCTTCTTCGGCGATATTCATCTCGTCGAGATAAACTTTTCCCGTATCGAGTGATACCCTGCCGCGCACGGTATCGCGGACGGCTCGCGGCTGTTCGTAGATTTCTTTAAGCATAAAATGCTTAAAGCCGCCTTTTTCCGCCATAATCGGATCCCACGTGATGCGCTGCTGTTTCGGCTCGACGATGTTGCCGTCATAATCGGTAACGCGCACGGAATCTTTCGTCAAAACGGCGATTTCCTTTTCGCCCAAGTAAAAAACGTCGCGGGTGTGCTGCAAAATCGCTGGAATGTCGGAGGCGACAAAAAATTCGCCGTCGCCCAGACCGATGACGACCGGCGGACCTTCGCGCACGGCGATGATCGTGTCGGGTTCGTCAACGGAGATGATCGAAAGCGCGAAAATCCCGCGCAATTCTTTGACAGATTTGCGAACTGCTTCTTCCAATGAAAGGTTTTCCTTTTCCTTGTAAAACCCGATCAGATGCGCGACGACTTCCGTATCGGTTTCGGTCTTGAATTCGCTGCCTTCTCCGGTCAGACGTTTTTTCAGCGTCAGATAATTTTCGATGATCCCGTTATGCACGACGACGACTTTGCCCGTCTGATCGCGGTGCGGATGGGCATTTTCCTCGGTCGGTCGCCCGTGCGTCGCCCAGCGCGTATGCCCGATGCCGTAATTTCCGTCCAGCGGATTCAGGCGAATCGCTTCTTCGAGATTCCGCAGTTTCCCTTCGGCGCGCCTGAGCGAAAGTTCCTGATTTTCATCAACAACCGCAATTCCCGCCGAATCATATCCGCGATACTCCAATTTCCGTAAACCGTCAATAATGAGCGGCACGACTTGTTTATTTCCAACGTATCCAACAATTCCACACATATATTTTTAAAATTATTTTGATTTTTTGAGTTTCTCCGTATTAACTACTTCCGGTTTCCAAACCATCGCCAACAAAATGTCCGTAAAACTTTTATACCATTCCGCCGAATGAGGATTAGCCGTCGCTGCAAAAAAACGACGAGCCTTACGAATAAGCGGAATATCTTCTTCTTTCATTACGGCAATCGCATCTTTTTCGCCATCAGGAACATCAACCGCTAATTTGATAAATGTTTCCGATTTTCCTTCGACTAATTGCTGAAAAGCATTGAGATATTGTTGGCGGGTAATTTTCGGTGTTCCTTCCCTCGCCGCTAAAAGATTCGGTTTTATTAAAAAATTACTTATCTTTTGCCGTGATGTTTCCGACAATCCTTTTTGATTAAGTTTTTTCAGTTCTTTAAAGGATTCGGCAGTAACTTGTTGCAACAGAAGTTCAACGGCAATATCTCGCGCCGGATGATTCTCAAGCGAAGCTGTTTTTGCCAGAGCAGGCGTTGCGATTGTTTCATCCATACTTCCATAAATAATAAATGCACCGATCTCTTTATTTACTTCCAGTATGCCGTGTTGCGGCAATGAATAACGCGGATCCGGAAATTTCAGCCAATTATCTCCAGCCGCAGAAGTGTCAAAACCTTCAAAACCGAGAACTGCAATATATGGCATCCAATACCGCAAATTTATATCGGCAAGATCAACTTCCGAATAAGCCGTTATCAGAGTTTTTTTTGCTTCATCTGAGCGATCTAAACTTATTAAAAGATTACTCGCATCAAATTTGAAAAAGCTGTCGGAAGTTGACGAATTTATCGCTTCGCGCAAACAGGGTAAAAGTTCTTTTTGATTAGCTTTCACCTTTTCCCAAACCAAATCCATTTCGGCGGATTTCGTATCTCTTTCAGCCGACGTAATTTTTGACGGTTTAAAGTCATAAGTGCTGTCAATTTGTTTCTTAAATTCAGCACAATCTTGTGCAAAGACCTGTCCGACACAAAAAATCGTGAGAAAAAATAAACTGCTGATAATTTTTTCTTTCATAAAATCCCCTCAAACCGAATGATAAATCTGCCAAGCAACAACTAAATATTGCTTCTTCTTCCAAAGCCTCAAAAGCGGCTTTATTAATTTTGTCTGTATAATCTGAAATTAAAATGAAATTATCTTGAAAGGAGTAAGGCGTGTCGGTATAAATCAAATTGATACGGTCTTTAATTTTCTCGCCGAAATTTGAAAGATAATTACCGTCAAGCCCACGAACAATCGTGCATCCGCCGAAATTGTAAGTGAATTCATCTTCAAAGGCTTGCAGTAAATTTTGATAAGCCGGTTTGAGCAAGTCCGGTAAATAGACTTCAATTCTTGCTTTGGCGGATAGTGGCAATGAATTTCTCCTTTCGTTTATCAAATTCTTTCGTGCGCTTGATCGATTCTTCTGCCGAAAGTTTCGCCGACTCGGGACGTTCGATTTTTACTTCTTTTATAACTTTTGCTTTTTTTGTCATCGCTTTTACCTTTCCGAAAAGAGTTTATCATACCTTTACGCCGCTTTTTTAACTTCCTCGGCAATTGCCGCGATAAATTTTTTGTCGTTTAATAATTTATTTTCAACTTCTTTGAGTTTGATTTCTTCTTCCATCAAAGCGCGAAGCGTCTCATTTAATAAAATTTGTAATGACTCGATTTCTTCATTTTCGGTTTGTGCCTGAAAATGTTTCAGAATATCCGAATCGAGTTTCATCTGAAATTCCACTTTTATATTTGAAGGATGCAAATCTTCTTTTTTTGCACGGCGTTCGGGCGGAATTCGGCGGAATTTATGCTTTCCGGGTTTAATAATTCATCTTCGGGAATTCCCGCCGCCAAATCTTGTTCGTAATCTTCCTGTTTTATCTCGATGATTACTTCCTCGTCTTTTTCCTCGACGATTCCAAATCGAAAAGGTTGTATTTCATTCTTTTCCATAATTTTCGGTTTCGTATTCTTTTTGATATTTCGTCTCTGCTTTTCGGGCGGAAATGATGCGAATGTTTTCTCCGTTCGCCTGTTTTTCGGCATAAATTACAAATAACAAACGGCGGCTCGAAAATCCGATCAGATAAAATCTTTTTTCTTCGATTGAATGCTCATAATCGAATTCCCGAACCGCGTGTCGAATCATAAAATGCTTCAATCGCTTCATCAAAACTTATGCCGTGAGTTTTGATGTTCAGAGCGTTTTTATTGATGTCCCATTCAAATTTCACTGCACGTTTTGTGAAGTTTCCGTTTCTTCTTCATTCAAAGTTTTTATCACTCTCGCCGGTGCGCCGACGACCAGTTTATTCGGCGGAACGTCTTTTGTGACAATGCTTCCCGCGCCGGTTGATGCGCCGCTGCCGATTCTGACGGGCGCGACGAGCATTGTGTCCGAGCCGATTTTTACGT
>JBBRVS010000195.1:0-10842 GCA_038246645.1 Pyrinomonadales bacterium
TATTTGCCAAAAATTCTCTGGCGCGAACTTACCGGCGAATGGGCGACATCTTGCGCGAATTAAAAAAACCGGACGAAGCCGCCGCCGATTATCAAAAATCAATCCGAATGTTTGAAGAATTATCGCAAGTTGATTTAAGTAATGTTTCTCAAAAAGTGCGTCTGGCTGAAATTTATTCGGTTTACGGCGATTTTTTGTTCGGCTCGGCTGAAACAAATGACCGCCGCAAATTTTCCCATTTGCGCGAGGCGCAAACATTTCATAAACGCGGACTGGAAATTTTTCATAATCTCAAATCGCAAAACGCGCTCGATAAATTCAGTGAAGAAAAATTTGCCGAAGCCCAGAAAAATCTGCAAAAAACCGAGGATGAATTAGCAAAACTTTCTGCAAAATAGGTTTTCAAAAACTTTATTTGCGTCCGGTTTGTCCGAAACTTTTAGTCAGTAGAAAAAAAATCGAGATGGTCGAGGTTGTCAAAAGCCGTGAAGATTCGTTCGTTCGGGTTAAAATTATAAAATTTATGCGAAACGCGAAGTGTGTATGTCGCACCGCCGTAACCTGATTTTTCCAAAAAACTACGCTGGGAAATGGTTTTCTTTTTCTTCATCGTAATTTTTTCCCTCCGAAAATATATCTATCAGGAATATGAAAAATAACTAAGCAGGTAAGCAAAAGTTTTAAGATATTATGAAAATTCTAAAAATCCCTGTAAACATCAGATGTAAGAGAATTTAAGAGTTTTCTGACATTATCCATTATCCATTATCCATTATCCATTATTAATTATCCATTGGTGCTTAGTTGTCAAAAAAAGTCCTGTTAAGCAAGCCGCTCTAAAGACCGAGTTTCTCTTTCGCGGTCTTTAGAGCGGCTTTTTTAACAGGAAAATATAAAAAACATAAATGAAAAAAATCCAATTGAATTGTCTGCATTTGACGATTAACAAATAACACATAACAATTAAGAATATAAATGTATCGCCGTCCAATATTTTTAGAAGTTTTGCTCAAAATTCGTCAGGAAATGGCGCGTGAAGCCGATTATGACGTGGATTTATTCGCGGAAATGGTTCGCGGCGGAAAGTTTTCGGAAGATTCGGAAAACTATATTTTAACGGAAGAAAAGAAAACCGAACCAAAACCGAAAAAACAAACCCGCCGAAAAAAAGTTTATGGAAATAGCCTTTGATGCCATCGGCATCGAATTTTCAAGCCGCAATGCTTTTAACGCGCTCGCCGAAGATGTCGGAGCGCGTGGCGAGATTTCGCGCCTGATGCGCAAGAGCGGCGTTCTGCACGGACGCTGCCTGAAACTCGGCGAAGGTTTGGAAATCTGGAATGTTTTTTATGAATCAGGCACGACGGGCGAAGTTTTTGCCAATTGCCGTCCGGGATTTCGGGCGCGTTACGCCCAGGAAATTTCGCCCTGGGTTTTGACCGAGTTCGACGAAGAAGGCGAAGCCGTCATTCACGGTTTTATTGAAGGAAACGAAACGGAAGTTTTGTTTGAGCTGCAAAATCTGACCGAAGTCGGAACAGGCGTTTTAGAACAAAAAACTCTTAAAGTCGGACTTTGCGGTTTGGCACATCGCGCCGAAATTTCCAAAAAAGAAGAAAGCTTATTCTGGCAATCTTACGATGAAACCGCGCTCAACATCATTGCCGAAGAAAATATCTGGAGTTTGTGCGGCAAGGTTTTAGCCTTTGACGAAATCCGTAATCCGCTTTCGGGCGGTGAAATCTACTGGATTTATCTCGACATCGGCGGACTCAAACTCGAAGTTTTAGCCGGAAAACGAAAAACAAAAGGCGCAAAATTACAGGTCGGTTCTTTTCTAAAAGCCGAGGTTTGGCTGCAAGGTCATATTTTGAACAAATTCGATCTGCGTTCAACCTACGAAGGTGTTGATCTATCTTTTCAAACGATTGATTTCTGGAAGAAATTCAAGCGATTAAATTAAAAATCACAAGAAAACACATTTTCAATGCGAAGCTATCTTTATTCGACTCTGATTATAATTTCTCTCGTTTTGGCGACGGGAACATATTTTTTTCGGGAATATTGGATGCATCGCTATGACGAGTTAATTGCTACACAGTCAAAGGTTTATCGGCTAGATCCCGATTTCGTCTGGAGCGTTATTTACGAAGAAACGTATTTCAGCGCGTGGAAGATCGGTGCGGCTGACGAGGTCGGTTTGATGCAGGTAACACCGACCGTGGCGCGTGAATGGGCGAAGGAAACCGGTTTTCAGGAATTTGAAAAGCGTACGGCGGAAAATGTCGTCGAATTTCTGCGCGACCCGAAAAGAAATATTCAGATCGGCTGTTGGTATCTGGAAAAAATGCGGACAAATTACCGCGATTTCCCGGCGGAAACCGCAATGACGCTCGCCGCCTATAACGCCGGCGCAAGCCGCGTTACGGAATGGAGCAAATCAAAGGAACAAGCCGCGCAGATGAGCGAACAGGAATTCATTGAAAACATAGACATTCCCTCGACCAGAGCGTATGTAACTTCAATTTTGGAAAGGTTTAGGGCAAACCCGCAAAGAATTAAAGCCACATCCGAGAAAAAATAAAATTCGGATAAATCAATCTTTTTTCGCGAAAATCCAAATTCTTTATGAAAATTCTTTCCGCCGATTTTGTTTTACCGATTTCCGCCGCGCCGCTTGAAAAAGGCGCAGTTTTGATTGAGAAGGATAAAATCGTCGCCGTCGGCAAAACTTCCGATCTTACCGAAAAATTTCCCGAAGCAAATCGAGAAGATTTCGGCGAAGCGGTTTTGATGCCCGGTTTTGTTAATTGCCACGCGCATCTGGAAATTACGGCGATGCGCGGATTTCTCGATGATGCGGACGGTGATTTTTATTCGTGGCTGATAGCTTTAACGAAAACCCGCGCCGAAATTCTGACCGAAGAAGACGTAAAACTCGCGGCGATTTTCGGCGCACTCGAAGGCGCACGCGCCGGAATTACCTGTTTCGGCGACATCGGACGGTTCGGCAAAGCCGGGTTTGAAGCGCTCAAAACAAACGGTTTGCGCGGAGTTCTGTTTCAGGAAACCGATTTTTCGCCGCTTAATGAAACTTCTGTGGAAGATTTTGAAAAGTTAAAGGAAAAGTTTTACGAGTTAAAAGAAACCGAAAATAATTTAGTCAAAGTCGGAATTTCGCCTCATTCTCCTTATACAGTGAGCCGGAAACTTTTTGAAAAGATCACCGACTTTGCGCTTGCCGAAAATATAAAAATCTCGATTCACGCCGCAGAATCAAATGATGAAGACGTTTTTTTGAAAACGGGCGAAGGTTTTTTCTCGGAGCTTTATAAAAGATTTAATCTAAAATGGGATGCGCCGAACATGTCTTCGGTTGAATATTTGAACGAAATCGGCGTTTTGCGAGCCAAACCCTTGCTCGCGCACTGCGTCAAAGTGTCGGAAAACGATATTGATTTAATAAGAAAAAGCGATTCGCGTATCGCGCATTGCCCGAAATCGAATGCCAAATTCGGACACGGCGTTGCGCCGCTCGAAAGATTTTTGAAAGAACACATCAAAACCGGTTTCGGCAGCGATTCGGTGGCGAGCAACAATACCTGCGATATTCTGGAAGAAGCGCGTTTTGCGACACTTTTAGCGCGAACCCGCAGCGACAAAAAAGAATTTTTACGCGCCGAAAAAATCATTGAAACTGCGACGCTCGGCGGCGCCCGGGCAATCGGTTTGGAAAACGAAATCGGTTCCCTTGAAAACGGAAAACAAGCGGATATAATCGCCGTTTCGCTCGGTAACGCGGCGCAAATTCCGGTTCACGACGCGTATTCCGCTCTGCTTTTTGCAACGAACGGACGCGACGTAAAAATGACGATGGTGGCGGGCAGAGAAATTTATCGTGATAATATTTTGAAAATGGTTGATGAAACCGAATTAAAAGCGAAAATGCGGGAAATTGCGAAAAAAATGAAGGTGTAAGAATTATGAAGAAATACAAACTTTTGCCGATTTTAGGATTATTGATTTTTGCCGGCACGGGCGCGCAGAGCGATTGCAATAAATCTAAAGGTTCAAATAAAACCCAGGCAAATAAAATGGACGTTTCAAACAATAAAACACCGGAAAAAACTGCTCCGACACCCGCCAAAAGCGACATTAAAACGCTTGCCGAAAGCTCCAACGGAAAATTTACAAAGCCGTTTATTTTTGTGGCGCGAACCCCGGACACTTACGCGAAAATGCAAAAGATGGCAGAAAATCTGCCGTCCGCATCGGAAATTGACTTTAACACTTCGGCGGTCGTTGCGGCTTTTGCCGGAACAAAAAATACGGGCGGGTTTTCGGTCGCGTTTGAGCGGAGCGGCGATAAAATTTCGGTCAAAGTCGTTTCACCGCCGCCGGACGCAATGGTGACGGAAGCCCTGACAATGCCCTTTAAAATCGCGCTTATTCCGCTCGAAGAACAGGAAAGTCTGACGCTCGATCTGTCGGAAAACTGGACCAACGCGGCGCAGAATTATCAAATAACTTCGGGCGAATTCTCATTCTCCGGCGGAATCGCCGGACGCGAATTTAAATTTGAACCGCAGGGGAAAATTCAGCTCTTTACGGCAGACGATTTTGTCACCTTTATTTTTAATCTGAGCGGAAAAGGCGAGGCGAGTGAGCGAAAATTAAACGAAATCGCTTCGGGAAATTTAAGCGGCGGAAAAGTTGATATTGCGCGGCTCGAAGGCGGAAATTTTATTGACCAACCGCATCCGCCGCTCGTCATCAGCGGCACAATGTCACAAACAAAGTTGTCGCTTACATTTGAACCCGGAAAACGCGATTATGTCGTCAGCGACGGTTTTGAAGGTCGCGGAAAATTGGAAGCGGAGAGAAAGTGATTTAACGTCAATTAATAAAGAATTATTTGCCCACGAAATGCACGAATTAAAGCGAATAAATTAGGGCAATATCCGACAAATTTAGATAAAAAACATTTGTCGGGAAGAATTCGTGAAAATTAGCGTTCATTCGCGGGCAAATAATTCTTATTTCCCGAATTTCAGGGCAATTTATCGTTTATTTAAGCCGCCGCCAATGCGAGAAAATATACCAGTAAACGAATAAATTTACGGCAATTACGAATAAAGCAAGCGCGATATGAAACCAGCGTCCGACGTTGATATATAAAATCATCGTGAGGTAATGTTCGATAAATCCGCCTTCAAAACCCGCTTCGCCGCCACGCTGGCGAAAATAAATTTCAAGATGTGTCAGCGGGCAAATCCATTGAAACCATTGGACGAGAAACGCCCACATAACAGCCGGAAAGTGAAAAAACAGAATTTTGCGCCGGCGCAGAGCAAGCAATCCGCCGAATACTGCAAAAAGCACGAAGCAGAAATGAGTCAGCAAAACGCCGTCCGCTAAAATTCGATAAATCATTTTTAATATTACCGGTTAAGCCGAGCGGTCTTTGACCGCGCAAGCAAAGGAATCGCGGTCAAAGACCGCTCGGCTTAACGATGTTTTATTTATTCTCTTCCCCCTGATTCAAACTCTTTTGCAGTTCGCTCAATAATTGCGCGGTCGTCCAATCTTGTCCGGCGAAAATCTTTCGCACCTTTCCGTCCGGCGCGACGACGATCGTGCGAAGCGAATGATTAAACTGCGTTTTATCATTTTGGTCAACTTCATAGAGCAAACCGAAGAAATCGGCGATTTCTTTGATTTGTTTGTCAGTTCCGGTCGCCAGCTGCCAGACGGTAAAATCAGACTTCGCATCTTTTCCCAAATAACCTTGCCCGTATTGTTTTAGTTTTTCGGGCGTATCTGTTGCCGGATCGAATGAAATGCTTAGAAGCCGGATTTTCTCTTTTAATTCGGCATCACCGTTTAATTGAAGTGCCAGATCGGAAAAGTTTTTCGACATCAAAATGCAGTATTCCGGCAGCGGGCAGCGCGAATAAATAAATGTAATTGCCAGAGCCTTGCCCGCAAAATCTTTGGGCGAAATCGTTTTTCCGTCTTGATTGACCAGCGTAAAAGCGGGAATCGGATTGCCGATCTGCGCGAAGTTTTCATTAACCGGCGGCGCGGGTTTTCCGGAACTCGATGCGGCGACGATGCCGATGTTTTCCAGCCAGTATTCACCGCTGGCATCGTCAACGACTAATTCGGCGCGGATTTCCGCATCCTTTGTTAAATCTTCCCAAACCCAATCTTCACGAATCGAAAAATCCATCGTCATCGCGGGCATATAATCCGGAATTTCCTCGTGTTTGATCGTCGCTTTTTTCTTGGCTTGATCGGCGGCAAGCACTACACCTTTGAGCGGATAGCGTTTCGCCTCAGCCGAAGTGGTCGGCGTTTCGGCTTTTTGACACGCCGCAGAAAGTAAAACGGAAAGTAAAAATAAAATTGTAAATTTAAAGCGCATAAAAATAGTTTCCTGATAAATAAATAATTATTCAATATGATTTTGCGCGAAATAATGAGCTAAATCAAATTATCAAACTGTAATTTTTAATGTGATTCAATGAAAAACTTTAACGCAAAGACGCAAAGACGCGAAGCCGCAAAGTAAAGAAAACTTATTCAAAAAAACTTAGCGACCTTGCGTCTTTGCGCCTTTGCGTTAAAATCTTTTCTAACTTTTTTAATTCAAAATTTAATGCAGACACCGCTTAGAACAAAAACCAAGGAATTCCTCCAAAAATTCAAAATCAGCCGAATAAATCGGCGCATAATCTCCATTGTTTTGGGAACGAAATTTGTGATTTTGCTGTTCGGCGTGCAGAGTTTTCTTTTATTTTCCAATCAAAAATTAACTGCCTTTCATCAGGTTTTGGGAATTTGGAACCATTGGGATGCAAAAAATTACATAAACATCGCCAATCACGGCTACGGGGCATCGGGTGAGAATAGTTTTACTCTGGTTTTTTTTCCGTTTTACCCGTTCTTAATTTCGGCTTTTAATTTTCTGACAAACGATGCGGTTTTAAGTGCATTTATTATATCGGGCATTGCCTCGGTTTTTCTCGGATTTTTGTTTTATAAACTTGTCAAACTCGATTATTCGGAAAAAACGGCGATGTCTTCGGTCTGGTTTTTGTTTATTTTCCCGACGAGTTATTTTCTGCATATTCCTTACACGGAAAGCCTTTTTCTTGCTCTTATCATCGGAAGTTTTTATTTTTGCCGGAAAAGACTCTGGTTTTTAGCCGGACTTTTGGGTTTTTTCGCCTGCGCGACAAGAATCAACGGTTTAATTTTGTGCCTTGCACTTCCGTTTGAACTTTTGGCGGATTTTAAGGAAAACAGGAAAACAGACAAAAAATGGCTTTGGCTCGGTTTGATTCCGTGCGGATTTGCGGCGTATTTACTGCTCAATTACGTTGTAACCGGAAACTTTCTGGCGTTTCTCGCCATTCAAAAAAACAACTTTCAAAAATATATGGCGTTTCCCTGGAAGGCGATCCGGGAAAAAATGAAATATGTCTATCTTCATCCGCAAGCGACCGGACTTTCGGAAGGTTTGTTTGAACTCATTTTTACCGGAATCGCTCTTTTGGCAATCGTTTTGGGGTGGCGTTACTTGAGAAATTCTTACCGCGTTTGGATGATCGCCAGCTGGCTTTTATTTGTCAGCACGTCCTGGCTTTTGAGCGTTCCGCGCTATGTTTTGACGATGTTTCCGCTCTTTATTTTGATGGCGATTGCCGCCCGAAATTCTCTGCTGAATGTTTTAATGACGACCTTTTCAATTCTTTATCTGGCAATGTTTATAATCTCTTTCGTGCAAAATCGCTGGGCGTTTTAACCGAAAAAATATTAGCCGCAAAAAAAACACATAAAACACAAAAAATAATTGAATCTTAAAAATAATTTTGCGGATTTTGTGCTTCTTGGCGGCTGAAATAATTGCTTTATCTTTGCGTTAAACGCAAGTTTTCATCATAAATAAGTCGGTAAGCGCGGTAATTCTGCATCACTTTAAAAACATAATCCTTGCTTTGCGCGTAGAGAATTTCGGGAACGTAGCGGTCGGCATCGTTTGAATTGGCGCGTTTATACCAACGCTGCATATTGTCTTCGCCGCCGTTATAACTGGCGGCGGCGGCTTGCGGCTGGTCGGGGAAAAGTTTGAAAAGATTCGATAAATACTGCGAACCGAACAAAATTGCGGTCGGGGGATGATAAAGCTCGTCTTGCCGAAAATTGTCTTTGCCGAGTTCGAAAGCGATCTGGGTTGAGGTCGAAGAAATAAACTGCATCAAACCGCGAGCCGCCGCAACCGACTTAACATCGGCGCGGTAGCGCGATTCCTGGCGCATAATCGCCAACACAAAACGCGGATCAACATTTCTTCCGGGAGCGGATTTAAGGAGCGAATCTTTATAAGGCGCGGGAAAAAGCAGTTCGATCTGTTCACGCGGAATCAGTTCGATTTGGAAATCTGCGGGAATTTGCCGCCAGCGCGGTTCGATAAACGAGGCGGCGCGATGCGCCATATCGCCGCGCATATAATAAACCGCCAAACTGTAATTTCGGTCTTCGCTTTGTTCAATTTGAGCTTTGTTTTCAGGATTTACAGGGTTTTTCGGCTCTTTGCTGTCTGCTGCTGTCTGCCAACTGATTTCGAGTTCCGGTGTTCCTTCATCGTAAAGCCCCAAAAACAAAAGTTCGTCTGCCAGGGTTCGGTGGAAATTTGGCGAAGGCTTTCTTGAAAGTGTTAAAACTTCCTTGCGTCCGAATTCGATCAGGTTAAACGCCGGAACTTTTTTGTATTCGGGCAGAAATGAATAGGTTTTTTTGATTATTTCCAGAATTTCTTTTCTCGCCTGGTCGCTATCGGTCAGACGAATCGCCGCGTGCGCCGCGTTTTTGACTGATTCGGCGTTTTGCGCCGTGATCGTTTGATTCGCATTTGTCCGCAGGGGGAAAAATTTTTGCCGCACAAGATCGGCTGTTTTTTCGTTATTTGCCAACATTCGCAATCTTTCGCTCGTGCGCCAACCGTAATATGAACTGCGTCCGTCGGGAATCGAAAGATATGTTTCAATTGCTTCATCAAAACGGCTAAGTTGTTCTAAAACAAGAGCTTTTAGAAATAAAACTTCTTCCCGCTGAGTTCCGCCGGATACATTCGTGCCGCCTAAATTTTCCAACAAAAGCAAGGAATCTAAGGAGTCGAGCGTTTTTTGCCAGTCTTTTTGAGCCAGATGAATTCGCGCCTGAGCGAATATTGCGACGGCTTCGGGCGGTTTGTTTTTGAAGTTTTCGCGTGTTTTATTGACCCAATTCAAAGCATTTGTCGTTTCGCCCGAATCGCGTAAAACATCAATTACATTCAAATAGGCGCGTTCCGAAATTACCGCATCCGGATATTTTTCGATCAATTTTTCGTAGCGCGAAACCGATTCACGCGGTTTATTAACCCGCGCAAACGCCGATGCCGCTTGATTGAGTGCGTCCTGCGAAACGCTGCTTTCGGGAAATTCGCTCTGCACGCGCTCAAACCAGAGAGTCGCCGGACTGAAATTTCTTTCTTGAACCAGAGTGCGCCCGATCTGATACATTGAAATCGGAACATTCGGATTTTTCGGGAATTGAGCGATCAGAGATTCAAAATGAAGCCGCGCATTAGAAAAATCGCGGTTAAATTGATAAACGGTTGCCCGTTTGATATGTTCGGTATCGGAAAGAAGCGGCGCGGTTTTTCCGAATTCTGCAATGCCGACATCGAGTTTATCCAAGCCGCGAACGCCTTCGAGCGCGAAATCATCCGGTTGCGCGGCGTTCGGAAGTTCACTGACCAATCTGCTGAAAACCGCCCGCGCCGCGTCCGTTTTTCCGCTTTGCAAATAAGCCTTTCCGAGCCAAACCAGATTTTCCCGCGTTTTGGCATCGTTTTTCGTCAAATTACCGAAAATTTCATCATTTGATAAATTTCCAAGTATTTTTGCTTCGCCGAAATTATTGCCCGAACGCAAAACGGCGATTGCCGACGCGTAATCCTTGCTTTCAAAATAGTTTCGCGCTATCCGCGCATTCGCGGCTTCGTTAATCAAACTCTCCGGCGCGTTCGTCAAAAGTTCGCGCAAATATATTCTTTCCAAAAAAAGATTTCCCGAAGAACGCGCAATTTGCGAGAGATGCCAGAGCGCGTATTCCGTCAAAACCGAATTGCGCGTGACAACCGCTTGAAAATTCGCCGAAGCCGTGGCAAGATCACCCTGTTTTTCCGCCAGACGCGCCAGCAAATAATCGTAATTATTGAGTTCGAAGATTTTTTTGTCGCTTTGCCGCAAATTTTGCAGTTCGCTAATTGCGGCATTGTAATCTCTGTTTTCGACGAGATCGAGAATTTTTTTATGCGTCTCATTCGGATTTTGCGCCGAAACGCTTGCGGCAAAGATCAAAAAAATTAGAAAGGCGAGTTTTTTCATAAAACGAGTTTCAATCAATAGATTAACACGGAATAAAAACGGTTTGAAAATTTAAATCGCTCTGTGGCGAAATCTACGGATTCATTGTAACCTTTATGAATTATTAAATTTGAGATGCGAGTTAAAATAACTTGGAGAATTTGTCCAAAAGCTGTTCGCTATTAACTATTAACTGTCAGCTATTTTATCGGTAATTTACTGAATATCAGTGAATAGTTGATAGTTAAGTAGTTTGTAAATTAAGTTTTAAGGCGTTTGAAAAAAGTTTGGAGTCCCGCGTTTACGCGGCATCCGCCAGCGAAGCGCGGCGGAAAAAGCCGCCTAAAGGCAGGACTCCAAACACTCGAAAATTTAGTTTACAGACTATTAAGCAGGTGAGCAAAAGTTTTAAGATATTATGAAA
>JBBRVS010000196.1:0-10839 GCA_038246645.1 Pyrinomonadales bacterium
AAATAAGCGATTAGCGCATCTCATTCGCTCCGTCTCCTCACCCCGAAGTGATTAAATTATGGTGTTTCCACTAAATTCCCAGTACAACCATTTAAGTAGAGTTTAGTGTTCTGATTAAAAATCGCGAACAATTAACATTTGAGAATTCAGCTTTTCGTTTTTTTTGCCATTGGCATTCGCTAAACATTCGATTTATTCGGGGTTTTATCAAAATTGATTTGTAGAATGTTGTAAAGATTTTAGTGTAAATTTAATAAGCAGGTGAGCAAAAATTTTAAGATATGATGTAAGAGAATTTAAGAGTTTTCTGACATTATCCATTATCCATTTTTAATTATCCATTGGTGCTTATAACATCTAAAAAACAGATATAATTCGATCAAAAATGAAAACCTTTATCCAATCTAACTTTACTTATCGTCTGGCGATTTTGTTATCAATTATCATCTTTCTGGTCATCGCTGCCGGAAGTTCCCTGACGAATCGTCCGCAGGTAGATGATGGAATGTTTGCTTCTCCGGCTCTGAATCTCGCCCGTGAAGGTTTTTTCGGAACTACCGTTTTGGAAATGGAGCATTCACCTCTGACGAGAATTGATCAGCGGACATATTGGGTAATGCCGCTTTTTCTGCTGAAATCCGCGCTTCATTTAAAATCTTCGGCTTTGGCATTTTCTCGATGCGTCTGGTTTCGATTTTAGCCGGATTGATGTTTATTCTGGCGGGTTATCTGATTGCTCTGAAATTATCTCGGGATAAAAATATTGCGCTTCTCGCCTTAATTTTGCTCGCCTGCGATTATATGGTTTTGGACACGGCTTCGCAGGCGCGTCCCGATATGCTTTGTGCGGCATACGGACTTTCGGCAATTGCCGCGTTTCTGGTCTGGCGCGAAAGAAACTTTTCATTGGCGATTTTTTTAAGTCAGATACTCGTCGTTCTCGCCGGCTTGACTCATCCGAACGGCATTCTCGCATTTTTCGCGCTTGTCTTTCTGACGCTTTATTTTGACTTTAAACAAATCAAATTAAAACATTTCGGTATTGCGTTAATTCCTTATTTGATCGGCGGTGCGGCATTCGGTTTATATGTTTTGCAAGACCCGCAGGCATTTAAAGACCAATTTATTGATAACGCTTTAATGAGCGGACGGATGGGAGGTTTTCGTTCGCCGTTGTCCGGCATTATCAGGGAATTTACCGAACGCTATCCGCACGCTTACGGGCTACAATCAACTTCGAGCGGACATTCCGGTCCGATTTTTCTCAAAAGTCTGATCTTAGTCGGCTATGCGCTCGGCGTTCTCGGCGTTTTATTGACGAAGGAATTGCGGCAAAACCGAAATTACCGCGCTTTAATTATTCTGACGACGATTTATTTTCTCTGGATGGCTTTGATGGACGGGCAAAAACAGACTTATTATATCATCCACATTATGCCGTTTTATCTGATAATGCTGGCGATTTGGATAAATCATCTGTGGAGCAAAAACTTTCTGCCGCGTCTTTTGATCGCGCTCGGCTTAAGCGGATTGCTGCTTTTGGGAATCGGCGGAATGTCTCTGCGGATCAAACAAAATACGTACGGCAATTTTTATCAACCGACAATTGATTACTTAAAAGCAAACGCCGGCGAAAACGATTTGATTATGGGCGGTTCGGATTTGGGTTTCGGTCTCGGATTTCCGAAAAATCATTTTGATGACGGACGCTTTGCTTTTTATACGGGCAAACGACCGAAATTTATTGTTTATGATAGCGGGGCGGAACTTTCCTGGCAGGAATCAAAAATTTTCTTTCCTGAATTTTACGAATATTTCCCGCGCCTTTTACGGGAAGAATATGAAATTGCCTATGAAAATCCGGGCTATAAAATCTATGTCCGCCGCGCAAAGTAAAAAGTTAAATATGAATGATTTCATTCTTCATTGGAATTGAAACATTTTAAGAGTTTTCTTACATTATCAATTGTCCGTTGTCCGTTGTCCATTGGTATTTATTTTCCGCCGACCGTTTTCGGGTCGAGATTTGCGCCGATTTGTTTTCCGTCAAAACCTCTTGTTAAATACGGGCTGTTGGCGGACAAACGGTAATCATTTTTGCCCGGATCAGCAAAGCCGATCTGCATTACGGATGTCGGGAAAAAATTGCTCTTACCGTAAGTTGCCGCATCGCCGCCGATTATGATGTTGTTTGTAACTATGCTTTGAGGAAAATATTTGTTGAATGTCGCCTTGCCTATCGTTCCGCCATCACCGAAAAAGCCGTATTCGTTTTGGAAAACGATATTGTTACGAAAAACAAATTTTGTTACGGGCTCGCCGTAAGAAATGCCGATAGCTCCGTCGTGAAACGCCGTATTATTTTCTATGACGATATTATCAAATGTCGTTGACATCATAAAAAATCCGCGCCCCTCATATTTTTCTTTGCTAATATCTTCAAACATATTATTGCGAATCGTCAGATTTCTGCCGCCTTTACCTTCACCGCCGAAAATATTGATTGCGCTTCCTGAGCTACGCATAATATTATTGACAAATTCGATATCTTCGACAACCGCCTGTTGTCCGCTGTCAATTCCGGTGCGAAAAAGAACTCCCACACCTTCCTGCGCCATTGCCCAATTATTCGTGAATAAATTGTTTTCGATTTTGATGCGTCTGCCGCTTTTAATCTCGAGAAAGTTTTTGACCGCCCATTTCGTATTGCGCCATTCAAGCGGTTTATTCATCCAATTATCGCGCACGACGCAATCACCCGCGACCAATTTTAAATGATTTTCCGCACCGCCGAAAAGAATATTCTCGGCAGCGGCTTCGAGATAATTATTAATAATTTCGATATGCCCGTCCGTCGCCCACATCGCAATCGCCTGACTTTCTTCGCCTTCGCGGACAATGCCTGAAATATGGCTGTTGATAATTTTAAGATAACGCCCGTTGGCGGCAATCCCGCGCCGCTGTCCGAATTTCGGATCGCCGTATAAAAACACGCGGTCGAATTCAATGTGATGCGGCAAATCTTCGATTCTTTTTTCTTCGGTCGAACCGATTTGAATTATATTATAATACCCTTCAATCGTCGGACCGAACTCAACCCCGATAAAGCGGTAATGATGCGCTCCATTAACCGCTAAAAGTGCCGGTTCGCCTCTGACATCCGAGATAATTTTCGGCAAAACGGCGGCGTATTTTTTCGGATCGAGGCGCGTATCAGCCGGAGGCAATTGCGAATCGCTTGCCGAAGTGCGAATCGTAATAAATTCGCTTCCGGCTTTGTTGGGAAGTTTGAAAGCACCTTTAAAGGTCGCGCCGGCTTGCAGAAGAATCGTATCGCCCGGTTTGGCGCGATCGAGCGCAGCTTGAAAATCGCCGCCCGCTTTTACGGTGATCGTTGCGCCGTTGACCGACAGGGTTTCGCCGAAGGAAACATTCTTAAAAACAAAAATGCTTCCGACAACCAGCGGAATCAGTAAAGAAATGCCGATTATCCCAAGCCAAAACTTTCTTCTGCTCTCACGTTTTTTTTGCCAAATTGGTTTTTCTAAATGCTTCATTTCTTTTATTATAATTCAAGTTTCCAACTGTAGATTAATTATAACCGATTAGGTCAACATTATTTATCAAGTCTTTGAAACACTGATTTTATATAGCAATTATCAGCCATCACCTTTACGCTATTACAAAAGAAAAATCTGCACGGAATGGATAATGGACTTCTTGCAAAAGTAGCATAAATAAATAAAGTAAAGCAATAAGATATGCTTTGCAAAAAACTTAAAAATCTCTCCGCCGCTAAGTTTAACCCGGTTTGTCGCGCAGAAACATAAAAACTTTCGAGATGTCTAATCCAGCAATCACCTGATTATTTTTTACTTTCTAAAGTGGTATTTGCACCAATCAACATCAGGCTTTTCAGCAATTGGATGTGAAGAAGCAGAGAATACGCCGCTTCCATCTGTTTATGTTCGTTAAAACTAAAAAGAGAGGCGGTTAAATCAATTTAACCGCCTCTCTTTTCTATAACCTCATCGTAAATATTCAAAACTGCTTCGATATTACTTTTATCATCAGATTTTTCGGCAATTGACGAATGTTTTATGCCGGATATTTCTTTGATCTTTTTAATCAATGATTCCGCGTCTCGGATGGGAATTAAATTAACGCCTTCGGGACGCATTCCGTTGTCGGTGGCGATGACGGGCGTGTCTAAAAATAAGGCTTCGCGGACGGCAATGGCGTCGCCGTCGAATTTTGTCGTCCGCAGGAGAATATCGGCTTTTTTTATTAAATGAAGCGTGATTTTATGTTCGACATCGCCCGTCAGAAAAATCCGTCCGGCGTAAGGTTTTTCGGCAATCGCCTGTGTCAAATCGTTTTCCAGACTTCCCGAACCGACGATCATTAAACCGGCAGCGGGCAATTTTTCCAGAACCTTTTCCAACGCATCAATCTGCATAAACAGATCGTATGTATCTTCCAAAAGACAAACCGTCAGCAAAAACGGTGAATGCTGTTCGGCAAAATCTTTCAGCGTTTGCGGAATTTCGACCGATTTATCGGGATTTTGCAGAACGAAAGGATAAATCAGATGAATTTTTTCCCGTTTTA
Organism: Pyrinomonadales bacterium; assembly: GCA_038246645.1. GTDB lineage: Bacteria > Acidobacteriota > Blastocatellia > Pyrinomonadales > Pyrinomonadaceae > JAHCHG01. The sequence goes on from JBBRVS010000196.1 coordinate 4,612, forward strand.
CGCCGAATTTCTCGAACATTTCGATCATCAGCGGATTGACGACGATTATTTTTCGGAACATCCGAAAAACTAATCCGTCGCGTGAAAAGCGGCTCGCCGCTTCGACATTTTCAAGCGCATAACCGCCCGAATGAAAGGTCAAAATGCTTCTGCCGCGTCCGAAAAAAGCGCAGACTGCCAGAAAAGCCAGCACGCGCAGCGGAAGTTCTCCGCCGACGTGTACGTGCAAAACATCGTATTTCAAATTCTTCAGCAGTTTGATTAAATCTTTCGGCGTTCGCGGATGATAAACATTCGGTTCGGGCGTAATTTTAGAACTTTTTGCCGTCGCAATGATCGAACACAGATGTCCGTTTTTTAACAATTCTTCCCGAATCGCCAGCATATTGCGATGAATCCCGCCTTCGGGCGGCGGATAAGGTCCGAGTTGTAAAACGTGCATTTTTGCTTAAATTAAAATTTCGTATAACTGATTAGATCTATGCTTTGTGCTAAAAAGACTGAAAAATCATTCAATCAATCTATCAGTTATCAGCTATTATCTATCAGCTATTTCGGATGTTTTTTTACTTGCGGAATAGATTAAAGATTACAGATGATAACTGATAGATAAAACAAAACTTACAAATAATTGATGAATAGTTTTGACCTAATCGGTTAAAATTTCGTTAAGATTAAATTCCTTTGCTTCGCCGGTTCGCACCGATTCCAGAATCAGCAAACAGCCGAGAGTCGCACGCGTTCCGTCAATCGCCGTAATTTCGGTTTCCGCGCCGTTTTTCAGACTTCTGACAAAAGATTCGAGTTGTGCCGTGTAGCCTTTGGCGGCAAAAAATTTGCTGCGCGCCTCGCGTTTCTTTTTCTTAATTACAATGCGTTTGAAATCTTCGCTCAAAACATTTACGCCCGGTGCGAAAACTTCGACCATTTCGCCGCCCGAAGATTCACTGCCGACGACCGTGTAAATAAAATTACCGATTGAGCCGTCGGCAAATTTGAGCGTCGCCGCGACATTATGTTCGCCGAAACCGTAAGCCGAAACCGAAACGGGTTCGCTCTCCAGCATCCAGTACATTAAATCAATAAAATGACAGCCTTCGCCCAGAACGACTCCGCCCTGCGCTTTTTCCGCCGCCCAGCCGTTTTCGATGCCCGGCGAATTCATCCGCGTTGAAATGACCATCGGAGAATTCCGCTTGGCGATCTCGCGTTTCATTTCAACGTAATACGGCGCAAACCGGCGATTAAATCCGACCATCAGACGCTTGCCGTTTTCCCGCACGGCTCTGTAGATCGCCTGACATTCTTCGATCGTAATTGCCATCGGTTTTTCGATAAAAACGTGCTTTCCGGCGTTGAGCGCGTCAATCGCCTGTTGCGCGTGTTCTTTATGGCGGCTCGAAATCAAAATTACGTCAACGTCCGCGTCATTCAAAAGCTGCTCGTAATCGGAAGTGCTGTATTTCGCACCGAAACGCATCGCGTAGGATTTTCCCTGCGCTCCGCGATTTGAATAGACGGCGTGCAGATTTGCGCCCGGAATTTTATTGATCGCCGGAAGATGCGCCCATTTTGCCAGATTTCCCGCACCGACGAGACCGAATTTTATCTCGTCTTTCTGAACGGGCGCGGAATTAACGATGATTTTGCGCGTCGGTTTAAATGATTCAATCGCGTTTTCCGATTCATTGACCGGATATTTCAGAACGACCGCCAAAGTCGAACTGCCGCTTTCGCCCATAATCAGATCGTAGGCTTTTGGTGCTTCTTCGAGCGCGAATTCGTGCGAAATCAGCGGTTTGACATTAACTCTGCCGACCGCCATCAGCCGCAGAAATTCTTCCATATTGCGATTTTCCGTCCAGCGCACGTAAGAAATCGGGTAATCAATTCCCTGTTTTTCGTAACTCGGATCATAACTTCCCGGACCATATGCCCTTGAAACCATAAAACTCAGTTCCTTGACATACATTTCGGCTCGCGGAATCTCGATCGGACACGCGCCGACCATCACCACGCGTCCTCTGTCGCCTGCCATCGAAACTCCGTCCTGCAGAGGTTTCGGAGATTTTGAAGCCGCCGCGACGATGACGCAATCCGCGCCGCGCCCGTTCGTCAAGGCTTTAACTTCCGAAACAGTCGTGCCGCCGGCGATCAGACCGTAATCCGCACCGGTTTCCTTTGCCAGATCAACCCTTGATTTATCCAGATCAATGGCAATTACCACGCCGCCCTGACATCTGACCAGCTGCGAAACGAGCTGCCCGATCAAACCCAGACCGATCACCGCGACCGTATCGCCGATGTTGATTTCCGAAAGCCGTACGGAATTCATCGCAATCGCGCCGAGCGTCGTAAAACACGCTTCCTGAAAAGAAACTTCATCGGGAACGCGGGCAATCAAATTGCGCCCGACATTGATCGTTTCGCCGTGTCCGGTGCCCTCGCCGCCGTAAGCGACGCGCTGACCGATATTTAGATCAGTTACCTTTTCGTCCTTGTCAATAATTATTCCCGCGCCCGAATAACCCAGAACCGCGTAATCTTTAAATTTGGCGCGAATTTCGTGAAAAGTGCTGACCGGATCGGTTTTCATCATCACGTTCCAGACCGTTTGCAGATGCGACGGATTATCAGCGACTTCCTTGACAATACTTTCGGTATGAATATCGGCGGTTTCCGTGCCGCTCGAAATAAGCGAATAAAACGGACTGACCAGAACGTGATTTGACGCGGGCATCGGATCGGCAACTTCGTCAACAATAATTTCCTTTAAACCTTTGCGAATAACTTGTTTCATATTTTTTTGATTTTATTAACGTGATGTAAAAATGGCGGGTGAGCCGAGATACTATTTTATTCTAAACGATTTACACGAAGTTGAGCAACACTTAGCGGAATGAATCATATAATTTCAGAGTTTTAGAAAGCTGCGCCGCAAGCGAAAATTTTTCTTCGACGATTTTTCTGCCTTTTCTGCCGAAATTTTGCGCTTTTTCCGTGTCGCTCAAAAGTTCGATCAACCGATTTGCCAGATTTTCGTCATCGTCCGATGCAACTAAAAATCCCGTTTCGCCCTTGATAATCGCTTCGCTTGCGCCGCCGACATCGGTTGCGACGACGGGTTTTCCCGCCGCCATATATTCCAGAATCGAATTGGAAAAGCCCTCGGCAACGGATGTCAGAGTACAGATTTCGGAAACAAACAAAAGTTCGGGAATATGCACGCAACGCCCGATAAAATGCGTGTTTTCTTCGATTTTCAAATCCTTTGCCAGATTTTCCAGAGTTTTCTTTAATTCGCCTTCTCCGGCGAGTATGAAATGCGCGTCCGGGTGTTTTTGCAAAACCTTTCGGGCGACGCGCAGAAACATCGGCTGATTTTTTACCTCGTGGCGCAAATTGGCAACGAGCGTGATAAATTTTATTTTTTCATCGTTCGGCAAACCGAGCATTTCGCAAATCTCGCGGCGATTTGTCATTTTCGGCGTGAGTCTTTCTAAATCGAGACCATTGTAAATTACTTCGATCTTTTTTTCGGAAACGCCTTCATTAATCAAATAATTTTTAACCGCTTGCGAATTGGCAACAATCGCATTTGCCGCTCTAAATGCTTGTCTTTCAATGATTATCTGCGCTTTGCCGCGCATTCCGCCGGTTTCGCGTTTGGCGGCGATTCTCACCGGAACCCGCGCTAAAAAAGCCGCCGACATTCCGAAAATATTTGTATAGAAATCGTGCGTCTGAACAATTTCGATCTTGTTTTCGCGGATAAATTTCGCGCACTTTCGCACTTGTTTGATAAAATTCAGATCGAAAAAGCTGTTTAACTTAAATTCCGGAATTTCCGTAAAGCCTAAATCCTCGATTTCTCCGCGCAGAACGCCCTCGTCGCTCAATGCCGCGGTAAAAACGTTATAGGTTTGCTCCTCATGCAAAAGCCGTGTCAATTGCACGGCTTGGCGTTCCGAACCGCCTTGATGAAAACTTCCGATCAGTTGCAAAATGTTTGGTTTCATTGATGAAATTTCAGAGGATTTGGAAGTTTCAGTCAGGCAGAGAAACGCTCAGAACAGTTTCCGAAGTTCGCACGTTCAGCTGATTGCCGAAACGTCTGGCGATGGCAAAGTCCAATTTTTTCGGATGATTTAAGATTTCCCTGCCATTGAGCGAAAAATGTTTTCCGCCGACTAAAACGAATTCTTCCGGCAAGGAATCTTCTGCGCTCAGACGCGCCCAAAGGAAACGAAAATTCGTATTAAAAATTTCGGTGCGGACGATTTGTTCGCCGTCGCTGAAAACGAGTAAATCTATGTAATCACGATATTTTATGACAAAAGCGCGTCCGTTTATGACATCGGTTTCAAAGACTTCGGGTTTGGCAAAATCGCCTTCAGCCGGCAAGAAAAAAGTAAAAAATTCCTGAACTCCTCTGCCGACGGAATCAAACTGCATCAATTTCGATTCGCTTTGTGTCCCGTATTTTTTTGAAAGATACGTTTTTTTGCTGCGCCATTTGCCGTTATCGCCGAAGGTAAAAAGCCGCAGCCCGACACCGTATGCGGAAAATTTATGAACGCACGTTTCGCCGCCAGCCGCATTTTCAATTTTGGGATATGTTTCGCTGTTAAAATGAAAATTTAAGCCGTATTCGTGTTCGCCCGAGGTTTTTACAAAATCGCGCATTATCCAATAATCATTTTTCAGGAAAAGAATGCTTCGCGTATGATTTGCCGGCGATTTTTTCAGCCTTTGATAACCGTTGTGCGAACCTTCAAAAAAATCGAAGCGCGGCTGACAAATCCATTTTTTCAATTTTGCCTCGGCTTTTGTCGTCCAACTGAATTTTCCGCTCGGCTCGGATTGCGATTTTCCGTCAATCATCAAAGTATTATGCGCTTCCGTAGTGCGAAATCGGTTTCTTAAAACTTCCGATTCGTGATACGTATAAGTTCCGGCATCAGATAAAAGCGACGCGCCGCCAACCGCCAGATCAATCGCCAGCGCGTCGGCGTGTCCGTGTCCGCCGTTTTGATAGCCGAGTTCGCCGCAATCCACCAGCAGATAATTGTCCGTTTCGCCCCAACCGTCGCGCATCACGAAATAACCGCTGTCGGGAAAGGCAAAGGATTTTTGTTCGGGCTGTTTGGCTTCGATCCGGTCGAATCTTTCCAATCCGTCAATGCCGAACAGCCAGAGCGTTTCTTCAAAAAAATCTCCGGCGACAAATTTATAATCGCTGCGCCCCAAAAGCACCGCGCCGTTTGAAAGACACGCCCGAAAATCATCATCGCGGGCATTTCCGTGCGGCAGACACTGCCCGCCGTCGTCATCACCGATCAGCGGAACAGTTCCGTCGGGGCGCGTCAGATACATTAGGAAATTAAACAGCGATTGCAGTTTTTTGGTTAATTTTTCCTTTAAATACTTCGGCGGCTTTCCGTTGTTCAAAGTTTTCAGAATCAAAAATTGCGTGTAGAAATCGGTCGTGTAGCGATGATACCAGGTCGTCTGCTCAAAATATCCGCCGTCGGGCAAAATCTGCCGGTCGAGTTCGGCAAACAGAATTTCCTCGCCGAGCTTGCGCCAATGGGCGGCGCGTTTGAAAAACGGAAACTGCGTGCCGAGATAATAAAGTCCGAGAGCTTCGCCCGTCAGATGCGTGTTCGGACTAAAATATGTCGAAAGATATTTTTCGATATGTCTGCCGTGCAAATGCAGAAACTTCAAGGCTTTTTGAAATAATTCGGGAGTCAGATGTTTTGACGTTCGAAATAAATTAAACGCCCAAATCCACGACATCAGGCGAAAGGCGACTTCCAGACTGCTCAACCAATTAATGCCCATTCCGGGCGGATTCGCCTCCATCCACGAATCGAGATGCGCGGCAAAAGTTTCCGCGTATTTTTCATCTTCGGTCAAACCGTAAGCGATGCCGAGCGTGAAAAAATGCTGATGCCGGTTGAGTTCCCAGAGAATTTTTTTGTCGCCGGTTTCGTCGGTCGAAAGTTCGTCAAATTGTTTCCAGTGTTTGAGCGGCGAGCGTTTTCCCGAAACCGGTTCAAAGTGCCAGTCAACCGGATTGCCGAAATCAAGTTGTCGGTATCCGAGCAAATCGAACTTTCCTTCGATCAAATTGTCGGCTTTTTCCAAAACCGTTTTTGTAATTTCGCTGTCGAATCTTTCGCGGTAAATTTCAAAAATTTCTTCTTCGCGGCGCAAGGACGG
>JBBRVS010000197.1:0-10711 GCA_038246645.1 Pyrinomonadales bacterium
ATCGTTTCGGGATACCACGCGCCCGCTTTGATCGTCGCATCGTTGGCAACAACAACCGCTTCGCGCCCGTGAATTTTGCCGATTGATGTAACAACCGCCGCCGCCGGTGCTTGTCCGTTATATTCGTCGTAAGCGACGAGCAGACCGATTTCCTGTTGATAAACGTCCGTATCAAAGAGCAGATCAACGCGTTCCCGCGCAGTCAATTTCCCCTGCGAGTGAATCTTTTCAATTTTCTCCGCGCCGCCGCCGAGTTTTAGTTTGCGTTCAAGACGTAAAAATTCATCGGTCAATTCGCGGAGTCTGGTTTGTTTTTCGGTTGTTTTCATTTAGCTAACTTTATTCAATTAATTTGGATTGATCTTTTTTAATTAAGATTTTCTTTTCCTCTTACCAAATTGGTCAATATCTTTTTCTTTGGAAAGCAAAAACTTCCAAAATGATTTCCCTTGGAAACGACAGGTTTGCATAATTCCTACTAATCTTAAATAGTGTGGTGCGAGACTTTCAAAAAAAGTGCCTGATATTTTTCTTTGTGTGCAAATATGCCTTAACGCTCTTTCTGCTGTATTATTTTGCCAATTTACACCGTTGTGATTGATAAAATTAAAAAGGCTTACTTGATAACGGATAAAGCGTTTTTGGAAGAGATTGCAGTTTTCTGATTTATAGAATTTATTGTTAATATGCTTCCGATAAAACCTGTCAACTTGCTTTTGATGTTTTGCTAAATGCCGTTTTTTCAGTCCGTATTTATGAACTGATTGAATTATTGGGACAATCAAATTGCGAACTTCAGAAACGAAGTTTTCAAACTCTTTATCAAACGGTGAATTCCATAAACCATTATTTAAATCTCTAATCAAATGCACCCAACATTTTTGCTGTGGACAATCAAGGCTATCATAAGCTGGAAAAAAATCTGAAATTACAACACCTTGGTAATCTTTTAAAAATTCTTGAGCTAAAGTTGCCTCTCTATTGGGGGAAAGCCTAAACACCACATGTTTATCAGTTGTAAAAACCCAAACATATTGGTTCACTCCGCGAATATTGATTGTTGTTTCGTCTGCGTGTATTGAAGGGCTTTCAAGAAGTTTTGAGATTATTTTATTTTCGGTTTCAATATGAAAATTACTCATATACATTGTGAAATTTCCATAACTGCTTGAACAACTTACATCTTTGCCAAAGAGGGCTTCTAAACTTTCTTCAACTTTATAATATGAAAGTTGTAAGGCAATTCGTTGATACAATATCCACGCTTTAAGATTGTGTCCGTAGATGCTGTGTCCTTTGAAAAAATCGTTTCCTTTTGTTCTTTTACAAAGTTTGCAATAACTTTTAACACTTACATATTCGATTACACTTTTTCGCACTCCATTTTCAGAAAAATTAATATCAGCGATTATTTTTCTAACTTCTTTTGTGGTTTGGACAAGTTTTCCCTCCGTATGTATGTTACAAAATTCTTGGGGAGGTAAAACTACTCTTTTCGTGATTTTGGAGGGTTTGAATGTAACTCCAATTCGTTTTTGCTTAGGCTGTTTTTCAGATTCTTGGTTAAAATTTATCTTCTTTTTGTCATAGTCAAAGTGTGCAAAATTAAGAATAGAATTAAACTGATTGTGAATTCTTTCGCCGATTTCTGAGGCTAACTTTTTTGGTTCATTGACAAAATCTACATCATTTGAAGCGGAAGCCGTTGTTTGTATTCGAGTTAATTCATCAGTCAAAATCTTCAAAGCTAGACAATCTTCTCGGTTGTAGGTCAATAATTCATTTTTGTAGCTTTCTTGCCCTTCTTCCCAACGGTTTCGCCAAACTATGCTTTGCAATCCCGACGCTTTTTCGTTTGTCCATTTTACGCCTAAAAATGCCCCTAAATCTTTCAAACCGTTGGAATAGGTTGGAAAATAAATTTTTCCGTAAATAAAAGTGTTGACATTTACGAACCGATTTTTGATGGCTTCGATATTAGTTTGATAGCGTTTTGACAATTTTTCAAAAGTTGACGGCTCAAAACTTCCATAGTGAAAAATCGGACTTTCGGGAAATGATTCTATTAACCGAATTGCTTCTCGCCAAATTTCTTCTTCGTCTTTCGGCGTATCAGCCCAAAATTGTTTGTAGGTTTGGATATTGTCCTCAACTATCAAAAAACCAAACAGATAATAAAAACTGTCATCAGGCAAGCCTTCAATATCCAAAAATATCTCGACCTGTTTTCTTTCAAAACTTGGCAATTTTTGAATGTATATTTTTTCAGTGCGAATCGCTAAAGCCTGCAATTCAGGTTTATAAAGACTTGGTGGATTTTTTGTTCGCTTGCCTTTTCTTCTGGGCTTGTAAATAAACGAAAGTTGTTTGACGGTAAAAATCCCTTTTTTTTCGAGTTTACTTATTTGTTTCCCGGTTACGCGATTTAATAAACTCAAATTATCTTCTTTAATCGCTTGTTCTCTGCAATGTTTTTGAAACTGACAAGCTGAACAATGCTTATTCAAAATCAGTTTCGGCGGAGTTTTATCAAACTCTTGAATTTCAAAGATAATTGTTTTAATTTGCTTTTTGAATCTGCTAATCTCAACGCTCTGTTGCAAACCATTTTTATTGACTATTAAACCTTTTGCGGGAAAGTTCTTTTGAATTTGTTCGAGTAATACACCTAAAAATGCCAACTCAAGTTTGTTTTCTATTGAAATTTTGGTTGTTCCAATAAAAACTGTTGGCTCATAATAGAGCTTTCCAAATGCTGATTTCCCTTCTCTTTTAACGAGAAATTCACACGAAAACTGAAATTCATTGAGATTGATTTCAACATTTTTAAGACTCTCAAAGCCTTTTTTGAAAATTCCAATTTGGTAATCTTGAGTATTCGGAAACTTTTGTAAGTGTAAAGAAACAGTTTTTTGCCGATTAGATTCAAGCATATTTTCGTATTCAGAATACTCAAATTCAGCACTTGAATTAAACAACAAATACGCCTTATACGGACATTGTGAAAATGCTGCAATATGTGTTGGATTTATGGTTTCCACTATAAAACACTTTAGGCGGCTTTTTCGAGTTGGTCGAGAATAACGCGAGTGCGGGTTTTCATTCTCTCAATAACTCTTTGGTCGTTATCCATTTTTTCTTTGTTTCGTTTAACTTCTTCAAAAATTTTATGGACTTCCGCCTTTATTTCTTCGGCTTCTTTGGGCGAAATTTGTTCATCAACTAAAATGCTGTTCATAACTTTACTTCTCCCGCAAAAATTCTAGCACAAATCTGTGAGTTTTCTCGATTTTCTCCGCGCCGCCGCCGAGTTTTAGTTTGCGTTCAAGGCGTTCAAACTCTTCGGAAAGCTCGCGCAGACGTGTTTTTTGTTTCGATGTTTTCATTTATTCAATAAGATTTATTTTTTTCTTTTAGCTTTTTTAAGGTTTAGATTCTTCGGGCATTCCACTACCTGCGCCGCCGCCAACGCCCTTAGGCATTTCATGTTCGTATCTTGGAAATACAACTATGATTTCGCCGGAATTGGTGTGCGGCAAATCAACAGAAGCCGCATCTGAATATAATGCCCCTTGAAACATAAAAACGCTTGCTGATCCTAATGCAAATGTTATCAAGGCAATTCTAAATTTTGAGTAAAATCTTTTCATTTATTTTCTCCGTTGGTAAATTCTTGACAGCTTTTCTTCTTGAATCGGTTTCCTTTTTTGCTTTTTCCAGCGAAATGCTCAAACGCCATAGATCGGAAACTAATTTTAGTCTGCCTTTTACAGCTTTCGGCGACATATCAACTTTCATTTTTTAATTCCTTAAAATTCAAACCGAAGCGAATTTAATCTTCTCTTTTGATAAAATTTTAACAACACAACATAAATTTTTGAATATGAGCGAAAACGGCGATAATCTCTAGGAAAAAAATTCCCGTTTCTAAAAATATCACAGTAGTTTGAGCTAAACCAAAGACGCGTTCGTTTCCAAAACTTCATTATTGATGATCTTGCCGTGTCTGAGTGTGATGCGTCTCGATCCGAGTCTTGTTGCTTCGGCTTCATTGTGAGTTACGTAAATAAACGGGATTTTCGCGCTGGTTTGGGCGAGTTCGATTTCGTCAAGAAGTCGTGCGCGGGTTTCGACATCAACTGCCGACAAAGGTTCATCAAGCAAAACAATGCGCGGCTCGCTTGCCAAAGCTCGTGCCAGCGCGGTTCTCTGCTGTTCGCCGCCGGACATTTCCGCCGGAATTCTGTTTTTTAGATGTTCGATGCGAAAAAGTGCGAGCATTTCACGCGCCTTTTCGAGTTTTGCCGTTTTGCCTTCGAGCTTCGCGCCGTAAGCGATATTTTTTTCGGCGGTCAGATGCGGAAAAAGCGCGTAATCCTGAAAAACAAAACCGACTCGTCGCGCTTGAATCGAAAGATTTATTTTATTTTTCGAATCGAAAAAAGTTTCGTTATCGAGTTTTATAACTCCTTCATCGGGCGTTAAAATTCCGGCGATCAGACGCAGAACGGTCGTTTTCCCCGCGCCGGACGCGCCCGCTAAAACCGTGATTCCGGCGTTTGCTGAAAATTCCGCGTCGAGCGAAAATTCTTCGTTTCCTTTTTTGATGAAACTCTTTTTGATCTTAAAACTCAGCATTAAAATTGTAGTAAAAAATCAGTATAACGAACGGTAGTGAGTGCCTTTGTTTATCAAAGGATTTAATGTAATCAAGGTGTTCGCTACCGCTCACTATACTGATTGTTTTTTTCAACCGTAAACTTTCGAGCGGCTGATCTTATTGGTCAGATAAACCGCGAGAATCGAGATTGCCGTTAAAATTAATGCTAAAATTTGCGCGTTTTTGTCATCGCCGGAGGCGACCGCTTCGTAAATGGCAAGCGGCATCGTCTGCGTTTTGCCCGGAATATTTCCGGCGATCATCAAGGTCGCGCCGAATTCGCCGAGCGCACGCGCAAAACTCAAAATCAAACCCGCGATAATTCCGCGCCTTGCGAGCGGCAATGTAACGCGAAAAAATGTTTCGAGTTCGCTTTTTCCGAGCGTGTAAGACGCGATTTCATAATTCGGATTGACCGATTCGATGCTCGCTCTTGACGCGCGAATCATCAGCGGCAGCGAAACGATGACGGCGGCAATGACCGCGCCCTGCCACGTAAAAACGAATGTAAAACCCGTCAGATCATAAATAAAGCTGCCGATCAAACCGTTTCTGCCCAGAAGCACGATCAAATAATAGCCCGTCACCGTCGGCGGCAAAACGAGCGGCATCGTCAAAATTGCATCAAGCAATTCCCTGCCGCGAAAATCGCGCTTGGCAAGCAGAAAAGCCAACGCCAAACCGAGAACGCCGACGATTATCGTGGCGAAAAAAACGACGAGAAAAGATATTTGCAGAGCCGACCAGATCATTTTTCCGCCGCGCCTCGAAATCCGTATTTTTGCAAGATTTGCTGACCTTCAACGCTCATCACAAAATCTAAAAATTCCTTCGCGCTCTGTTTTTGCTCTCCGTTTTTGATAAGCGCAATGGGATAAAGAATCGGCGAATGCGAATTTTCCGGTGCGGTCGCGACGACATCAACTTTGTCGTCGGCAACGCTCGCATCCGTCATATAAACAATTCCCGAATCAACTTCGCCGCGAGCCACGTAATCGAGAACCTGCCGCACATTTTCGGCAAAAATCAATTTATTCCGCAAATCTTTTTTCAGATTCAATCTTTCAAAAACCTCATCCGCATATAGTCCCGCCGGAACGGTTTTCGGATTGCCGACGGCGATTTTTTTTATTTCAGGTCGGGCGAGAATTTCAAAACCCGATAAAGTAGAGCCGCTATTTTTCGGTACGATTAAAACAAGCGAGTTTCGCGCAAAATCCTTACGGCTGGCATTATCAATCAAATTTTTCGCCGCAAGCTCGTCCATTTGTTTTTCGCCCGCGCTGGCAAAAATATCAACCGGCGCACCCGTTTCGATCTGCCTTTGCAATGTGCCGGACGCGCCGTAATTGAAATCTATTTTTTTTCCCGTTTTTGTATAAAATTCTCTTCCGATTTCATCAAACGCATCTTTTAATGAAATCGCCGCCGAAACCGTCAAAGTTTCCGCGCCGTTTGCGCCTTCGCGATCTCCGCAAGCACAAAAAACCACGAGCGCGAAAACAAAAAGAATTTTAATTTTGCTTAAGACTTTCAATAGAATTTCTTTACGGGATTTATAAAATTATTCCGCCGCCCGTTCGCCGTTATAAACCGCGCCGGCGCATTCGACGAACAAATCCAGATAATAATCTCTTATCTCTTCCTGTGCTAATTGTTTATTTTCTTTTTCGGCGATGAATTTCATTAATTCAAACGCCACTTCTTCGCCTGTTTCGATTCTGACGGCTTGTGTTTCCTGACTCATAAAAATAATTTCTCCTGATTCTCTTAAATCATTTTGAAAAGTTTGTCCTCAAATTATCCATTCTCCGCTGATAAATTCCAGATGAATTTTCAAATTTCCCTCTTCGTCCAAAGCGTGCGCGTGATGGACTTTGGCAAGCAGAGAGATCGGTTCATCTTTTGATCTGATTATCACATATTCCGTGCAGCCTTTTGTAAGTTTTGCAGTTAAAGCCATTCCGCCTTCGCTGATGTCTGCCGTTTCGGCTCTGACGGATTCGACGATTTGCCCGTAATTATTGATCGTTTCAAAAATTACGATATTCTTAAGTTTTCTTCGGTTGGTCAAAGCGCGGGCAAAACGACCTCGGTTGCGCGGGAGTTCGCGGAAATTCCAAAAACCCTGTCTTCGCAAAACCGGATTCAGATCATACAAAGTCGCCGGATCGCGCAGAAAACCCGGCGGCGGATTTGCGCCGATCAATGCCGTGCCGATCTTAAAACGCACTTGTTGCGGATTTTCCGTCCGAACGATCTGCACGGAACTGATAATGCCCCAAACTTCGTAAATTTCCTTTCCGAAATCAAAAAGACGCAGATTTTTCGGCATCGCGAGCCGAAGTTTTATCAGATGTTTCGGATAAACAGGGCGCGACAAAGTAAACCCCGCGCCGCAGATCGTCAATTCCTCGGTCAGAGTATTTTCCGTCCAAGCCGTATCTTCGCTCCCGAAATAAGTAATCTCGACCGGAACTTCCAGCTTTGTCCGTTCATAAAAGCGTGTTGATCTTCCGTCAAATCTCATTATTTTAGTATCATCGAGGGGAGCCGGTCAGTAGCGTCGGCGTGAGCCGATGCGCCAAGTCAGTAGCGTCGGCGTGAGCCGATGCGTCTTTCAATCAAAATCCGGCAATTCATCGCCTTGACCGTTAATCACATAATCCACCGCAATCTCGATGCTCCGTTCATTCCATAAACGTCTTTTGCTTCCGCGCCCTGCCCATGGACTGTGTTCAAATTTCCAAAGATTATCTTCCCGCAGTTTTCTCGTGCTATACGCCTTAAAACTATTCAGTACTTTGCTCGGGTTTGCATCGCCAATCGAAACAACAGTATGAACGTGGTTTGTCCGAATATTTATTGCCCGCAAAAGCCAATTTCGATAGTCGCAAACTTCCCGAATGGCAAGCTCTACCGCTTGCCTTTCGGCGGCATTTAACTTAACAGGTTTGGTCTGTAGAAGTTTAGCATTAAAATTATGTAATCTCTGATTCGGCTCACGATATGCCGATTTATGTTGATTATGAAAACGGTCAATCGAACCGCGCTCGTCCCCGTGCAGCCAAGTACCATAACCGCGAAACGTGATTAAATAAGCTAATGGGATTTCAGTATCGTTCCACATAACTTGAACGCATCGGCTCACGCCGACGCTACTGACTTAGCACCTCAACGCTACTGACTTATTTTTACACAAACATTTTTCTCTTCCGTAAAAAATCTTAACGCTTCAAAACCGCCTTCGCGTCCCACGCCGGAATCTTTTACGCCGCCGAAAGGCGTTCGCAAATCTCTTAAAAGCCAGCAGTTTATCCAGACGATTCCCGATTCGATCTTTTCCGCCATTCGATGTGCGCGGCTCAAGTTTTCCGTCCAAACCGTCGCCGATAAACCGTAACGCACCGAATTTGCATAATTTAAGACTTCTTCTTCCGTGTCGAACGGCTGAATCGAAACGACCGCGCCAAAGATTTCTTCTTGATTCGTCCGGCAGTCAAACGCAAGATTTTCGATGACCGTCGGTTCGATAAAATATCCGTTTTCGCATCGTCCTTCAAGTTTTACAGAGTTTCCGCCCGTTAGAATTGCGCCGCCTTCTTCTTTGGCTAATTCGATGTAGGAAAGAACTTTTTCGAGATGCTGCCCTGAAACGACCGCGCCGATATTTGTTGATTCATCTAAAGGATCGCCGATTTTCAAATTTTTAACTTTTTCGACGAAATCCGTCTTGAATTTTTCATAGATCGGACGTTCGACGAAGATGCGCGAACCGCACAGGCAGATCTGCCCTTGATTTGAAAATGACGAACGAACGGTTGTTTCGAGCATTTCTTGATAATCGCAATCGGCGAAAATTATGTTCGGGTTTTTCCCGCCGAGTTCGAGAGAAAGTTTTTTAAAACGCGGCGCGGCTTCCCGCGCAATCCATTCGCCGGTTGCCGTTCCGCCGGTGAACGAAATCGCTTTTACGTCTTTATTTTGAACAATTGCCGCGCCCGTTTTTGTGCCTGAACCGTGAACGATATTTAAAACCCCTTCGGGCATTTCCGCTTCAATACAAAGTTTTGAAAGCAAATAAGCGGTCATCGGCGTAATTTCCGAAGGTTTGGCAACAACCGTGCATCCGGCGGCGAGCGCGGGCGCGATTTTCCAGCTGAATAAATAAAGCGGCAGATTCCACGGCGAAATGCAGCCGACCACGCCGAGTGGCTGGCGCAGAGTATAATTTATCGCTTGCCCGACGGTTTCGTGCGATTCACTCGAAGTATGCATCGCGGCGGTCGCGTAAAATTTGAAATTGGAAACCGCGCGCGGAATATCAACCGTTTTTGCCAGAGTTTTCGGCTTGCCGTTATCAATGCTTTCGGCTTCCGCCAATAAATCCAAATCTCTTTCAATCAGCGAAGAAACGCGCATCAAATAGTCGTGCCGCGCTTCCGCCGACATTTTCGACCAAACGGGAAAAGCTTTTTTTGCCGCTTCGACCGCTTTTTCGACATCCCGTTCGTCCGAATCCGGAATCAAAGAATAGATTTCGCCCGTTGCCGGATTGAAATTATCGAGATAATTTCCCGATTCGGGCGCGACGAGTTTTCCGTTTATATAATTTTCTATTTTTTGCATTGTTTTTTTGGTTTATATTACTTTATTGTAGGAAAAATTTGAATGTGAAGCGAATGTAACGCCGACCGTCCCGGCGGCGGTCCCGGTGGCATCTTGCCGCCACTCTCGTCTGATTAAGTTTCTATAAACTTGAACGAAACCTGAGCGCGGGACGCACTCAGGACAGCCGCCGTGACGGTCGGCGTTACTATTTTTAATTCTTTTAATTTGTATTTCAGCGCGAAATAGTTATAATTTCGACACAAAATAAACTTTTATGAAAAATATTTTCAAGCTAAAATTTATCTTTATGGTGCTGATTTTATTCACCGGAATAAATCAAACAGCAGCCCAGAAAACCGCGATTGAAACGCCGAATTTCATCGAATTTATTGAGGCAAAACTCAATAAAACTTATAAAATAAAACTCTCGCAAATTTGCCCGATTGAAACCAATGGCGCGGCAAGACGCGTGTTTGCCGATTACGGCGCGATCTTTGTTTCCAACAACGGCGGAAAACTGCCCGCGAAATGTATCTTTGAAGATGACGCACAGGTTTCGGTTTTTCAATCGGGCGCAAATCCGCAGACGGAAAATATCGGCGGAACTGAGATAACGCTGCAAAAACCGGCGATGGAAGCTCTGCAAAAGGCGCGCGAAGAAGCCGCGAAAAAAGGTTTGAAAATAACGCCGCGCGGCGGTTCGATTGCCGGAAGCCGTTCGTTTGAAGACACTTACAGACTTTGGAATTCGAGATTTTTCCCCGCGCTCAGTTACTGGACAAAACGCGGAAAAATTTCACGCGCGGAAGCCGAATCAGCAAAAAAACTCCCGATTGCCGAACAGGTCGCGCAGGTTTTGCAGTGGGAAGATACGGGGTTTTATTTCAGCACCGCATTTGATAAATCAATTCTTTATTCGGTCGCCGCGCCCGGCGCATCGCAGCATATTTTTATGCTCGCTCTGGATGTTCAACAGTTTGGTGATAAACGAGTTAGAGACATTCTGGCAAAAAACGGTTGGTTTCAAACCGTGCAGAGCGATCTGCCGCATTTTACGTTTATCGGCGTTGCGGAAGAAGAATTGCCGAAATTAGGTTTAAAATCTGTTTCATCCGGCGGTCATAAATTTTGGATTCCGAATATGTAAATTTTTGACAAGCGTTTGGAGTCCCGCCTTTAGGCGGTTTCTTTGCCTGCAAAGCGCGTGCGCTCCAAACGCTTGAGAGATTGTAAAAACTACTAAATAATTTTGGAGAAAATTATGAATTGTCCATCTTGCAACGCGGTTAATGATAATGAAAATTCGTTTTGCGTCAGCTGCGGCGAAACAATCTCTCAAAATATGCAAACCCAGCCGACTGTCTTGCCGCCGACACAGGTGTTTCAGCCGAATCAATCAAACGAACCGCCCTCGGTGCAAACCGCTTATCCGCCTCGCTC
>JBBRVS010000198.1:0-10692 GCA_038246645.1 Pyrinomonadales bacterium
GCCGCGCATCTTTTTTATTTTGTAAGCAAATGACAAAATCCAAAATCCAAAATCCAAAATCCAAAATCCAAAATCCGCTCGTTTCGATTATTATGGGCAGCACGTCCGATTGGGAAACGATGAAAAATGCTTCGGACATTTTGACTGAGTTTGATGTCGCGCACGAATGCCGGGTAGTTTCGGCGCATCGCACGCCCAATCTTTTGTTTGAATTCGCCAAAACCGCCGAACCGCGCGGCATCGAAGTCATCATCGCCGGTGCGGGCGGCGCGGCGCATCTTCCCGGAATGTGCGCGTCGCAGACGGTTTTGCCCGTTCTCGGCGTTCCCGTCCAGAGCAAAGCCCTGTCGGGTATGGATTCGCTGCTTTCAATCGTTCAAATGCCCTTCGGTGTTCCCGTCGGAACGCTGGCAATCGGCGCGGCGGGCGCAAAAAACGCCGCACTTTTCGCCATTTCAATTCTCGCCAATTCACGCCCTGAATTGCGCGAAAAACTTCACGAATTCAGAAATAAACAAACGCAAATGGTTTTAGATTCGGAATTAAGTTAAACCACGAAGGAACACGAAGAACACACTAAGCACCAATGCAAAATGAAAAATGGATAATGAATAATGGAAAATGTCAGAAAACTCCTAAATTATTGTAAATCTGTCAGTTAAAAGAGTTTTTAGAATTTTCATAATATTCTAAAACTTTTGCTTACCTGCTTAAGTTTTTTCGTGTTCCTTCGTGTAACTTCGTGGTTTAAAATGTATCTTGAAGAAATCATCAAAAAACTCGAATCTCTCGAAAACCCCGAAAATATTGCGGGAATGAAGCGTTTCGGGATTACGGCGAAAAAGGCTTTCGGGGTTTCCGCGCCGGTTTTGAAGGAGATTGCCAAAGACGTTAAAAAGCAAGCGGAAGATCGCCATAAATTAGCTTTAGAACTTTGGGCAACCGGAATTCACGAAGCGCGGATCATCGCTTATTTGATTGATGACGCGAAGCAAGTTACGACAGCGCAAATGGAAGCTTGGGCGGCGGATTTCGATAATTGGGCGATTTGCGACGGCACGTGCGGGCATCTTTTCTGCCGGACGGAATTTGCTTACCGTAAGGTTTTTCAGTGGTCGGCGCGTGAAGAGGAATTTATAAAACGCGCCGGACTCGTTTTGATCGCCTTTCTTGCCGTTCACGATAAAAAGGCGCGCGATGAACAGATCGCGCAGTTTTTGCCTGTTCTCGAAACACATGCGTGCGACGAACGCAATTTTATTAAAAAGGCGGTCAACTGGTCTTTGAGGCAAATCGGCAAACGCAATCTCAACTTAAACACACTCGCCGTCGAAACCGCCGAAAAAATCAGAGCGCAAAATACCAAACCGGCGCGTTGGATTGCGGCGGACGCTCTGCGCGAACTCAAAAATGAGAAGATTATCAAGAGATTAAAGAAAAAATCCGCCCGTTAGCTTTTAAGCAGGTAAAAAAAAGTTTTAAGTTATTATGAAAAATCTAAAAATTCCTTTAAATAAAAGATTCAACTTCAGCTTAGACATTTTCTTCCATTTTCCATTTTCCGTTTTTCATTTTCCACTGGCTCTTAGTTTTCTTCTTACTTTCTTTGATTAATTTTAACGTGTGTTTGAGCGACTTGGTGCTTGACCAGCCATCGTGACCGGGAATGACGAATTTCGGATTCTTAAACTTTTTCTGCACGTTTTTGATCGAATTCGACCATTCGTTGATATTGGCATGAGATAAATTTCCGATGTCTTTTGCTTCCGTGCTTTTGATGAAACAGCCGCCGTAGAGAATTTTTTCGTTTGGAAACCAAATAACAATATTGTCGGGCGCGTGTCCTTCGCCGGGATAAAAGGTTTGAAATTTATATTGCCCGATGGTAAAATCCGTATCTTTTTCGAGCAGAAATTCGGCGCGTTCGTAACCGTTTTTTTGCGAAAGTTCGTCGGTTTTCCTCGTCGTGTAGGTTTTCACGCCTTTTGCTCTTAAAAGTTCGATTCCGTTTGTGCGGTCTTCGTGAAAATGCGTTGAAACCGTCATTACGACATCTTTGTTATGTTTCGCCTTGATATGCTCGAGCAGCGGTTGCAGCTGCGTTTTATCCCAGGGCGTGTCGAACATTACCACACCTTCATTTGTTACCAGATACATTCCGTTGGCGGGAACTTTCGCGTCTTTGTATGTTTGATAGGTCGTAAAAATATAAAAATCTCCGGACAGCTGCGAGATTTGCAGAGATTCGCTTGTCTGTCCGAAAATGACGGATGAAAATACGAGTAAAAATAAAATAATTGCAGTTTTTTTCATAATTTTTTAGTTGAATTAAGCCAATCTTCACGTTCAAGGCGATAGACGAAACAATCGTCTTCGCCGAAACTTCTTTCTTCAACGAATTTAAACCCGAGACGTTCGTAAAACCTGTGCGCGTCAGTGTTTGTTGCGAGCGGATCAATGATTACCGCCGTAACTTCCGGCGGCGCGAAACATTTTTCGAGCGCGAGATTCATCATCATCGTGCCGTAACCTTTGCCGAGATCAGCCGCTTCGCCGATCCAAATATCAATCGCGCGAAGATTCGGCTCAACCGATTCGCCCCAATAATGAGTTTCTTCCAATAGCGGATCAATAATTTGAATAAAGCCGAGCGGGCGATTCTCCAATTCGGCGATCAATTGCTCGCGCCAGACGGGATTTTTTTCGAGTTCGGTTGCCCAGCCCCAATCGTCGTTCGGATCGGACGCCAAAACGTGCGGCTGTTCGTCCCAATATTGTAAAACCGGTAAATCGTTGATGGTTGCCGGGCGTAATTTAATTGATGGCATAATAAAACTTTTTCGACAAACTAAAGTTTAGCGGACATTTTGTTAAATTTCCAATTTTTACTCGGCTTGTCTAAATCGGGCAAACAAGCTAAGTTTAATGCAAGGTGCCAACCCTAGATAGGCATTGCCTATCAGACAAACGGCGCGAAATATTCGTTATTTTGCGCCGTTATTTTGTAAATTGATTTCTTAACTTTGCACCAATTGTTTTTCGCATTCAAAATATAGCTTTCAAATTTGCTTAAAACATCAATTTTGTGTGATTTCTTATGAATCCAATCCTTCCAAATTCAACTATCGGCGTTTTCGGCAGCGGACAGCTCGGGCGGATGTTTGCCATCGAAGCGCGAAAAATGGGTTATCGCGTTCACACCTTTTCGCCCGCCTCAGACACGCCGACCGGACAGGTTGCCGATTTCGAGACTTCCGCCAATTATGAGGATTTGAAAGCGGTCGAAAAATTCGCGCGCGCGGTTGATGTCGTGACATTTGAATTTGAAAATGTGCCGTCGCGGGCAGTCGAAACCGCCGCGCAATTTGTCGGGGTTTATCCGAAGGGCGAGATTTTGCACACGACGCAGAATCGTCTGCGGGAAAAGAATTTTTTGTCGAAAAACGGTTTTCCCATTGCACCGTTTCGGCATATCAAGACGATTGACGACCTGTATCACGCTGCGGCGGAAATCGGCGCACCGACAGTTCTAAAAACCGCCGGATTCGGCTATGACGGCAAAGGTCAGAGCAAGATAAATTCGAGCGCGGACATCGAAACCGCGTTTGACAGGCTTGGCGGAAAAGAATCGGTTTTGGAAGCGTTTGTTGATTTTGAAAAGGAAGTTTCGGTCGTTGCGGCGCGTGATTTTTCGGGAAATTTCGCGCATTACGGCGTGATCGAAAACGCGCACGCGCACCATATTCTGGACGTTTCTTTTGCACCGGCTTTATGTTCGGAAAAGATTTTTAATGAAGCCGTCGAAATCGCCCGCAGTGTTGCCGAAACTCTCGGATACGTCGGAACTCTGTGCGTCGAATTTTTCCTGACGAAAGCCGGAAAACTGCTGATCAACGAACTCGCGCCGCGCCCGCATAATTCGGGACATCTGACATTTGACGCGTGCGTTACGTCGCAGTTTGAACAGCAATTGCGCGCAGTTTGCGGTCTGCCGCTCGGCTCGACCGAATTTTACGCGCCGTGCGCGATGGCAAATCTGCTCGGTGATGTGTGGAACGCGGGCGAACCGAATTGGGAAAAAGCTCTGGAAATCGAAAATGTTAAACTTCATCTCTACGGCAAAGCCGAAGCGCGAACAGGGCGCAAAATGGGGCATTTAACGGCAATTGCGGAAACTGCGGAAAATGCGGTTGAAATTGTAAAGAAAGCAAAAGAAAATCTAACCGTAAAATCAAGTTAAAACTTTCTTGCCAGCCAGATGCCAAGCGCAACGCCGATAAATCCGACTAAAACACTTAAGAAAAGATATAGAAATGCGGTGGCGAAAAACTTTTCGCGGATGAGTTCGAAAAGTTCGAGTTCAAAGGTTGAAAATGTCGTGAACGCGCCAAGGAAGCCGACCATTATCGCAAAGCGCAGGTTTTCGCCGACGGTGAATTTGTCGGTTAAAAGAATCAGGCAAAAACCGATCAGAAACGAACCCGTGATATTGATGAAAAATGTCGGAAAAGGAAATTTTTGAAAGAGATTTGCAAGCGGCGAAATATTTATCAAATAACGCGCAATCGCGCCGAATGCGCCGCCGATGCCGATTGATAAAATTTTTGTAAAATTTTCCATTTAAGAAAAGAGAAATTTAAACACATAGAAACATAGAAAACATAGAAATTTTTTGTTGTAATAAGAATAGTCAGATTTAATAAAAGCAGTTTATAAGTCAAGATAAAAAACTATGTTAGCTATGTTTCTATGTGTTTAAATTCTTCTCGAATTTAACTGTTTCTTCGCCGTCCGCCATAATTACTATGTTTGCCAAACCGATAAAAAGTCCGTGGCAGACAACGCCTTCGATGCCATCTAATTTTGCCGAAACTTCCTCGGCGTCTTCAATTAAACCGAAATCGGCATCAAGGATTTTATTTCCCGCGTCGGTCGTAAATTCCGCGCCGTTTTTCTCCCGCACTTTGGCGGTTGCGCCTAACTTTTCGATTTGTTTTCGGGCGAAATTCAAAGCAATCGGAACGACTTCGACCGGAATTTTGAATGCGCCGAGTTTTTCGACTTTTTTGGTCGAATCCGCCATAATTATTTCTCTTTTTGAAAGCCGGGCGATCATTTTTTCGCGGAAAAGTGCGCCGCCGCCGCCCTTTATCAAATTCAAATCCGCATCAAATTCGTCCGTTCCGTCAATCGTCAAATCAATCGAATCAACCGCGTCCATCGAAAGAAGCGGGATATTCACGGATTTGGCGAGTTCTTCGCTTCGATTTGAAGTTGCAACGCCTCTGATCTCTAAACCTTCCGCAACCATTTTGCCGATTTCTTTGATTGCCAGATTTGCGGTCGAACCTGTTCCGAGTCCGATGATCTGACCGTTTGCGATAAATTTCACGGCTTCACGCGCCGCCAGAAGTTTTTCCTGTTCAAAATTTTTATTCATCAGCTTTTACTGTTTCCGGTTTGGGCTGCAAAATTTCCTCGACCGCTTTTTGGCGGAAATCGAAAATATAATTAAGCTCGCGGCGAATGATCCAATGCGCCAGATCGCCGAGCGGTTCGAGCGGCAGACGATATTTTACTTCGTCTTCGATAAGAGTTTTATTTTCACCGAGTTCGGTAAATGTGTGGCGGTGAATCCATTGTTTATACGGGCTTTTCAAGGCTTTATCGGTAAATGAATGCGGCGGATTCCAGATGGAAATTTCGGTGCGCCACCGAACGGGAAATCCGCGAAGTTTCAATTTGTAATCAATTAGAGCCCCTTGTTTAACGTCAAACGGCGGCGGCGTTGTAATGTGAAAATTCAGTGCGGGCGGCGTGATGCGTTCGAGATTCTTCGCGTCGGCAAAAAAATCAAAAACCTCTTTTCTCGGTAAATTAAGAGTCAGACTGCGTATCAAAATATGTTCTGCCATTGTTTAGAAAAAACTTTGCTTAAAAAAAGTTGGTGAAGATAGATTGGCAAAATGACCGCAGAAAATCAACTGATAATTGTGAATTGTGAATTATGAATGGTGAATGGTGAATTATTTTTTGATTTTTTCATCTATTCACCATTCACCATTAATTAGTTTTTCAGATATTCTTTCGGAATCGGATTTTCCTTAGTTTCGGCTTGCCAGTAAATTGTCAAAACCCACCAGCGCGTTCCGTCGTTGAGCAGCTGAAAACTATTGATGCCGCGCATAAAAGGTTCTTTGTCGGCGGCGGTTTTATAGGCGGCGTAGGTTGAAAAAACCTGTGCGACGTTGCCGTAAACGTCGGTTTTTCTGGCGATTTCCTTTTCAAAAAAACCGTTCTTTTCAAAAAACGGCGCATTTCCCTTGATATAATCTTCGGGCGATAAGCTCCTCGCGCTGACGATTCCGGTGGTCGGATTTTTGCCTGACGGAATCAAGCGTGCGTCTTTATGAAAAAGCGTGCGAAATCTGTCCCAATCACGCTTTTCGCCCGCTTCGCCGGAAATTACGTCATAAACGGCTTTCATAATCGCATCAATCGAAGCGACATCCGCCGGATTTGCTTGTTTTATTTCGGTTTTCGGTTCGGTTTGCGCCATCGCTGCACATGCAAAAGTTAAAGTAATCAAACAAAATAACAAAAAATTTTCTTTCATAATGTCTGTTATTTACGTCCGAAAAAGTTTTGGGTTTCAGGTTTCATCCAAAAAATTAAAAGCGCGACGGCAAAAGGAGAAAGAAAACAGCTTAAAATAGCTAAAACCAACAACAAAACGCCGTAAAACCAAGACCACGAGCGCGGCGGAAAAATCACGCCGAGCAAAAAAATCAACGCCGGAACTGCGCCCATCAAGATAAAAAGAACTCCGCCGTTAAAGGTGTCCGACGCTTCTTTTCCGGTTTCGTCAAACGAGGCGATAATTGCCACTCCGCCGACAATCGCCCAAACGATGCCGGAAACGACGATTGCCGAACAGAGCATTCGATACCAGAAATAGGTCCGGCTGCCGGTTTTGCTTACCGGCAAAATTTGCGAATTAATGTTCGTATTAAAAGGCGTTGACTGCGAATAATTTGACGTGGTTTTCGAATATTCCGCCGTTTTTGCTTCGGTAAAAGTGTTTTCCGGCTGCACAAACTCGGCTGTTTTTTGTTCGCTGAAAGTTTTTGGAGAAATTGAAAGCGGCGTATTGCATTGCAGACACCGGGCGGCAGAAGGCAAATTAAGCAAATCGCATTGCGAACAGCGGTTTTCATTCATCTCGATTTTTTTCTCCGTAAATGTAAATTCAAATATTTCTTAAAATAAAGCGCATCTTTTGGAAGCAATTTTTCCCGATTTGGTTTTAATTAATTCCAAAATAAAAAGCGACCTTTAATAAAAAAGTCGCTTTTTATTTTATTAAAATGCTTTCAGTCTTTTGGGATTAATACGAAAGCGGACAAATAATTTAAGCTTTACGTCGCCAATACATTTTCAGCCTGCGGTCCTTTCGGTCCGTTTGTTACTTCAAACTCGACCTCTTGCCCTTGAACCAGGGTTTTATAGCCATCGCCCGAAATCGCGCTGTAATGCACGAAAATATCCTGTTCGCCGGGCTGTTCGATAAATCCGTAGCCTTTCGCATTGTTAAACCATTTGACCTTACCGGTAGTTTTTGACATTTTTTTTGTAATTCCTCCTACAAACTTCAGTGAATTTAATTTATTTTTTTGAACATTTTTGGTGTCCTGTTTCAAGTAGTTCTCAGCCGAAAGCATTTTTTGTTAAACGCACGGACAAAAAAACAAAATTGTCCATCAACCGAAGCCGGAATACAGCTCCATTAAACACAGATTAAACGAAACATAATACAAGTCATTACTAACAAGTAGAAAACCTTAAACTGCAAGATTTTAGGGTTATTCAATTGGTGTTGTTTTTTGATAGAACGCCGAAAATTTAACCTACATTTGCCATCTATGTCAAGAGGTTTTGTTAACTTTTTGTGAAATTTTTAATAAATCTCTTAAAATTGACATAAATAAGTGGATAAACGAAGATAATCAAAGCTAAAAAATAATTTTGGAATTCAAAAAAAAATGCACAATTACGGCGAAAATCCGGCACTTTCTTATAATGAGTATTTGAAGGTTCCCGATCTGATAAATTTGCAGAAAACTCTGTCCGAACCGACCAGCCACGACGAACTTCTTTTTATTATTATTCATCAGACCTACGAACTCTGGTTCAAGCAGATTCTGCACGAAATTGACGCGAGCATCGGCTGGATGGAAGAAGGACGAAAATTCCGCGCCAATCACTCGCTTAAAGCGGTAACGGCGATTGAAAAGGTGATCGTCTCGCAGATTCATATTCTCGAATCAATGGCGCAGATCGGTTTTCTGGAATTTCGCGATAAACTCAATCCGGCGAGCGGTTTTCAATCAATGCAGTTTCGCGAACTCGAATTCGTTTCGGGCGCAAAGGACGAGAAAATTCTGAAGTTTTTTGAATTTGACGAATTTGCCCATAAAAAATTGACGAGCAGATTTAACGAGCCGGGTATTAATGACGCTTTTTGGGATTTATTAAAAACAGAAGATTTTGAAATAGCAGAAACGGACGCAAAAGTCAGATCAATCGTCGAAATTTTAACGAACCCGGAAAAATATCCCGAACTTTTTATTATGCAGGATTTATTGATCGAACACGACGAAAACATCTCGCTCTGGCGGTATCATCACGTTTTGATGGTCGAGCGAATGCTGGGGATGAAACCCGGCACGGGCGGTTCGGAAGGCGCGGGATATTTGCGGAAAACTCTGGACAAGAAATTCTTCCCCGAACTCTGGGAAGCGCGAACGCATCTGGAAGTTAAAAAATAGAGGAAAAGCAAAGAAAATTTATCCACAGATAAACACAGATGAACACAGATATTTTATTGACTTTTTAGGATTGAATCTGCCATATCTGTAAATAAAAAATATGCGTTACGCAATTGAAGAAATTTAGAGAATAAAGAAGAAAATGTTTCGGAATAGATGAAAGATGATAGATTACAGATGAGAGATAAAGCATCGAAAAATCTATCAGTTATTCCGAAGTTTTTTTTCTCAATATGTGTGACTTCTTGTAGAGAAAAAATCATCAAAATCAAGAATTTTAAATAAGTAAAAAGCTATGAAAAAAAATCCGAAAAAATCCGTGTTTATCTGTGTAAATCTGTGGCTAATTTTATTTTTCGCGCTCGGAATTTTCGCTCAGGAAAACAAAGATGCTCCCGTTAAAGTTACATTTTTGCACGTTAATGACGTTTATCAATTTGCTCCCGTTGACGGCGGAACGCGCGGCGGTCTGGCAAAACTTTTAACCTTAAAAAAACAGATCAAAGCGGAGAATCCGAACACGATTTTCACGCTCGGCGGCGATACGCTTTCGCCTTCGGTCGAAACTTTGACCTATAAAGGCGCACAGATGATTGACGCGTGGAACGCCGTCGGACTCGATTATTCGGTTTTCGGCAATCACGAATTCGACATTAAAACGCCCGAATTGATGAAACGTCTGAGCGAATCGAAATTCCGCTGGCTCGGCGCGAATATTATTGATAAACAAACAAAAAGCATTTTTGCGAACACGCCGAAATACGTCATCGTCGAATATCCGGGCGGCGTAAAGGTCGGAATTATTGGACTTTTATTACCCGAAGCGAAGGAAACTTCGAGTATGGGCGATAACTTAGAAGTCGCGGATTTTTGCGAAACGGCGAAAAAATATGTGCCGGAAATGCGAAAGGAAGGCGCAAATGCCATTGTCGGTCTGACGCATCTTTTTATGGCGCAGGACAAAAAACTGGCGACGTGCGCCGATTTCGATTTAATTTTGGGCGGACACGAACATTCGCTCTTACAATCGAGTTCAAACGGCACGCCGATTTTCAAAATGACTGCCGACGCACGCGAACTCGGACGTTTTGATCTGAATTTTAATCGGCAGACGAAAAAACTCGAAAGTATTGATTGGGAAATAATTCCGGTTACGGATAAAATCCCGGACGCGCCGGAATTTGCGGCGGTTTATGATAAATACAAAGACCTTTTGCAAAAATTGGCTGAACCCGTCGGACGAACGGCGGTTGTTTTAGACGCCGGTTCGGCATCAAATCGGACGCAGGAAACGAATGTCGGAAACTTTATCGCCGACGCTTTCCGCGCTTCGACCAATGCGGACATCGGTTTCTTAAACGGCGGTTCGATTCGCGCCGATCTGACATATAATCCGGGAAGTCTGACCAAGCGCGATGTGCTTTCGATGCTGCCGTTTAATAATCCGGTTGTCAAAATCGAGATTTCGGGAAAAACCTTGCGCGAAGTTCTCGAACACGGCGTTGCGCGAAGCGCGGAAGACCCCGAACCCGGCAGATTTCCGCAAGTTTCCGGCATAACTTACAAATTCGACACATCACGCGCCGTCGGTTCTCGAATCGTCGAAGCAAAGGTCAATGGAATGCCGATTGACGACGCTAAAACTTATACGCTGGCAACTTCTTCGTTTTTAGTCTTAAACGGCGGCGACGGCTACACGATGTTCAAAGACGCGCCCCTTTTGATCAAACCCGAAGACGCGAAAAAAGACGCGGAAATTCTGGAAGAGGCAATCAAAAATTCGCCCGAAAGTATGATTTCGCCGAAGGTTGAAGGCAGAATTGTGCGAATTAAATAAGAAATTCACCTCGTATGAACGCGATAA
>JBBRVS010000199.1:0-10647 GCA_038246645.1 Pyrinomonadales bacterium
GAATACGCGCCCGCCAGATCGCCGATCAGCTTTTCAAACGGCGGCGGATTTTGAAACGGATCATTTTCGAGAATGGTCAGCAATTTTTCAGCTTTTTTCCAAAGTCCGGCTCGTTTTAATTTGGTCGCATCTTTTAGAGATTGTTTTGTAAATTCGAGTGTCCAATTCAAAATTTCAGTCTTCCTTTTCCAACTGATTCAAAAAATCTTCTTTGGAAAGAACATCTTCGGACGTTGCTTTCATTCCTTCGACGATTGATTCGCGCATTCCGGGAACTGAAAGCAAATGAAGCGTTTCCTGAATTGCGTTCCAATCTTCTTCGCCAATCAAAACGGCGTTATTTCGCTTTGTCGTAATCAAAACCGGCGCGTGATTTTCGGCGGTTTCATCTATCAAACCGAAAAACTTTTCGCGTGCGGCGGTAGCTGATAATGTTTTTAATCTGTTCATAATATAAAACCTGTGCATAATATCGCACAGGTAAAAATAAAAGACAAGCAATTGCAATTATTTACAAAAGCCCGATTTCCTGTAAATCGGCAATCGGTTCTTCGAATGAACACGAGCCGAATGAAATGATGTTTTTCCGCCGGAGTTCGGCTAATTGTTGGACACTCAGGAAATATTCCTGCCGCCAGAGAACGCCGAAATTATCCAACATAAAACTTTCTGCCCATTCGTCCTGCAATAATTCTTTGATCAAACTCCGCTTGTAAGCCATTTTCATAAAGGCGACGGCTAAAAAGACGTTTAAAAATCCGTTCATCATTCCTTCGGGCGCATCTTTTTCATACGTCAGCGGCTTAAAGCAGCGCACCGGATGATGAAGTCCGGCGGTTGCTTTGAACGGCACATTTGCCGCCAGACAGGTTCGCATAAAACGCATTATTTGCCCGATTTTCGGAAAAACATCTTCCGTAACGCCGCCCATCCGAATTTTGCCGAAACGCTTTTTGATCGAGAGCGTGGCGATCAATTCGCCGAGATTTCTGTCGAGCGGAATCTCGAAAAATGTCGGCAGATCGTCGGGGACGGCTTCGGCGATATATTCGATTTCCGCATTCGATTCGGCTTTGACCTCGAGCGAATCAATCATCGCAAACGGCGCGAATTCGGCGTTAAATTCGATAATCAGGCGAACCGTTTCGTAAATATCCTCGCTCGCCAAAACGCTCAGATGCCAGCCGTTTTCCGCGTCGCGCCCGAAAAAATCACGCGCATTTTCCAGAAATTCGTCCAACCGGCTGACCGGAACGACGAATCGCCCGAGCATCCAATTGTAATTGCCGTTCTTATATTTCGCGTAATTTATCACGGCTTCCGGCATCGAGAGCTGCGACGGCGGAAAAAGTCCGGCGTAATCAACTATCTCAGACAAAAGTGCGCGGATGGCGTTATTCGGACTTGAGTTTTTCATGCGATTGGTTCATTTTACGACAAACCGCTCAAAATCGTGTAATCGAGTCGAGCAGAAAAGATTTTTCTATATTTCAATAAATCTTGACTAGCATAAATAAAAAACTTGATTTTAACAAAACAAATGAGTTATTGTGAGTGCATATTTTATAAATAAGCAGGTGAGCAAAAGTTGTAAGATATTATGAAAATTCTAAAAATCCCTTTAAACATCAGATGTAAGAGAATTTAAGAGTTTTCTGACATTATCCATTTTTAATTATCCATTGGTGCTTAGTTATAGCAAAGGCGTTTGATTTTCATAAAATCTTTTATAAACTCAAAATAGATTAGCTCATAATAAACAAAAAAAATGCGTGTTTTAGGAATTGATCCGGGAAGTCAGACGCTCGGTTGGGGAGTTGTCGAAGGCAGCGGTTTGAAGTATTCGGTCGTTGATTTCGGCACGGTAAAATCGAGTCCGCGGGAAGATTTTTCCAAGCGCGTTTTGAAAATATTCGAAGGCATCGAAAGCGTTATCGAAAAATTTCAGCCCGACGTTTTATCGGTCGAAGAAGCGTTTTTTGCAACAAACGTCAAAGTCGCACTCAAACTCGGTCAAGTTCGCGGCGTGGTTCTGCTTGCCGGGGAAAAATCCGGTTTGGAAATCGCCGAATACAGTCCGCGCCTGATCAAACAGACGGTCGTCGGCTACGGAAACGCCGAAAAACATCAGGTGCAGGAAATGGTCCGCATTCTTTTGCGCCTGAAAAATAAACCCGAACCGCACGACGCGGCGGATGCACTCGCCATTGCGATCTGTCATTTTCATCACGCGGGAATTCGGGGGAAGGTAAAAGATAAAGGGTAAAAGGTAAAAGGTAAAACTGAAAGTTTTTGTAAATCACACTCAACCCCGTTAAGCGAGCGGTCTTTGACCGCGGAAAACGAAACTTTAGAATTAAACGAAAACGCGGTCAAAGACCGCTTCCTTAACAATATTGGTTTTTTATCCGATTTTAGAAAATTCACTGAAATCTAAAATCGCAAACTCATAAAATTTCACAAATCAGGAGGAATCTCATAATGAAACGCATCGTTTCTATTCTCATTGTTCTTTCAATCATTATTTTCAGCTCAACAATCTTTGCGCAAAGACGCGGTGGCTCACGAAATTCGCGTTCAAATCCCGCCGCAGTCAAAAAAATTGCCACAAATAAAGCGGTTGTCGTAGATCAGCGGCTTGCCGTTTTGCGCGTCAGTCCGAGCCTCTATGCCCGACCGATCCAAAGAATGAGCGGCGGCAGGGAAATTACGGTCGCCGAATCGAGAGAAGCCGAAGGCGTAACTTTTTACCGCATCAATACTTCGACAAAAAGTTCGGGATGGGTTCAGGCGGATGCGCTTGCCGCCGCTTTTCGGCGCGGCGACGACGAGCGTCTGGCGCGGCTCGTTCAGGGTTCGGAAGGTTTCGAGCGCATTGAACGCGCTTCTATTTTTCTCGAATTATTTCCGGCTTCGCCGCTTCGCCCGCCGATCTTGTTGCTGTTCGGCGATCTGATCGAAGAAGAATCGTCCAAACTTTCGGGACGCGCCACCAGAAACCTCGACCGCCGCGAAATGGCGGCTTCCGGCGCACCGCTACACAGTTTTTATCTGAATTTTCCGTTTCTCGATCGGTACAGAAAACTCGGCGTGGTTTTTTTGTTTAATGCGGCGACGAAAAATTATCACTATGACGGCGGAAGCTGGAAGGAATTAATCAAAAAATTCCCGAATTCCGCGGAAGCCGCCGAAGCGCAAAAAAGGCTCGATTCGCTGACGGAAAAACTGGAAAGGCAGTAAGCGGTGAGCAGTGAGCAGTGAGCGGTAAGCTGAAAGAAGTTTTGTAAATTCTATAGTTGGGGATTATTTTAGATTTTCGATTTAGTACTTACGGCTTACCGCTCACTGCTTACCGCTTACTGCAATAGCGATTTGCGCGGCGATTCTGGCGTTGTTTTCAAGCAGCGCGATGTTGGCGGCGAGGGTTTTTCCTGCGCTTTTTTCCGCCATTCGGGTGAGCAGAAACGGCGTGATTTCCTTTCCGCTGATCTTATTTTCATCGGCGATCTGTAACGCTTCGGCGAGAATTTTTTCGAGTTCGCCGCGTTCGATCTCGAAGTCTGCGGGAACGGGAACGGTTAAAAGAATCGCATTTTGTAGTTTTAATTTATCACGCGCACGGATAATTTTTGCGACATCAAGCGGTGTTTCCACCCTTTCATCAACCGTTAAACCGCTTTTTCTCGAATAAAATGCGGGCAATTCATCGCATTTCCAGCCGAGAATTGTTACGCCGTAAGTTTCGAGCCATTCGCGGGTTGCGGGCAGATCGAGAACGATTTTTGCTCCCGAACAGACGACCGTGATCGGAGTTTGGGCGAGTTCCGGCAGATCCGCCGAAATATCCTGGGAAAATCCGCGATGTATGCCGCCGATTCCGCCGGTGGAAAAAACTTCGATTCCGGCTTTGTAAGCGATGAACGAGGTCGTTGCGACGGTCGTCGCGCAAGTAAGTTTTTTGCCCAGCGCAATCGGCAGATCGCGGCGCGAGATTTTGCGGATATTTTTACCCGCAGCAAGTTGTTCGATTTGATTTTTATCTAAACCGACGCAGAATTCTCCGTCAAAAACAGCAATTGTCGCCGGACACGCGCCGTTTTCGCGGATGATTTTCTCCAGATTTTGCGCGGTTTCGATATTGTTTGGAAAGGGCAGACCGTGAGCAATGACGGTTGATTCAAGCGCGACAACCGGCTTTTTTTCGGCAAGTGCGTCGGCAACTTCTTCGTTAAATTTCATTTATCATTTATCATTTATCATTTATCATTTATCATTTATCAATTGTCTTTAACAAAAAGCAAATGACAAATGACGAAGGACAAATGACGAAAAGCTATTTAATCATTTTGCCGATGCGGTCGAGGCGCGGATTGGTGATACAGCCGAGCATACTTTCGTTGGAAGCGGCGCGGTCGCATGACCAATAGACGAACATAGCGCGTCCGATGACCAGATCGCGGTGAACAAATCCCCAAAAACGACTGTCTTCGCTGTTGTCGCGGCTGTCTCCTAAAACAAAATAGCTGTTTTCGGGAACTTTTGTAACCTTTCCTTCGACTCCGAAATCATAGTTATTGCCATTGATTAATTGCCCTTTTTCGCTCACTTGCATTGTCTCTTCGGAATAATAGACGCTGTATAGTTTATCGGGAGTTTTTTCCTCAAATTCCTTTATTTCGAGTGCGGATTGATTGTTGTCGGCATCTCCGATAATGCGGTGTTCGGGCAAAAGCTGACCGTTGATAAATATTTGAGTGTTGCGGATTTCAACCGTTTCGCCGGGCAAACCGATAACTCTTTTGACGTAGTTTATTTGATATGGCGTAATGCCGCGGACGCGGTCTTTGTTAGGATTATCTTTAAAACCCGGATATTTGAAAACGATGATGTCGCCGCGTTCGATTTCGCGCTGCGGCAAAAAGGGAATCGGTTTGCCGCCGGGCGCGAAGATAAATTTATTGACAAGCAGGTAATCGCCGATCAAGATCGTGTTTTGCATCGAGCCGGTCGGAACTGTCACCGCTTGCAAAATAAACGTCATCCCGAAAATTGCCATTATCAAGGTAACGACTAATGATTCAAAGTATTCGCGCGGAATGCTCTTGGGCGGTCCGAGCGGTTTTTTTTCCGGTTTTTCGATGACTTCTTCAGCGACTTCTTCCTTTTTCTTTTTACTCATATTTTATTGATGTATAAATGCAGATTTTTATTGTATCGAAATTTTATTAAATTTTATGATTTTTTTTCAACCGCCTTGCTTTTCTTTTTACCCGGTTTAGATTTTTCCAATTCTTGCAAAACAAGGCTTGCCGCCTTCATTTCGGCGGATTTTATCGAACTTCCTGTACCTTGCACTTTACCGTTTTCCCAGACGGCTTCAACAAAAAAAACGCGGTCGTGCGGCGGACCTTCCGTTTTGATGACTGTATAGCTCGGCGCGGCAAATTTTTCGGCTTGCAGAGTTTCCTGAAGAAGTGTTTTGTAATCAATCGAATTTTTCGGCGTGGCGCGGCGAAATTCATTGGCAAAAATACGATTTACAAATGCCCGTGCCGAAATATATCCGCTGTCAAAAAAAATTGCGGCGATCACGGCTTCGAGCGTGTCTGCCAGAAGTGCCTGCTTGCGTCTGCCGCCGGTTTTTTCCTCGCCGCGCCCGACGCGCATATATTCGCCCAAACCGAATTTTACGGCGATTTTTGCCAGCGTTTCGGTGCTGACCAGATGATGCTTCATCAAGGTCAGATCGCCTTCGCTCAATTTCGGATGACGAATAAAGAGCTGTTCGGCAACCGCCAAACCCAGAACCGAATCGCCGATAAATTCGAGCGATTCGTTTTGCAATTCACGAATTTCCGCTTCTTCGCCGAACGGAATTTTCTCGTAAGCCCAAGACCGATGTGTCAAAGAGCGTTCGAGCAATTTGAGGTCTTGAAATTGATATCCTAAGAGTTGTTCCAGTTTTCCGAGCTTTTCCGTCATAAAAGGCTAATTTTATGAGTATTAGACAAAAAAAGAAAGTCGGACGCTTTATTATTTTCGCGTTCGACTTTCTTTTTTTGGTTGCTTGGGGGAAAACTACCGCTGTTTCGGCTTGGTGGTAGTTTTATCGGTTGTTCCGTTTGTCCCGGTTTTTGCCGGTGTTGTTGTTGTGGTCGTTGTTGACGAAGTCGTTGTGGTGTCGGTTGTTTCTTCTTCTTCGGTCGGCGGATCAACCGGCTTAACTTCCGCAGTCGGACTTGTCAAGGGCTTGTTTGCAACCGAAGCGATATGCGAATTCAATTGTTGAACCAATTCAGTTTCAGCAAGAGGTTTCTCAACCGTATCATAACGGAATTTATAAAGAACTTTCAATGAGGTAAAAAGACCGTCCATATATTTTTGGGACGCCGCCTTTTTAGCCGCATCAGTTTCTTTAGCCATATTCGCTTTTTCTATTTCATAAGCTTTGGCGTATGCTTCGATAGCGCGGTCAGCATAGCCTTTTGAAAGCGCGAGTTTTGATTTACTTTCAAAAGTTTCTTTTTCTTCCTTTTTAAGAATTTCAATAATTTCCTGGCGCAATTTATCGGCTGGACCGACAAATGTGTCGCCAATCGCCGCATAAATAAAGGCTCGGTTTTTTGTATCGGAATTTACCTGAGTGGATTTATAAAGATAGTTAAGACCGCTCTCTTCTTTCTTCTGACGATAGAATTCGATATAACCGATGGTGTAATTCATCCAACCGATTGCATTTTCTTTAGTATTATAAACATAACCGAATGCACCGTATTTATCGGATTTTGCACTCTCATCTATTTTCTTAATTGCCAATTTTGCATAATCAATGGCTTTATTATTAAACGTATCGTTTTTCTTATCCGCCGCTTCATCCAAACCGACGGTCGCCAAAACGAGAATTACGTCAATTTGATCCGGATTATATTTCAAAACATCTTCGCCGCTGGCATAAATTTCCGCCGCATTTCCGGTTGGAACGGCTTTATTGAAACGGTCAGCGCGAGCTATTGCTTCCCAGTCTAATTTGACCTTTTTAATTAGTTCGTCCAATTCAGGACCTTTCTTTTTCAAGTATGTAACCTGTGGGGCATAATCTGCACAATTTGCGTATTTTTCAACGTATTCTTTGGCGGCGGCAACCGCTGTTTCTCTGGCAGCAACGGTTTCTTTTGTAATGTCGCCCTTATAATTTTCGAGATATTTTTTATATAAGGCTTCATTTGCCTCGATATCTGTACAAACATCCTGGGCAAATGTCGGTGAAACGACAGCCACAACTGTCATAAAAACTCCAAGCATCAAAGTTTTGTAAAAGGTTTTCATTTAAATCTATCCTCCAAGCAATCTTAAATCTAATAATTTATTTTAACCGACGCGAAACTCCTCAATAGTTCCAACGGTTTCCGTCAGTTCAGATGGTATCTTCTGAAAAAGAGTTGCAAAATTTTACGGATTTGCCAACTAATTCTAACTCATTAAAAATAGCAAACACAATAATTATTTACAATAATGGAAAGCCTAAATAATGTCTCAGGTTTCCGCGATATGTCAAGGGAAAATCAGATAATTTGAAGTTAAACGAATTATAGGGCGTTCTTGTAAAAAATGAATTGCCTCCAACTTTAGTTGGAGGTTGTGTAAATCAACAGAAAACAGGCTTTAGCCGAATTCCTTATTGCTTTAGCTAAATTAGCTAAAGCAATAAGGAATGTTCATTTTTTCAGAAATTCGGCTTGTATCTTAAGCCTTGATCAGCATTAACCCTAACCTCCAACTAAAGTTAGAGGCAATTTATCAAAAGCCAAAAACGGATTAATTTTTGTTGACGATGCGCGGGCGCGTGGTCGCATCCTTCGGTTCTATAACGATCGGCGGAAATAATTCCGAAGGCTTCGGCGAAGGTTTTTTATCCGCATCTTTCTTTCCGACAGTTACAACTTTTTTCGCCGCCGTTTCGTCGGCATCGTCCGAATCTTCGCCTTCTTCGGTATCAATCTGCACGGAAGTCGTGGCATTTACCTTCGGCTGCGGTTTCAAGATAAGCGGAACTTTGGCAATGTTTTTGTTGCCGCTGTTGATGCGTTTGCCCAGAACTTGATAAATTTGTCCGGCAATTGCCGCCGCAACTCTTCCGCGTTCGTTTTGTCCGCGGGTGATGACGACGACCGAATACTGCGGATTGGCAATCGGCGCAACGGAGGCGAACAGACCGACCCAACTTCCTTTTTCGATGCACGAACCCGTTTTTCCGGCAACGCCGAGCGTTGCATCAACGCCGCGCCGCGCCGTGCCGTATTCCGCTGCGCCGATCATTCCCGGAATTACGCCTTGCAGATTGGTTTTCGGCAGATTTACCGTGCGTTTCATCGAACCGCGAAAACTCGTTTTTTGAACTTTCGAGCGCGGAATTTGCGGAATAATAACATTGCCGCCGTTGGAAATTGCCGAAACCATCACGCCGAGCTGAAGCGGCGACACCTCGTAATCGTCGCCGTGCGAATAAATCCGCGCATTATTATTGCCGAAGGGCAGTTTTCCGGAAGTTTCGCCGTCGGCATTGATTCCGGTCGGCTGTCCTAAACCTAATCTTTGCGCGTAGGAAATCATCGTGTCCGAACCGAGATTTGCACCGACAACCTGAAAATAACTGTTATTTGAATAAGCGAGTGCGTCATTTAAATTGAGTTTGAAATTTTTTGAACGAATTTTCCCCTCGGAATCAATCAAACTTTTGTCTATTCCGGCAACTCCGGTTACGAGTTTGATGGTCGAACACGGTTTGAAACTTTTGCGAATCGCCCATTCCTGATTAACGATTGTCAGGATTTTCCCGGTCTGCGCTTCCATCACGACAATCGTTCCGGCACGCCCGCCGAGCGCATTGACGGCGGCGCGGCGGATTTCCATATCTTCGCCCGAAATGTCGTCTTTGGCAATATTGGCGACCGTTTCGGCGCGAAACGAATTTTCAAGCGCACGTTTTTTTGCTTGGGCGGCGCGAATCGCCTGATCCCGGCGGCGTTTGGCTTCCAGCGCGGCGGCGTTTGCGGTGCGTCTTTTCGCCGCGTCCGCATCGGCTTTTTTCTTTAATTCGGCTTGTTTTTTTAATTCTGCCGGAGTCGGTTTTTTGTTTTTGGCGGGAGTTTTTGAAACGGTTTTGGCGGCAGGCTTATCAACCGTCTTTTTCGCAGCGGGTTTTTTCGGAGTAGTTTTTTTCTTTTGCGAATAAACCGCTTGATCTGCCGAAAAGAAAACAAACATCAGCAGAAAAGCAGACAAAAGTTTGAAATACAACTTTGAAGACAAAAAATACATCTTGGTTTTACCTCATTAATATCAGAAGTGTCGGAGCAAAAATCCTCAGGAGAGTTTGAATTTTCGTTGAATAATAGATGAATCCAAAAGATTCGGGTTGCCAAAGAATTTACTTCTAAGCTAATAATGACTATAACATTCAAGATATTGATACGGCAAGAAAAGTTTGAAAGTAGAAAAGTGAAAAAGTGAAAAAGGTGAAAAAGTTTTTTGTTTCTCAAAATTCAAATATTCACAAATTGTCCGGGTTTCATTCTGTTTTCAATTTAATTTAAAGCCGAAAAATTCAGACAAAACTTTTTAACTTTTTAACCTTTTCACCTTTTCACTCTTTAAACTTTGAGAATTTATGTTTAATTTTTTTAACACTTTTCGCGGAAAACTTTTGACCGTTCTGGCATTTTTGCTGATTGCGACGCTCAGCGTTCAGCTTTATATCAATCTCAGCAGCGAAGAAGAAAACGCCGATTTGCGTAAAATGCAGGAACAAGCTCTCGTGGCGGGCATTGCGCTCGGCGCTAACGGAATGACTTCACAAGACAGAATCAGAGATTTCGTCAAACGCGAAGGTCAGCCGTTTTTTGATGAAAAAACGACAAAACGCATTAAAGACATCATCATAATTAACCCGGAATGGGAAGTTTATGACAGTCTGAGCGAAAAATATCTGCCCGCGACCGATGCCAATAATGATCCGATCAATAAGAAATTAAAGGATTTAACAGATCTGCCGCCGCTCCAGGAACCAACGCGTTTGGGCGAAGATATGCACCAGTTTCCGAATGCTCATACGCCGGAAACGGACGAAACGGACGGCGAAGCTCACGCCGTTCCGATTGAAACGAATCAGGGGCGTTTTTATGTGATGGTCATTTTGAAAACCGATAAAAAACTGGCTTTTCAAAAAGCCGTCCAGCCTTTGCTTTTTACGCTTTTGATTTTTTTGATTTCGACCGCATTTACGGTTTTTCTGGTCTGGCGTTTTACGCGACCGATCGCCAATCTTTCGAGCGCGGCGCGAATGGTGGCGGCGGGCGATTTGAATGTGCGGGTCAAAGACGCGGCGCGAACCGACGAGATCGGACAGCTTGCCACGCAGTTTAACGTGATGACCGCCGAACTGGAAAAATCGCGCGAACTCGAATCGCAATTGCAGCAGGCGGAAAAGTCGGCGGTCGTCGGTCGGCTTGCTTCGGCAATCGCGCACGAGATTCGTAATCCGTTGAATTATATCAATTTAACGCTCGATCATCTGCGCGCCAAATTTTCGCCGGAAGATTTGGAACAACAAGCAAGTTTTGAAAAACTGACCTCGCAATTAAAACGGGA
>JBBRVS010000200.1:0-10486 GCA_038246645.1 Pyrinomonadales bacterium
AGGCGTTCAAATTATCCCCGACAGTTGAACTGTCAGTGTTCAACCGCCCACTACCGTAGGCGGTTCTGACTTCGCCGTCATAAACAAACTCAAGTCCTAATTTGTTTGAAAATTCTTCGATAAATTCATCCGAAAAATTTGGAACGCGCTCGGTCGCGCCAAAAGCCTTTTCTTTTTCGGTTGGATAAAGATAAAGCGGAAAGAAAGATTCTCCGCCTTGATTGTCTGACCTGATTACACCATCCGACATTGGAAACTCTGTTGCAAAAAAGTAATTGCAAGGTTTTGAAGCAATCATTTGTCGTCTTGAAATCAAACCATAATTAGGTTTATTTGTGATGTGTTGCATAATTTCACGCCTACTGCGCTCTATAACCGCATCGTGATAAAACAAATGAAGAACGTCAAAAGGGCGATACAAACATTTCACGAAGAATTTTTCAATTTGCTTTCTATCTAAATAAACTTTGTTACGCGCTTTATTAACGGGCAGTTTATCTTTGTCAGATAAGTATTCACTCTTAATTTCATTATCAGATATTGATAAGTCAATAAAATCTGTAATCCGCGATTTAAGTTTTTTCTCATCGGAATCAAAGACAAATTTATCTCTACTCGTAACAATACCAACATTATTCATTGGCATTATATCCGTAATTTTTGAGTAGTTTTCATATTCAGGAAGCAAGTAAATATCTTGTGGAACAAAAAGATAAAAAGGATTTTGCGGTTCGAGTTTCGTCAATTCGGCTGTTCCAATTTCATTTCTCAAAAGCCATTGATATTTTCCGAGTTTGCCGTTTGATTCATTTGAAACTTCACGAACGCCGAAAAGATGCGCGTGAGAAATTTGCGCGGTTTCTTTGTTCGGCGAACTGATGAACGCGCCGATGCCAACGCCTTGTTCGATGTCGAAAACATTTTCGTCTTTTGAGCCGTCGGGATGTTTTTCCTTCTTTTTCGCGCTGCCGTGTAAATCTAGCAGATAAATTTTATTGTAAGTTTCGGTCAAGCTCTGCCGCATTCCGCGAAACGTCGGGTTGTCGAGATAACCGTTATTGGAAATAAACGCGAGCAATCCGACACGGGCGCGCTCCGTTATTCTCTGCGAATAGCGAATAAACTTTACATAATCGTCGTTCAGCCATTTCGGATTTCTTTCATTGAGCGATTGCCCGTCAACTTCAAAATAATTTCCCGTCGCCTCATTCGTCATCGTGTCTTTGCCGCGAAGCAAATTCATAATCCATTCGCCGATGTTGTCCGAATGTCCCGAATACGGCGGATTGCCGATAACAACCGTAATCGGCGTATGACGTTTGACGCGGTTGGCGGCTTCGGCTTCGTGCGCGAGCGCGGGCGACATTACGGCGAAATAATCGGAAAAGTCCTTCGGTTCTTCGAGCGTGTTGGTCAGATAGATTTGGGCGCGTTCGCTCGATAAAAAGCGGTAGCCGGTTTCCGACAGCTTCAAACCGATTTTCATATGGGCGATGGAATACGGAGCCATCATCAATTCAAAACCATACAGGCGCGGCAAAAGATTTTTCGGCACATAATCGTTCCACGCTTCGATTTGTTCGGCTTTCGATTTACCTTCGCGCTGCCATTTCGCCTCAAGCGTTTTGTG
This sequence comes from Pyrinomonadales bacterium, assembly GCA_038246645.1. Classification (GTDB taxonomy): domain Bacteria; phylum Acidobacteriota; class Blastocatellia; order Pyrinomonadales; family Pyrinomonadaceae; genus JAHCHG01. Next base: position 1,631 of record JBBRVS010000200.1, read on the forward strand.
AATCTGTTCGATCACTTCGACCAGAAACGTGCCTGTTCCGGTCGCCGGATCGAGAATCTGTACAAACGGCGCGGTTTCCTTAACGCCTGCGGGAATCTCAAACTTAAACCCACCCGCTACCGCAGGCGGTTCTGACAGGCGCGATTTCATTTCGCCCCAAGTCGTCGTATCAGCCAAACCGTCGGTTAAATCAAACTCTTTCTGCAAAATTTCGTGAACGCTTCTGACAATAAACGAAACAACCGGACGCGGCGTGTAGAAAACTCCGCGCTTCATCCGCTTTTCCGGGTCGTATTCTTTAAGAAAAAGCTCGTAGAAATGAATCGCCGGGTCTTCCGTCGGATTGCGGTCGCCGAAATCTCGCAAAACCGCTTCCATATCGGCGCGGCGCAGCATTTCAACGACATCGTTTATGCCGAGTTCATCAAAATCAATCAAATTTCCGCGCCCGCCGACAACGAGAAAAGTTTGCAGAAGCTCCTTCAAAAACGGATTGGTAACGGGAATCATATCCGCGATATTGTCGGCAACGAGTCCGGCGGGACGCGAGATTTTCGCCGTCAAAAGTCCGTAGGAAATCGTTTGAGCATACATATCGGCAAAATCGTCGTAGCTCAAATCGTGAATCAACGCTTCCTGAAATGCTTTGTGAAGTTTGCGAAGCTCGCCCTTTTCATTTTCGAGATTAAGAATTTCGTTGGCTCTGTTGCGAATATTATCGGCAAGTTCGGCAAGCCGAAAAGCAAGCTGTTTTGAAGTTCGGATAACTTCGCCGTGTCTTTGCGTAAAAGCCGAAGCCCATTGTTCGCGCCACGCTTTCGCATCGTTCGGATTGTCGGGAAAGCGAAGTTTTTCGATTAAAGTTTGGTGCGCGTGTTGAAGATGCAGAGGCGTATCGAGATTATTCCACGTTATAGTTTTCAGCGTCGGCAAATCGCCAAACTCCGAATTGTCCGAAAAATGCGCCAGCGAGATAGTGCGCGTTTGGTTTTCACCGTAAGAAGAAAGAAAAAGCAAATCGTGCATCTGCCACGCGGCACGGTCTGACTGATTGGCGGAAATGCGGCGTTTAATAACGAGTTTGCTCAAGATACGGCGCAAGGCGACAATCGGAAGTTTCTTCGGCTCAAAATCAATGTAGAAAATTCCCCAAGTCTGATTATTTGTCAGCGGTCGAAGCTGTTTGATGCCGTCAATTTTCGCGGCGGTCGCTTCATCAAGTCCGAGTTCTTCCGGCTCGTAGTCAAAGGTTAAATCTTCGATGTCTTCGGCTTGGAAATCCCAATCCAGTTCATCGCGCAGATATTCGATGAGTGATTCAAAATTGTTGACTTTTTGGATTGTTTGATAATTAGCCATAGTTTTAGGAGTTTAGAATTTTATGAAATTTCCATCCACGCTTTCAAAATCGGGCGCGTTCCGATTGGCGCCTGCACTCGTTTGAGATAACCGTTTTTCAAATACTTTTCAACCTTTTGCCGAATTTCGACCAGTGTTTCCTGCGATTGAACGCAAAAACGCGGCGTGTCGGGCGAACAGCGAATCGTTTCGTTAATCTTTATCGTGTCTTCTTCGATTTGTTCGGTTTCGAGATTGTATAAATACCAACGGCTGACGGTCGGCAGAATTTCGATGTCTGAGCCGTTTGTTTCGACGGATATATCCGGCGTTGCGTCTTTCGGCACTTCGGGAAGTTCATAGCAAAAGAAAACGGCGCGAGTTTGACTGTCGGGTAATTTCTTTCCGCTGAAAATACGGTTTGGAAGTCGGTTTAATTGACTGTCGAGTTCGGGAAATTGGGTTAAAAGTTCCTGATATTCGAGATGCAATTTTTCAAGCGGCGATTCGTCGCCTTCGAGTTCGTGGTTGAAATCTTTCAAGGCTTCGTAATCGTCTTCGGGTTTTAATAGTTTTTTGCCTTCGATGCCGAAAACACGCGAGATTTTCAAGACTTTATTGGAAACTCTGGCGTAAAGATTCAACAGCGAATCGAGTTCGTCGGGCGGCAGAAAATTCCAATAAACGACCGTTCCGCGAATCTCTGCTTGGTCTGGATTCGCTTTGATTATTTCGTCTTCGATTTGATTGTTAAGGCGACGGTCAACACGCCCGATCCGCTGCATCAAGCGAACGGGATTCCAATGTAAATCATAATTTATAAGTCTGGTCGCGTCCTGCAAGTTCAAACCTTCGGCTAAAACGTCGGTCGAGATTAAAACACGAATTTCTTCTTCGCCATTACTGGCTAATTTGGCGTTTGACGAATCATTGTAAAAAGGTGAAAAACGCCGGACGATTGCTAATCTGTCTTTTGGTTTGGTTTTGCCGTCAATCTCCGCCGCTCCTTCGATTCCGGCTTTTTCCAGATTCTCAAACAAGTATCGCGCCGTCTGCATATACTCGCTGAAAATTATAACTTTGTGTTTTTTCAAAACTTTGTCCGTTTTCAAAAGGCGAATCAAGGCTTGCAGTTTGTCGTCCTTTTTAGGCTCAAAAGTGCGAAACTCATCAAGAAAATCGAGAATCTGGTCTAAATCGTCAAATGTCGCGTTAAGAATGGCGTGGACGTTATATTTCTCACGGTCGAGAACTTCAAATGAGGCGAGAAGTTCGGGGCTGACTATATCTTCGGTCAGTTCGGCAATATCGCCTAAATCCTGTTGATCGTCAAAAAGTGCGCGTTGAGTTTTGCGGAAAAAGCCGAACTGTTCTTCTTTGCGGCGTTTGATGCGGTCGAGTTTGGATTTCTCCATTGCCGTTTCTACATTCTTTGTCGCAAAAGCCATCATCTTTTGATAAAGCATTTCGCACGAAGACCGAAACGCTTCCGCCGAACTTTCAAAGCGTTTGAGAAATAACGTGCGAATCAAACCGACAATCTGTTTCTGCCGTTCAACAAGAAATATATCTTCTTCCTCAACGCCGGTTTTCAAGAAAGATGTCGGGCTGTAAATAGCCAGCGTGAAAAGCGGTTCTTTTTTGGAAAAGGCTTTGTTAATTGAATCAAGCAGTTTTTCGTAAGTTTTTTTAATCGAATATTCGGCAACTCGCGGCTCTTCGCGTATCGGAAATTTAGCCATATTTCCGCCTTGAAGTTTCTGACTTTCGCGGACGTAACTGCGGCTTCGCTGCACGACGAGTTCACGAAAGAGTTCGTCATTTCCCAAAATTTGTTCCGCTTCGACTTGATTGAAATCAAAAATCGGCTGGTCTGGTGAATTGCCGCGAATACTGTCTTCGAGCTGTTTTTCCAGATGCCGGAAATGCGCCGGAAGCGAATGAACGCCGATATTTCTGAAGTAATTATTTTCTTTCTGCGTAAAAAGTTCTATGAGTCGCTGTAAATCAATCAAGCTGTTGTTGATCGGTGTTGCCGTAAGCAGAAAAACTTTTTTATCGCCGATAATTTCCGCCATCCGGTAATACCGCGAAGCATCGCGTGTAGCTGTTCCTTTCAATCCCGGATTTCTGAAATTATGCGCTTCGTCAATAATAATGACATCAGCGCGTTCTTTGACGCTTTCCAATTTTTCTTGCCAATTGCCGCCACGCGATAAATCTGTATGATTGAAAATTTCGAGAGTGGAAAATGCTCCGAAAAGATTTGGCAAATATTTTTTCAATGCAGGTTGCCACACAGCTTCGCTTGTTGCTTTGGGGACAAACAACGCGACACGCTTGCGGTCGCGCTCAATCAGACGTTCAATCAACATCATCCCGACAAAAGTTTTGCCTAGACCAACGCCGTCGCAAAGAAATGCGCCGCGATATTTTTCGGCAATTTTCATCAAGGCTTTGTAGCCGTCTTGCTGATAAACGTCTAATTTTTTATAAAGACGCGATTGCTGTTTATCCCATTCGCTCACTTCAATTTCGTAGCGGCGAAAATACTCTTTTAAAGCGCGGGCGTAAATCTCGAACGGTAAATAATCGCGCGTGTGGCGTTCGATAACTTTTAAGATTTCCGGCGTAACGTCTTCGGCTTCGTTCCAATGTCGGTCATACCATTTCTGCAATTCGCCGACACGCTGTTTTTCGTGAATATTTAATTCGACATTATCGGTCAATCCGGGATATGTGAAATTACTTGAACCGACCAGAGCCGACGAACCGACAACTGCTAACTTTGAATGTGTAATATATGCTTTAGCGTGAAATTTTTTTTTGGTGAAAACGCGGCATTCGATTTTCTTTTGCTTGAGAGCCTCAACAATTGCCGGAACGCCTTTTAGAAAATCATTCTTTTCCTTTTCGGACTCAATACTGCTATCAAGTTTATTTTCAATTTCGCTTTTGAGAGCATCAATAAATGATTTTTTTGTTCGGCGAGTCATTTCATCGCCCATTAAGATACGAATTTTATCGAGTTTCTGCCAATTACCATCAAGGGAAAGCAGAGAGCCGATTTCAAAATATCCGGTGGCAATATCAAACTGATGCGAAATATCCGACCATTCCTTTAGATATTCGCGGACCTTCCAATCCTTATCGGAATTGTCCACAATGAAGATTTCTGAACCGCTTTGAGTTTTTGACATATATTTAGAAAACCTGAAATTTATTTCTCAACTCTATGTTATTTTAGATTTTTAATTCAAACTTTCCGTCAAATCTTCCCACTCTTCGTAAAGTTTTTGGATCTGATTTTCGACCGATTGAAACTTTTCGGTTGCTTTTTGCAATTCTGCGTGATTTGCGGCAATCTCCGGCTGGCTCATCTTGAGAGTTAAATTTGCCGCTTTTCCTTCTAATACGGGAATTTCTCTTTCAATATCTTTTATTCGTTTTTCGATTTTCTGCACTTCATTTTTCGATAATTGATTTTGAGTTCCGGGGCTTTGAACTTGACTGATTTCTTCAACTTTATTAGATATTTTGTTTTGATTTTGAACTTGAAACTTCGAACTTCGAACTTTTTCCTTCCAATCGTGAAATTCGGAGTAATTTCCGTTAAAAATTTCAACCTTGCTGTTTTCTTCAAACGACAAAATCTGCGTCGCGATTTGATCGAGAAAATAGCGGTCGTGGCTGACGGTTAAAATTGTTCCTTCATAACTTTGCAAGGCTTCTTCGAGAGCTTCACGCGACGGAATATCGAGATGATTGGTCGGCTCGTCGAGCGCGAGAACATTGACATTCGAATAAATCAATTTCGCCAGCGCAAGTCTTCCCTTTTCGCCGCCGGAAAGCGTCGAAACGAGTTTGAAAACGTCTTCGCCGAAAAACAGGAATCTTGCCAGAAATGAACGCAATGCACCATTTTCCGCCAGCGGTGCGACGCGTCGAAGTTCATTGATAATCTCGTTGCGGTCTTCCAAATCTTCGAGTTGCTGGGAATAATAGCCGATCTCGGTTTTCGCGCCCCAGATCATTTTCCCCGAAAGTTCGCGATTTTGCCCCAAGATAGTTTTTAAAAACGTCGTTTTCCCCGTGCCGTTGCCGCCGATTATGCCGAGACATTCGCTGCGATGAAGCGTGAAATTCAAATCTTTTGCCAGCGTATTTTCGCCGTAACCGATTGCCAGATCTTCGACCGAAAGTACATTTCCGCCGGCGCGTTCGATATTTTTGACTTTGAAATTCCCGCTCGCTTTATCGGCAATGACGGCTTCGACGCGATCCATTTTTTCCAGCAGAGTTCGGCGCGATTTTGCCTGTTTCGTTTTTTGCCCGGCGAGATTTTTGCGAATAAATTCCTGCGTTTTATTGATAAACGCCTGCTGATTATCAAATTCCCGCTGCTGTTGTTCGCGGCGCAGGGCGCGTTCGATCAGGAATTTCGAATAATTTCCGACGTAGGAAACCGCTTTTCCGTTTTCGATCTCGATAATCCGGCGGCAGGTTCGATCAAGAAAATAACGGTCGTGGCTGATGATTATATGCGCTTTTTCAAAAGCCTGCAGAAAATTTTCGAGCCATTCGACCGCTTGCACGTCCAGATGATTGGTCGGCTCATCAAGCAAGAGAATATCGGGATTTGAAAGCAGAAGCCGCGCCAAACCGAGCCGGTTTTTCTGTCCGCCGGAAAGAGTTTCGGTTCTTAAATCCCATTTGTCCGGCGTAAATCCGAGTCCGAGCAAAATCGCTTCGGCTCTGGCGGTGTATGTAAAACCGTCTTCACGCTCGAAAACGGTTTGCAGTTCGGCGTATTCTTCGAGAATTTCTTCACTCGCATTTTCCGCCATCTCGTGTTCGAGCCGGCGCATTTCGGCTTCGATGTCGTGAAGTTTCTTAAACGCGGAAAGCGCGGCGGTGTGAACCGTTTCGCTCGTCGTAAAATCAACGTGTTGCTCTAAAAGACCGATTTTTAACCCGCTGGTTTTAAAGACATCGCCGGAATCCGCCGATTCTTCTCCGGTAATCAGTCGAAAGACGGTTGTTTTGCCCGCGCCGTTTCTGCCGACCAGACCGATTTTTTCGTCCGGGTTGATCTGAAACGAAACGCCGCGCAAGATTTCCTTGCCGCCGTAGGATTTATAAACCTCTGATAATCTGAAAAGCATTTTTCGTAAATTATAAATCAAAAAAAGGCGAGTTTTGAAACCCGCCTCTTAATTTTTTGGTTCTGCGATTTTTTTTTAATCCGTCAAATTATTTTGAATTGGTATTCGCTTTATTTGCCGGAGTTTTCGCCGTATTTGCAGGTGAATTGGCGTTTGCCGCCGAATTTGTATTTGCCGCCGAATTTGTATTTGCGTTCGTATTCGCATTGGTGTTCGGATTTCCGGCAACTGCCGGACGCGCACCGCTCAATTCATTCGGATTTTCAACAACTTTTTTCGCCAAAAAGTTTTCGATTTTCGCTTCGTTCATCGCAATTGCCTGAAACGATGCAGCAAGCAATTGTTTGCGCGCATTAATCAATTGGTCGGTAACCTGCTGACGAATTCCCGGAGTTTCCAGAGTTACATCTTCGTCCTTATCGCTTCTTTCCTGCAATTTGAAAATAAAGAATCTTCCCTCTACCTGAGCCGGTAAAATTCGACCGACCTCGAATTTCGGATCCATTAGCGTAGCAACCACTTGCGCCGGAAAACTTTGCCGCATTTGCTCTTCGGAAATGTAGCCCAATTCGCCGCGTTGTAATCTGCTCTGATCTTCGCTTTTTTCACTTGCCAGAGTCGCAAAATCAGCATTTTGATTCAATCGTTTGATGATCTCATTTCCGGCTAAAATGGCTGATTGTTCATCAATCGTTGTGTCGCCCTCGCCGCTGTTTGCCGGATCAACGACGATTGCCGCGAGTTTTACGCCTTTTTTCTTAACAAAAGCGGCTTTGTTTCCGGCATAAAAATCCTCGATTTCTTTATCTTTAGGCGGTTCGATCTTGCTTGTTATTTTATCGTTCAATTTTTGAATTGCCAATACTTTTTTGATCGCTTCGCGGGCTGAGGCTTCGGTTTCGCCGATTTCCTTCATTTTCGCTTCAAACTGCTCTTGCGACATTCCGCTGGCGGTTTTGCGCTTATTAAACTCAGCTGTAATTTCTTCATCAGTCGGAACCACGCTTTCCTTTTCGGCTTTTTGGAACATTACTTCCTGAGAAATCAAACCTTCGAGAATCTGAAGACGCGCCTGAGCTAGTTCAAGCGGCGATAAAGCCGCATCTTGTCCTTGCGCTTGTTGTTTCAAAACGCGTTCGACTTCAACGAGTTTGATTTCTTTACCGTTCACCGTTGCGGCTACGGCATTCGAATCTACGCCGGGTGTTGTCGAATTTACACCATCGGTTCCCGTTCCGTTACAACCGCTGATGGCTAAAATTGCGATTGCTAAAAAAGCAATCGAAATAAACTTAAAATTAGGTTTCTGCACTTTGGCTTTTACTCCTTCAAACTTAACAATATCTGACATTACTTGATTATCCTAAAAAATTTGGTATAATTTTTGTTTTTGGTTTGGCAAAATTTACCAAACTTTTATTTTTACCTCGTTATAATATCCTGGAGGCTACTTAATTATGGCAAAACGATGCGATGTCTGCGGAAAAGGTCCGCAATTTGGAAACAATGTTTCACATGCTAACAACAAAACCCGCCGTCGGTTCAATCCGAATCTGCAAAAAATTCGCGTTCAACGTCCACAGGGCGGAAATATGCGGATGAAAGTTTGCACTCGGTGTATCAAGGGCGGAAAAATTGTCAAGGCTGCGTAACACTTAAAACTGTTTGAGTTACGACTCTTAGCAAAGGTTGCCGGACTGCAAAATTTAATTTTTGCGGTCCGGCTTTTATTTTTAAACTACCGCGATAACTTCGATCTCGACCCGCGCATCCTTCGGCAGCCGCGCCGCCTGAACGGTGGCTCGCGCCGGTTTTTCGGTAAAATGCCGGGCATAGACTTCGTTCATTGCCGCAAAATCATTCATATCGGCTAAAAATACGGTTGTTTTGACGACATTGTTCAAAGTAGTTCCCGCCGCATCCAAAACCGCACTCAGATTTTTTATCACCTGTTCGGTTTGTTCGGCAACATCTTCGGAAACAAATTCGCCCGTCGCGGGGTCAATCGGAATTTGTCCCGAACAAAAAACCAGATTGCCGACCTTGACGGCTTGCGAATAAGGTCCGATGGCTCCCGGTGCGTTTTCAGTTGATATTATTTCTTTCACTTTTATATGTTTCACTTTTCTTTATTTTATTTAATTAAGCAAAAGGCGAATTTTAACAAAAAAAACGCGAAAAGCAAAGTTAGTATCTATATATTCCGGTTTGTTTGCAGCCGCGAAAAAATAAAAATGCGGGGCGCGAAAATGAATTTTAGCGCCCCGCTGATTTTCAAACGGAAAATATTTTTACGTCTGGTCGTGCAGAGCGTATAACTTCCGGTGCCGCTGTTTCAGTTGTATTGCCTTGC
>JBBRVS010000201.1:0-10431 GCA_038246645.1 Pyrinomonadales bacterium
GTCATCGAAAGACTGCCGATTGTACGTTGTTCAAAACCGAAGTTTTTATTCTTTGTCGCAAAGGCTTCAGCAACGGCGCGTGTTTGATGAAATCCCGCGCTGATCACTTTTTGTTTTTCGCTTTGCTTTAAGATGTCGCCGATTTGTTTAGCGCGGTTTGTCAGCGAAACATTGGCGGTCGCTTCGACAAAACCGTTTGACGGTTTATACGTTTGCTCTCCGAGTGTCGGCAGATATTCGCGGTCAACGGGCGAAATTTCAGCAACTTGCTCGGCTTGTTCGACCATCGCTTTTAAACTCTCGTCGCTCAGATCGCTGGTCGAAGACGAACCGCGTTTTCCTTTGATCCAAACCGTGATATTCGCGCCGCGTTCGACCGTGTTGCCGCTCGTCAAAAATGTGTTGCGAGCAAAGCGCAGAAAAGAATTTTTTTCGCTGCTGACGGAAACCTGCGCGTCGTCGGCTTTCACAAAAGAAAGAATTTTATCGGTAATTTCTCTGGCTTCTTTTTCGGTTAATAGCATTTTAAAATTTCTCCTGACTGGAGCGCAAGCGAGCCGCTTGCGCTCCAGTCCTAACTTGCCGTATTTAAAACATTGATTCCGCGAAAACGGGCGACAGGACAGCCGTGCGAAACGGCGTTTGATTGTCCGGGTTCGCCTTTTCCATCGTTAAATGTGCCGGGCAGAAGATACGTGTTTTCGCCGCCGAGCGCGTCGCAGGCGTTCCAGAAATCGGTCGTGCGCGATTGATACGCGACATCTTTGAGCATTCCGACGACCTTGCCGTTTTTAATTTCCCAGAAGGTTTGTCCGCCGAACTGGAAATTGTAACGCTGTTGGTCAATCGAATAACTGCCGCGCCCGTGAATCATAATTCCTTTTTCAACGCCGGAAATTAAATCTTCCGCCGTTGTCTTATCTTTCGACGGTGCAAGCGAGAGGTTCGGCATTCTTGGGAAAGGAACGCTCGACCAACTATCGCCGTGCAGACAACCGCGCGAACTTTTTTCGCCGATCAGCGGCGCAAGATCGCGCGTCGTTTGCCAACCGACGAATTTTCCGTCTTTGACAATATCCCATTTTTGTCCGGCAACGCCTTCGTCATCCCAACCGACCGTGGCAAGTCCGTGTTTTTGAGTTCGGTCGGCAAAGAAATTAACGATCTTCGAGCCGAATTGCAGTTTATTGGTCTTATCGGGTGTGAGAAAAGAAGTTCCCGCGTAATTTGCTTCCCACAAAAGAGCGCGGTCGAGTTCGGTCGAATGTCCGACCGATTCGTGAATTGTCAGGAAAAGATGCGACGGATGCAAAACCAGATCGTATTTTCCGGGTTCAATCGGTTTTGCCGTCAGTTTTTCGACCGCTTCTTCGCCGGCTTGTTTGGCTTCCGCGATCCAATCGTAACTGCTTGTATATTCGTAGCCGATGAGTTGCGCTTGCGCGAGCGCGTTGCGCGTTTGAAAATCGCCAGAAACGCGGTCAATCGCCGTCACCGTAAAATTCGGAAGTCCGCGAATCAGGTATTGTTCGGTGCGCGTTCCGTCAGAAGTTGCGAGGAATTTTTGCTCGTTCACCCAAGCCATTGAAGAATTTACGAAACTCACGCCTTTCGTCGCAAGCGCGGCTTCGTTAAGTTTCATCAAAAACTCGATTTTATCGTCAATCGGCACATCGAACGGATCGCGTTCAAACGAACTTTTCCAATTTCCCGAAACCTTCGGCGCGTCAACTAATTTGATCGGTTTGGTTTGAAATGCTGAATTTGCTCTGGCGATTTCAATCGCTTCCTTTGTTACGCGCTGAACTTCTTCCGTTGTCAGCAAAGGACTTGCGGCAAATCCCCAAGTTCCTTTGACCAGAACGCGCACGCCGAAACCGAAATTCTGCCCGCGCGAAACATTCTGAATCTGGCGTTCGCGGGTTGAAACCGATTCGATACGATATTTATTGATGCGAATATCGGCATACTCCGCGCCGAGCTTTTTTGCCAGGACGAGCGCGGCATCGGCAAGTTTATATTTATCAACTACGGGCATCGGCGTATTTGTTAAATCTGCCGAATAAACCCACGAAGGCAGAGCCAGAGTGCCGAGCGCAATGCTCGTCGCCTTCAAAAAATCGCGTCGGGAAATTGTCATATATTTAAACCTCACTTTGCGAAAATTTACGAACGAACAGCACGGTTTTATGAGGCTGTTTGCCGAAAACCTCGAAAGACTTTGAAATTTGCTAAATAGAAAATTGAATTGAAATGTCTGTTTTTAATTTAACTGCGTGCGGTTTAAGTGTCAAGAATTCATCGGGTTTGTAAATATTCGATGAAAGTTTGCGGTAATTTAATGTGAGTATTTGATAAGTGTTTTTCACCGCAGAGACGCAGAGAAGCTGAGAATTTGAGATAATTATTGAGCAGATTCGACTTCTAATTAGATCAATTTTCAGCAAATCCACAAAAAAAACTCCGCGTCTCAGCGTCTCTGCGGTTTAATAATTCTTAACCAACGCTCATATTAATTTAAATTTAAAACATAAAAAAGCCCGATATGCTCTCCCCTTCATATCAGGCTTTTTTATTTTGATCGGAAAACCGATCATTTTCAATTTTATTAAAAAAGCCCAACGCGCTCTCCCCTTCACACTGGGCTTTTTTATTGGTCATCGAAATAAAAACGATGCCCAAACTTGTACTATTTTTCAAATATTTTTATAAGAAGCCCGACACGCTCTCCCCTTCGCGCCGGGCTTTTTATATATTGATTGCTGAAAAAAAATCAACAATCAAACTTTTATAAACTGTTCAAAAATCTTTGACCGGTAAAATAACTTCTCCGGTTAATTTAATCTCGAATTTTTCCTTTGTTTCAATTTTGACATCTTTGCCTTTTCTTAAATAAGCCACTGCCGTGCCCGCGCCTGCGCCGATTCCTGCGCCGATTAAAGCTCCGTTATCCGTTTTTGAAACTGCGCCGAACAAACCGCCGAGTGCCGCGCCGCCGATAATAGTCAAAGCCGTTGTTGTCGGCGAAGGTTCGGCTACTAACTCTTCAACCAAAACTCCTCTTATTTCGCGCCTCTCGCCATCGGCATATTTAAGAGTTTCAAATGAAACCTGCAAACTGCCGTTTTTATTACCGGTGGCGGCGCGTTTAACTTTTAATACTTTTCCTTCAATAACTGCGCCAATCGGAATAACGACCGCTCCGCGAACATTGACCGGTTCGATGATCGTTGCCGTAAATGTGTCATTTACGCTCGAAACTTTCGAATTTATCCCGTTGTCCATCTGAACCCGGAAAATTGTGCCTGCCGGCAGTTCATAAATACTCGAATCGTTTTCGGTTTGTGCCTGAACAAAATTTGAAAATGCAAAGAGCAAATAAAAAATCGCAAAGATTTTGGTCGTCAATCGACAGAAGTTCATATCTTACCTCCATCTTCGCGGATTTTTTATCAAACAAAGTATCCGCGAAGTGTTATAGCAATGGTTGTGCCATTAAATTGTTAAATATCTGAAAATGCTTTAATAAAAGGGTTTCAGGCATTTTACACGCACTCCCCGATAAATGTCTAACATTTTGCGTAACAAAATGGTTTAGGAGTTGCACGATATAGGGTAAGAGAAAGTGAAAAGGTTTAAAAGTGAAAAAGTGAAAAAGTTTTTTCTTTTTGAAAATAAACTTTTTCACTTTTCTAAGCAGGTGAGCATAAGTTTTTAGATATTATGAAAATTCTAGAAACTCTGGGTAACTTTTAGATTCAACCCGAGTTTAGGAGTTTTCTGACATTTTCCGTTATCCATTTTTCATTTTGCATTGGTGCTTACTTTAAGATAGGATGTCCGCCGCCTTGGCTGTGATCGGCGGTTTCATAATAGAGTCGGCGGTCGTTGTGATAAAGAACGAGATGTTCGCCCTCGAATCTGACGACATCGGAAACTCTCTGAAAATCCTTAGTGTGTTCGGCGATGATAAACGCCGTCGGATTATATGCCAGAACCATTCCAGCCGCATAGATAAATCCGCCTTGATCATAGACGCTTCCGGCGTATTGTCCGGCATTGACGGCAATGTCGGGCGAATATTTTTTATTACTGTCTGCCGTGCGGTCGGCTTTTCCGATAAAAATCGTGTAATCGGAATAATTCAGACGCGTTTTATAACCGTTTTTTCGCGCAACGGCGAACAGGTCGGACAGCCCTTTATCAATTGCCGTCAGCATCTTGTAATTTGTCTTGTTCACCGAATAAATCGTTGCACCCTTTGGCGTTTTGGTCGAAAAAGTAAAACTGTCTTTAGTGATTTTTTCGGCTTCCTTAATCAAAATCTGATCAACTCTGCTCTGCGATTCAACCATCTGGAAAGGGAGAATTCCAAATGCAAAAACTAAACCGATATGGATTAAAACTCTGATCTTATTCATAAATTATTTCACTCCCAAAAAGGATTCCGCTAAATAAGCAGAGCAATCACTGTGCCGTAAGGATTTATAAAATCGAACTTTAAGGTAAAGAAAAGAGCCTTGAATTAACAAGACTCTTTTCACTAAAACAAATTCTAAAATGGTGCTTGGGGCGGGAATCGAACCCGCACACTCCGAAGAATACAGGATTTTAAGTCCTGTGCGTCTACCTATTCCGCCACCCAAGCATCACAGAAAAAAAGATTAGCACGAGTGAGTTTGAAGTTCAAAGGCGGGCGTAAATTATTTTCTTTTTCAAAAGCTGAATAATAAATAAAATGACAAAACAGTAAATAATTGTCATACTGTTTGTGAGAAATCTTAAAAATTTCGAGGAAAAAGAATGGAACAAATTGCCGGAATTTTATGGTTTATTTTGGGCGTCGGTTTAATTATCGCCGAAGTTTTCACATTCGGTTTTGTGCTGTTATGGTTCGGGATCGGCGCAATTGCGGCGGCTTTGGCGGCGTGGCTGGGATTCGGATTCGGCTTGCAGTTTTTAGTTTTTGTGGTTGTTTCGATTGCTTTAACGGCAATGTCGCGGACAATTTTCGCCAATTTTTACTCACACGGCGACGACGATTTGAAGAAAACCGGAATTGACAGTTTGCCGGGACAAATCGGAACGGTAACTCTTGCCAGCAAAGGAACCTTAAATGAAGGAGCGGTAAAGGCTTACGGCACGGTTTGGACGGCTTTTCCGTTAGACAGTTCGAGACCGCTGATCGAAGGCGAAAAAGTAAAGATCGAGCGCGTTGAAGGTGCTTCCGTCTATGTCAGTCCGGTTTCCGATGTCAAAGAATTACCGAATTGGCGTGATGAATAATAAGAAAGGTGAGAGTTATATAACTTTCACCTTTTCATCTTTCATTATTTGATTAAATTTACAAAATCTCAGCCGTATCCTGATCGGCAGTGTCGTGAATATTTCCTAAATCAAGCAATTCAAGTTTAATTTCACCATCATTCGGCTCGGACAATTCTTCGCCGGTAATTCTTGCCAGAATAAGAGTTATGTTATCCTTACCGCCGCGTTCGTTGGCGGCTTTAACCATTTCTGCCGCCGCAACTTCGAGCTGATTAATATTTTCCAAAATCAGTCTTTGCATATCGTTGCCGCTGATTTCATTGGATAAACCGTCGCTGCAGAGCAGTAAAATGTCATTTTGCTGCGGAATTAAACGTGCGGCAACCGGGAAAATTTCGGGCTGCGCTCCGAGAGCCTGCAAGATCACATTTTTGAGCGAATGAGTTTCGGCTTCTTCGGGCAGAATTTGTTGAGCATCAATTAATTGTTGAACGAGCGACTGATCTTTCGTCACCTGATAAATTTGTTCGTTGCGAATTAAATACACGCGGCTGTCGCCGACCTGAACCAGATTAACTTCCTGAGGCGTAATACCGACCGCCGTGAATGTCGCGCCCATTCCGCTGTATTGCGGATCGGTGCGCCCCTGCTGATGAATCAAATGATTTGCCTGAACGGTCGCATCATAAAGTTTGGCAACGAGCGTGTTGTTATAATGTTCCGGCGAAATCGTTTCGTCAGGGTCTTCATCCAGAAATCTGCGGCTGACCGATTCAACCGCCATTTTACTGGCAACCTCGCCGGCTAAAGCACCGCCCATTCCATCAGAAACTGCTAAAACTGTTCCGTTTGCATCAATTTTAAAAGTTTGTGATTCAATGATAAACTCACCCGGTTCTTGCGAACTTACCCAGGTTTTGGAGTCCGAGATATTGAGCATCAGAAAATTATCTTCATTGCCCTGCCGGACGCGTCCTACGTGCGATGTAGCGTGTGTTTCAACAATTAACATAATTAAATAGGGTCTAAATCGAGTCTGTCGAGTCCGGCAAAGTCAGCAGAGTCAATGAAAAAATGCTTTTGACTTGAAACAGGCTTTTAAGACTCTTGATAAACTCTTTCGACTAACTAAGTGCTTGATCTAAATCTAAAATAATATCTTCGATATCTTCTATTCCGACTGAAACGCGCACTAAACCGTCGGTAATGCCTAGTTTCTCGCGTTTTTCAAGTGGAACTGAAGCGTGCGTCATAGATGCCGGATGCGAAATCAAACTTTCGACACCACCTAAACTTTCTGCTAATGTGCAAATTTTGACGCTTTCTAAAACTTTTTTTGCATTATCAAGTGAACCTGTTTCAAATGCAACCATACCGCCAAAACCTTTTTGCTGTTTTTTTGCCAGTTCGTGTTGCGGATGCGAGGCAAGTCCCGGATAATAAACTTTCTGAACCTTCGGATGTTCGGCTAAAAATGCGGCAACTTGCCTGCCGTTTTTGTCGTGAGCTTCCATTCTGACCGCCAAAGTTTTTGTGCCGCGCAGGACTAAAAATGAATCGAACGGCGACAGAATCGCGCCGACGCTGTTTTGAATAAACTGAATCCACTCCGCGTCTTTTTCATCGTTTAACGCGACAAAACCGCCGATTGAATCCGAATGACCGTTTAAGTATTTCGTCGTCGAATGAACGACAATATCAACGCCGAAATCAATCGGACGCTGCAAATAAGGCGACATAAAAGTATTGTCGCAGACGACCGTTGCGCCGTGCTGATGCGCGATATCCGAAACCGCCTGCAAATCCGTAACGCTCATGACGGGATTGGTCGGCGTTTCGACGAACACCATTTTCGTATTCGGTTTAAAGGAAGTTTCAACCGCAGAAATATCCGTTGTATCAACCAGATCGAATTCGATCCCGTAATTTTTCAGCACTTTATCGAACAAACGAAAAGTTCCGCCGTAAGTATTATCGCCCAAAATTACGTGATCGCCCGCTTTGACGAGTTTTAAACAAGCATCAATCGCTGACATTCCCGAAGCGAATGCGTAACCGAATTTTGCGCCTTCGAGCGCGGCGATATTTTTCTCCAAAGCCGAGCGTGTCGGGTTTTGCGTCCGCGCATATTCAAACCCTTTATGCTGTCCGAGCGCATCTTGGGCATACGTCGAAGTCTGATAAATCGGCACGGAAACCGCACCTGTCGCGCTGTCGGGTTCATTTCCCGCGTGTATTGCAATTGTCGAAAAGCCCATAGAATTGCGAAGTAAGTCCTGTTTAATAAAAGTCTTTCAATTCTAACTTATGTTGAGATATTTGACTATTAAAAGACTTGTTTTATGAGGATTTATGGTAACTTGCCGAAAAAAAAAATGCAAATATCGAATAATGATTGAATAATAAATACTTATACGAATAATTCTCAATTCGACCAATCACCGTAGAGCGCAAAACCCGACCAATAAAACGGATGACTCGTTTTTTCATTTTTTAATTTATTCAACGCCGCATTTCTCAGCGCGTCGGTTTTTGACGTTTTATTATTCAATTCCGAGTAAAAGTCAATCATAAATTCGGCGGTTGTCTGCGAATCAATTTTCCAATTACTTGCCACGATTGTCGGCGTTCCGGCGGCGGCAAAACTCCACGCCAGCCCGATCATTCCTTCACCGTCAATCTCGCGTCCGCGCGCCGTTTCACAAGCCGAAAGCACGACCATTTCTGCATTTAACGTCATTTCAGAGATCTCTCTGCCTTCGAGTAAACCATCGTCATCCGCATCAGCCGAAAGCAGAACGTGCGAATAAAGCGGCTTTTCCGCATCGCTCAAACCGTGCGTGGCGAGATGCAGAATGCGATATTTCGGACTTTCCGTTTGCCAAATGCTTTCCGTCGCATTTCTGCCCGTAATGATTTTATTCTTCGGATAAAATTTACCGATTGCGCGAACTTCCGTTTCGGCTTCGGGCAGATTATCGAGTTTACCGTCACGGTAACGCGACTGAAGTTTTGCCACCATTTCACCCGAAAGACGCGGATTGCCGAACGCCAAAAAATCACCTTCATAATCAAAATTTACCAATTTCTGCCGATTTGCCTGCATTTCCGCCAAAGAATTGAGCGAAGGCGCGTAGGAGATCGAAAAATCCTCGATCAAATATCGCCCGTCTTCATTCATCAAAGCCTGAAAAGGCACATCAGAAATCACGCCGGACGGAATGATGACAAGATGTTTTTTATCCTTCAAAAACGGCATTCCGTCGGCAAGCAATGAGTCGTAAATAAATTTCGCATTTTTCTTAAAAGCCGGAGAATTTCGCGCAATCTGTTCGCGGAATTCGGCAATTCGTTTTCTTGTTTCGCTTGACCATTCACTGTGTTTTTCATCGTCCAAATAATCTTTATTAAAAAATACATTTAACGAACAAGTTTGCCCGTTTGAAGGCGTGATTTTTTCCGTCAACAATTTTTTTATCTGCGTCGGAGGCGCAAAATCCGCGTCGGTTTTTATCAAAATAAAAACTGCGCCGAAATGAACTATGTTTGCTTCAAATTCTATAAAAGCCGTATTTTTGTCGGGAACAAGAGCGCACATTTGCGCGGCGGTTAAATTTTCAGGGCGTTTCGGTTTAATCGACTTTTCGTTTTCCGATGCGATATTTGCCTGCCATTCTTCCAACGATAATCGCGCTTTTTGCAATTGCAGATTGAGGTTGGCAAGCCGTAAATTTGCGGATTTATCAGTTTGTTTGATTTGTAAAAGTTGGCGGTTGAGTGAATTGAGTTCGGCGTTCAAGCGTATTTCTTCGGTAGTTTCATCGGCAGTCAGAGTGCGTTTTCGTTCGTCTTTTCCGCGATTCATCAAATCGCGCAACGCCAGAGATTTCATTGCTTCGTGCGTTTCAAACATTTCCGCCGGACGATTTAATTTGTATAAAGCCTCAATTTTTATCCGGTAACAGCCAATCAAACTCTCGAAATAACGGCTGCGGTCGAGCGCGTCGCCGATTGGCTGATAATAAAGTTCCTCGGCGATTTTGATACTTTCCTCAATGAACGGCAAGGCTTCGGCATACAGTTCGAGATAGTGCAAACAGAATGCTTTTCGGTCGAGCATTTCGCGCAATTCCTGACGGTCGCCGATTTCACGAAAAATCTGCGCGGCTTCGTCCGCCGTTTCCATTGATTTCTCGAATTTGGCTTTATCCGCTATTCCCGAACCGTTTGTATCGGCTCTGCCCGAACTGTATTCATTGGTCGAAATATTATTCAAAACCACCGCATATAAACGCCGGTAATTGGAATCTTTCAAA
Source organism: Pyrinomonadales bacterium (assembly GCA_038246645.1). Classification (GTDB taxonomy): domain Bacteria; phylum Acidobacteriota; class Blastocatellia; order Pyrinomonadales; family Pyrinomonadaceae; genus JAHCHG01. Next base: position 9,585 of record JBBRVS010000201.1, read on the forward strand.
CGAACGCGCAACGGCTCGAAATAACTCATTGCTTTTTCGAGAAACTGCGGCAACTTATACTGAACTTGATAAATCAGACCGATCTCTTTGAGCGTCGTCAATTCGCCCTCTTCATCGCCGATTTTTTGTGATATTTTCAGACTGCGTTCGTAGTAATCCAACGCGGGCTTGAAATTTGAATAAACGCCTTGTGAAATGATTCTCGGAAAAGCAGGTTTGCCGCTTTCCAATCTTCCCAGAAACCGCAAAGTGAGCGCGATGTTGATTTCATCGTTCGTCTGTTGAAAAACTTCAAGCGCGTCTCTGAGCAATCTTTCGCTGTCTTCAACCTTGCCGACGCGCCAGTAAAGCTGACCGAGAAAAGCCCACGCCCGCGCTTCTTCGCGTTTGTCTTTTGCCAATACCGCCAACTTTTCCGCTTCTCTAAAGCTCTGAATCGCCGGATTATATCTCGCCTGCGTATAAAAAATCTGCCCGATCAAATTACAAGCCTGCGCCTGCCGCGATTTATCATTCGCCTTCACCGCCAAATCCTTCGCAATATTAAAATCCTCAATCGCCCGCGCAAATTCCCCGCGCTGCCGCGCAAGTTCGCCAGACTGCACCAACCCCGAAAAATCCTGCGCCCGCGCTATCGAAAAGGTGAGCAAAATAAAAAGAAGTAAGGAAAAAATTCGTTGAATTCTCATTTGTGTTAATCCGCTGTTTTGAAGTTTTCAAGGCTATTTAGCCACAATAAGCAAAAAAACGCAAAATTTTTTCAAAAAGAGTTTATAAGTAAATTGGTTTATGAGTTTCGCGGAGTCAAATAAAGTTCGCAATCGTAATCATTTAAACCCAAAGTAAC
>JBBRVS010000202.1:0-10408 GCA_038246645.1 Pyrinomonadales bacterium
AACAAAGGGAAAATAAACTTACCTGCTTGAGAAGAAATAGCTAAAATCTGAATTGAGGGTTATTAAAAAACAAATGACATCTTCTCAAACTTCAGTTTTAAGCAAAAACTAAATGGGTAAAGTTATAAAACCTCTGTTACTTAGCTAAAAAAAAGACGCGCCGACAGACGCGTTTTTTTTCTAAAATAACATAAAACCATTGGAATTATTTCATTCGGCTGACTTTTACTTCACTTTGGACGCAGTATTTTCTTTTAATACGAAAAAAGTAATAACCTCGTTTTTGCCGAAATTCTTAAATTTGACCTTGACCGTATTGTTTTCATCGGCTTTTTCGACGATAAAATCGGTGATGTCCGTATCCTGCGCGTTGTATAGCGGATCGGCGTTGTAGCCCGTATCGGATGCGGCGGTTTTCCAGATCAGATCGCCTAATTCCCTGACGAAATACTTATCAATCAAAGCGCGGTTTAACAATACCTTCGCTAAAATCAGATGTTCAAAATGAATTTTTGATATTGATTTTATTAGCTTTGTAAATGTATCAAAACACAATGGATATAATTAAAATACGTTCTGCATTTTCCGTAAACCTTTTTAATTATCCGCACATTTTTTGTGGGTTTTAAAGCCTCTTTGTTTTCAACAATTATGATTTTACAATTCTTCAAAAATTGGCGAAGGTATTGGTTTAAGGAAAATTTATAAAATTTAATTGTTTGGCTAAAGCCTGTTTTTTGTTGATTTACACAACCTCCAACTAAAGTTGGAGGCAATTCATTTTTATAGGAAAGCCCTACCTATCATTATCAACCCCTTATATTTTGTCCGAAATGTTGTATGATAAGATAATATTTTTGTAATTCCTTTCATTTTTTTAAATAATTGTTTGTAAATGAATAAAATCACACGGCGTGAACTCTTGGGTCTGACCGGTTCGATGATAATCGGAAATGCTTTGTTTAGCTGCCGCAGTAAGCGGGAAAATCATTCGATTATTATAAATTCGGGTGAACAGTATGTAACGCGGCAAGGTCGGATTCTGCCTTTGGATGCCGCGCCGCCGGAAAAGCAAATTTTAATCGAACCTGCCGCCGAACCACGTCATCTCGATATTTCGCGTGATATTTACGGGGCGGGCGTGGCGATCAATTGGGGCGGCGAACCGCTTTTAAGACGCGATCAGAATCAAAATCTCGTTCCGGCAATGGCTGAATCCTTTAAAATGGGCGAACGCGCCGAATACTGGGATTTTCTGATCCGGGAAAATGCGCGCTGGAGCGACGGCGTGCCGATTACGGCGGACGATTGGGTTTTTACATTTCGCCATCTGGCTTCCCCTCAGTTAGATAATCCGTGGACGTGGTTTTATTACGACATCAAAGGAATTCAGGCTTTAAAGGAAGGAAAAGGGCGACCGGAAGATGTCGGCGTTGAAGCGATTGATGAGCGAACCGTCAGAATTTGGGGCGAAGGCGGCGCGATTCCGCATCTGCCCTCGCTGATGGCGTATCAAGCGGCAGTTCCCGCGCCGCGTCATAAAGCCGAGAAAAATCCCGAACATTGGGCGGATTCGGTCGAAGGTTTCGTCTCGTCGGGACCGATGCGGCTTTTGAGCTGGCAGCATAATCAGCGGCTCGAATGGGACGCGAATCCGTTTTATAACGGAGCGCATAAACCCGGAATTCAAAGGCTGATTCAACTGGTCGGTGCGCCTTCGACCGGCTGGTTTAATTCGTGGCTCAACCGAGAAATTGACTATATTGCCATTCTCCAGCCGCAGGAACTGGCGCAGGTCGTCAATGATAATGAATTAATTCAATATCTGCATACGTTTAACAATTTTCAGACCGAATATCTGTCGCTCGATTGTCTGAAACCGCCGTTTGATAATTTACAGCTCCGGCAGGCGCTTTCGCATTCGATCAACCGCGAACCGTTTTGCAAAAAAGTGATGCTGGAAACCCGCATTCCGGCGTTTTCGATGCTGCCGCCCGAATTTCCGGCGCATAATCCCGAATTAAAACCGGTGCAGGAATTTAACGTCGAAAAGGGAAGAGCATTATTAGCCGAAGCCGGTTACGCCGGCGGAAAGGACGCGGGCGGAAACCCGCTTGTTCTTCAAATATTTGCGAGTGGGCGCGATGTCGCCTTAGAATATGTCAAGGATCAATGGGAGAGAAATCTCGGCATTAATGTTAATCTGCAAATCGTCGAATCGGCAGTTTGGGGCGCACGCCGCGCCGCGCACGCGATGCCGCTTTACCGCGGACAATACGAATACGACTTTCTCGATCCGGCAAATATGCTGACCCGGCTCTGGCGCAGCACGAGCGACCGCGGTTCGCCGCGCCACGCCTGGCGAAATGAAAATTTTGATTCACTGGTCGCGCGGGCGGGACGCGAAATTGACGAGCCGAAACGGATAAATCTCTACCAAGAGGCGGAACGCGTTTTAGTCGAAGATGTCGGCGGAATTTTTTTAACGCATATGGTAACTCATCAGGTCTGGTATCCGTATCTGACCGGATTCGAGCCTGATAAAAACGGCAATACGGTTTTTCGCTATCTCGATATTTCCCGCTTTCAGATGTACATCCGCAGCGATGTTGACGGCTGGAGGGATTTGAATATTGAATAAGTTCTAAGTTCAAACCCGATAGAATGCTGAAAATCAGGTTCAAACTATTAACTATTAACGGCGTTGTTGCATAAATCAATTAAATGTTGAAAATAAACGATTTATTGAAAATTAGTAATTTATGAAATTTGCATAAAGTTTAATTTGTCAACAACTTAAAAATATTTATGCAACAACGCCACTATTAACTATCAGCTATTCACTATTTTTCAGTAAATATACGGGTTGTTTTTCCGACATATCAGTTGAAAGTTGATAATTAACAGTTGAAAGGTTTGTCTAAACGAGTCTTCAAAATTTGAGTTTGGACACAACGCCTGGGAAAAGAAATTAAATAAACTTACCCATTAAGCATATTTTGATTTAGCCGTTGAAAACGGCGGTATAGTTGTAGCCCACGGTGCCAACCGTGGGAATAATTCAACAAATGATTTCAAGTGGTTGAAAACCACGGCATATATGATTGTATGTCGCCATTTTCAATGGCTTTATGTGCTAATTTATCTTTTCCCACATCTAGCGATGTGGGCTACAACTATACCGTCGGTTTCACCGACTAAGAATTAAATTTATTTACCGGGTAAGTTTATTTAATTTCTTTTCCCTACTATTTGTTTTTCATTTTTTACTGATTTTATGTCCAAAACTTTGCTTGAAGTTTCAAATCTTCAGACCCGTTTCAAATTTGAAAAAAATTTCCGTCCGGCGGTCAACGGCGTTTCTTTTTCAATTGAAGAGGGCGAAGTTTTGGGAATTGTCGGCGAATCGGGCAGCGGAAAAAGCGTGACGGCACTTTCGATTATGCGCTTGATCGAACCGCCGGGTGAGATTAGCGGCGGCACGGTAATCTTTCGCGACGAGTCATCCGAAACGGATTTATTAACACTTTCCGACAAAAAACTCGAAAAAATTCTGGGCAGCCGCATTTCGATGATTTTCCAGGATCCGATGACATCGCTCAATCCGGTTTTATCCGTCGGTTATCAAATAATGGAACCTTTCCGCATTCATCAGCGACTGCCGAAACGCGAAGCTAAAGAACAGGGAATCAATCTATTGCAAAGCGTCGGAATTGCCGATGCGCGTGGGCGATTTAATGATTATCCGCACGAATTTTCCGGCGGAATGCGCCAGAGAGTCGGCGCGGCGATGGCGATTGCCTGCCGACCGAAACTGCTGATCGCCGATGAGCCGACAACCGCGCTCGACGTAACGATACAAGCGCAAATTTTGAGCCTTCTGCGAAAATTCAAAAAAGAATTCGGGATGTCAATCATCATAATTACCCACGATCTGGGCGTGGTCGCTCAATTAGCCGACCGCGTTGCCGTAATGTATGCCGGAAGAATTGTTGAAAACGCGGGCGTACGCGAAATTTTCAGTAATCCCCAGCATCCATACACGCAGGCTTTGATCGCTTCGATTCCGCGGCTTAAAGAGCAGCCCGAACGCCTGAAGACCATTGAAGGCGCGCCGCCGCGTTTTTCCGGCGATGAAACGGGATGTGCATTTTATCCGCGCTGCACGGTGCGCCAAAAAATTTGCCGAAATAAGCGTCCCGAATTAGAGGAAATCAGGACAAAACATTCGGTCGCCTGTTTTGTCGCGCAGGAAGGAGCAGTAAATAATGCCTGAAACGCTCCTGAAAATAAACGGTTTAACAAAAAGTTTCGGCGCACGAAGCGGATTTTTTAGTGCGAATAAACAAAGAAACCTCGCGCTTGACCGCGTTAGTTTAGCGGTTGCGGAAGGCGAAACTTTCGGTTTGGTCGGTGAATCGGGTTGCGGCAAATCTACGCTTGCCCTGACGATTATGAGACTTTATGAACCGGATCGGGGCAGTATTTTTTTTGACGGCGAAGACATTACGCATTTTGACGAAAAAGCTCTAAAACCCGTCAGAAAGAAGATGCAGATGGTTTTTCAAGACCCGTTCGCTTCGCTCGATTCACGTCTGACGGTCGAGCAGATCATCAGCGAACCGCTGGAAATTCACCGGATCGGCACAAAAGCCGAAAGAACGGCGGAAGTTGTGAGATTGCTTGAACGGATCGGTTTATCAGCCGAAGACAAAAATCTTTTTCCGGGCGAATTTTCCGGCGGTCAGCAGCAGCGCATCGGCATTGCCCGCGCTCTTGCCCTGCGCCCGAAACTGCTGATTTGCGACGAGCCGGTTTCGGCTCTGGACGTTTCGGTGCAGGCGCAGATCTTAAATCTCCTGCGCGATGTGCAGGATGAATTCGCGCTTTCTTATCTTTTTATTTCGCACAATATTGCCGTGACCGCCTTTATGAGCCGGCGCATCGGCGTCATGTATCTCGGACGAATGGTTGAAACGGGCGTGAGTTCGGAAATTGTCAACGCACCGCTTCATCCCTACACGCAAATTCTACTCGCGGCGATTCCCGAACCCGATCCGGCAAATGTTTCGGATGATTTGGCGGTGAAAGGAGATATTGAGGCAATTTCGGAGCGACCGACGGGCTGCGTGTTTCGCCATCGCTGTCCGCTCGCCCGGGAAATTTGCGCGGCGGAAGAACCGCAGATGCGTGAGATCGAGGCACACAGACAAGTTGCGTGTCATTTTGTCTGAAAGGGTTTAAGCCAAAAGCTATATGGTACGCCTTTGACTTAGAAACCCGCACCGTTTGATGCGCTTAAATTACTGAAAATAGAAATGCTTTCTTAGATTTGGAAGGTGGAATCTGGAATTTGAAATGGTATGATTCGTTATATTCTAACCAGAATCGCCGGACTGTTCGGCGTTTTATTTATTGTTTCGGTCATCACTTTTTCGCTGATGCACACCGTGCCGGGCGGACCGTTTGATGCGCGTGCGCTCGAAAATCAGCAGATGGTGCCGGAAAATATCAAACGGCGGCTCAATGAAAAATACGGCTTGGACAAACCCGTCTGGCAGCAATATACGCTTTTTGTCCGCAATGCCGTTTTTCTCGATTTCGGCTATTCGATGGCATATCCGAACCGCACCGTCGTCGGAATTTTCAGGGAACAATGGTCATATTCGCTCCAGCTCGGACTTTTAACTTTTATTTTTTCAATCATCGTCGGTGTCGGACTCGGTATCGGTTCGGCAATAAAACCGAATTCGGTTCTCGATTATTTCGGAACGAGTGTTTCTATTTTCTGTCTGGTAATTCCGAGTTTTGTTTTCGCCATTCTTCTGCAGATCATTTTCGCGGTCTGGCTCGGCTGGCTGCCGACGGGCGGCTGGAGCAGCCCGCGCCACTGGATTATGCCCGTTCTGGCAAATTCTCTGGCACCGATTCTGGTTTTTCAGCAATACACGCGGGCGAGTATGGCGGACGCGATGAAAGCGGCTTACGTGCGAACCGCCCGCGCCAAAGGCTTGAGCCGAAAGCGGATTATGTTCATCCACGTTTTTAAAAACGCCCTCACGCCGCTTCTCACCGTCGGCGGACCGCTTGCCGCCGGTTTGATCGTCGGCTCGTTTTTTGTCGAGAGCATTTTCCGTATTCCGGGTATCGGTTTTTATTTCGTTTCGGCAATCGGCAGCCGCGATTATCCGATGATTATGGCAACAACTTTGGTCTGGACGCTGATTATCAGTCTGGCATATTTATTGACCGATCTGCTCTACGCGCTGGCTGACCCGCGCGTAACTTTAGCAAAAGACGAATAAAAAAAATTCTTTTATTGCATAATAATTTTGATAAATAAAGCGACGATAAATAAAATTCCCCGAAAGCCGAAATTGAATAATTTGCGGCTTTTCCGGCGGCGTTTTGCCCGTAGCAAATTATCCGTTATCGCTTTTTGCTTTATTATCTTTCAAATAATTCTGGCGGTTGCCGCGCCCTATATTGCGCCTTTTGATCCTTTCCGGGGTGATTTTCTGGCGACCTGGGAAACGCCTAATTATGTGCATTGGCTCGGCACTGACGATCTCGGGCGCGACGTGCTTTCGCGTCTGCTGTACGGCGCACGGGTTTCGATCAGCATCGGCGTTTTGAGTCAACTGGCAATCGCCCTGGTCGGCATTCCGGTCGGCGCGATTGCGGGAATCAGAGGCGGCTGGTTCGATTATGTTCTAATGCGCGTGATTGACGTGCTTTCATCTCTGCCGACAATTCTTTTCTATATTCTCCTGATGGTCGCGCTTGGCGCAGGCTTTTGGAATTTAATTCTGGCAATGACTCTAACGGGCTGGATCGGAATTGCGCGGCTTGTTCGCGGGCAGGTTCTCTCCTTGAAAAAAACCGATTTCATTCGCGCCTCGCGGGCGATGGGAGCGGGAAACTGGTATATCATCAAAAAACATATTCTCAGAAATGTGATGACTCCGGTGATCGTTTCGATAGCTCTGGGAATTCCCGGCGCAATGTTTGCCGAAGCCGGTTTGAGTTTTTTGGGTTTGGGAATTCCCGCGCCGCAAGCTTCCTGGGGACAAATGATCGGGATGTATCAAGCCTATATCCGCACGGCTTGGCATCTGACGGTTTTTCCTTCGATTATTCTTGCTTTAACAATGCTGGCGTGGTTTTTGTTAGCCGACGGAATCCGCGATGCGCTCGATACAAATAATAATTTCTCGAGCGTTGAGAAATAAACTTTTGCCTCCGAAAAACTAAAGTGATCCGGTTATGGAGAGCAGAAAAAACTGAGGTAGATTTGACTCAATTTGTGATTTCCATTTAGTCCGTAAACTAAATTTTTGAGTATTTTATTCTCTGCGTTCTCTGCGACTCTGCGTGAAATCAACTGTTTTTTTTCACGCAGAGTCGCAGAGAACGCAGAGAGAGGACGAGAGAAAGATACCCATAAACTTAATTCACAAAATACCTATGACTCGTCTGCTTAAATCTTCAACGATGTTCGAGTTCGATTAAATAAACGGCGGAATCGCCTTCAAAATTGATCTGCGTGAGTTTTTGGGCGGTTTCTTTTTCGGCATTTACCTTTTTGTTTTTTTCTTCTTCGAGAAAATTCTTCAATCTGCTTTTCAACTCCGCATCGGTTAATTCGCCGATGTCGCTCGAAAAAGCGTTTTCGCGTGAATTTTCCAGCAGATCATTTTTATCTTTGTTCCAGATTATCCAAAAATTCTCGGTTCCGGCTTTTCCGCCGAATTCGTTCCAGCCCGATTCGTATTTTTGTTTTGCCGAAACATTTGCCTTACCGCCGTTTCTGACCGGAGTCGGGAAAATTATGTTGAAAATCTTCTCGCCTTTATCATTCAAACCTTCGGCAAAAACATATAAAAACCCGTCGTCCGGCGGCGAAAAACGCATCTGAAATTGATAGCCGTTCTCAAAAATTTCCTGTCCGCTCGATTCAAAAGGTTCTTGATATTTCGCGCCGCCACGCATTTTCTGGACGAGCAAGGAATATTCCATCGAGCGTTTTATTGTTGTATTTACTGATGTTCCGGCTTCCGAGGCTGAATTGTTTTCGTTATTTTCAGCTTTCGTTTCTTCCTTTCCATCGGGCAAAAGTTTGAATTGTTTGACGGCGACAAAGCCGCCCAAGCCGAGCAAAGCGAAAAGCAAAACTGCCGCACCGACAAAGAGAAACATTTTTCCGCCGGATTTTTTTTCGCTTTTATTTTTCGGCGGAAATAAAGATTCAATCGGCGCGATAACCGATCTGTCTCCGGCAAATTCGGTCGGCACGCTTTTTTCCGGCAAAGAAGATTCAACAAAAAGCGCGGTTTCGGTCGGCACGGATTTTTGCGGCGCGGATTCGGAAGTTACGCCGCTTCGGCTCGACCGAGTCTGCAAAAGCGGATTTTCGCCGACCGGAATTTTTACGCGGCTCGGTTTTTGAATCGGAATATGTTCCGCGCCGATCTGCACGGTTTTATCTTCCGTGCCGATTGTTTCAGACATTTCGCCTTGATTTTTCAAGGCTTCGCGCAATTCTTTTGCCGTCTGAAAACGGCTTGCGGGCAAAATTTCCATCGCGCGTTTGAGAATTTTTGCCAAACCGTCGGAAATTTGCGGATTCAGACTTTGGCAATCGGGCAGAGGCTCTTGTTTTCCCGACCAGATCAAATGAGCGCGCACGGTCGCGGTCGCTTTTTCGGGCGAAAAACCCGTTAAAAGATGATAGAGCGTCGCGCCTAAGCTGTAAATATCGCTGCGCGCATCGGTTTTCATATCCAGAAAAGCATCGAGATGCGGCGAATCGGTTGACTGCAAAAGCAGATAAGAATTCGTATCAACGCGCAAAATCTGTTCGAGCGGCGCGTAAAAAGGCGTGTAGCCGACAACGCTCTGTTCGAGTTTCTGCGTGATCGCGCCTTCGTCAAAAGTCCCTTTTGCCGTGCCGAAATCAAGCAGAAAAATCTTGCCCGTTTCATCAATTTTGATATTATGCGGCTTGATGTCGCGGTGAAAGATCAAAACCGAATGCAGATATTCGAGCGCGTTCAAAACCGTATCGGCAATCTCCAAAACTTCCTTGACGGAAAAACGCTTGCCTTTTTTGAGCTTTTCGCCTAAATCTTCGCCCGTTATGAAATCCATAACGATAAAGCTCGCGCCGTCTTCCTGAAAACAATTCGTAACTTTCGGCAAATTCGAATGGCTCAGATTATAAAGCAGATTGGCTTCCTGCCGGAAAGAATCGGTAATCTGCCGATTCGTGCTGACAATTTTTTTGATCGCCACCCGGTTATTGCCGCCGAAGCGCGTATCTTCCGCCAGATAAACCGCACCGAAACCGCCGCTTCCGATCTCTTTATGAATCAGATACCGCCCGTCCAGTTTTTTTTCGTCTTCTTGCATTTTTGTAAAATTTATTTTCAGGTTTTGGTCAAACACGGAAGCCCGCACGTAAGTAAGGGCGGATATTCAAACACGGAAGCCCGCACGTAAGTAAGGGCGGATATTTTATCAATTCAAACACGGAAGCCCGCAGATATTTCGTCAATATCAAATCCGCCCTTACTTACGTGCGGGCTTCTGTCGGGCGGGCTTCTGTCGGGCGGGCTTCTGTCGGGCGGGCTTCCGTAGATTCCGTAGTTCAGTCATCGAAATCCGGTATTTCGCCGCCCTGTCCGAACAAAACATAGTCAATTGCCCGCTCGACGTGTTTTGGTTTCCACAGATAGCGGCGGCTTTTACCTCTTGACCAAACTTTCTGCTCTGCTTCAGCTAATTGCTTTTCTCTTAAACGACGGGTCGCGTAAGCCTTAAATTCGTTGATGATTTTTTCAGGCTTGACCTGTGCGGAAACAACCGCGTGCAAATGATTTGTTCTGATATTTGCGGCTAAAAGTTCATAACCGCGATATTCGCAAACTTCCTTGACCGCCGCTAAAATCCAAAATCTTCGGTCTTTATCGAGCAAGAAAGGCTGTCCTTTCATTTCCTCTTTCATAAAATCTTCTAAAATCCGGCTTGGGCGCAGTCGCGGAGTGCCATAAACATTGTAGCCGTGCCGGTCAACCGAACCTTTTTCGTCGCCGTGAAGCCAAGTCCCGTAAGAACGTATTGAAATCAGATATGCTAATGGAAAACCCCCTTCCGGATATTCATTCATAAATTCCCTGTCCGCCCTTACTAACGTGCGGGCTTCTGCTAACGGAAGCCCAAGCGTGAGCGCGGGCGGAAATTCTCAGTTCGTCAGTCCGCCCTTACTAACGTGCGGGCTTCTGCTTGAGTGCGGGCTTCTGCTTGAGTGCGGGCTTCTTGCTTGAGTGCGCCCCTTACCAAGAACCACAGGCTTCTTTGAATTTTCGAGCAGCTCGGGCGGCGGGTTTTTTCTCCTCGCCACATTGAC
>JBBRVS010000203.1:0-10311 GCA_038246645.1 Pyrinomonadales bacterium
GTCGGGAACTTGCGTCGTATCGGGCGAAAATCCGCCGCCTGTTTGTCCGGTCGGATTGCCGGGAATATAACGCGGTCCGACCGTCATCGGGAAGACGAATTCATAACTTCCGGCTTCATATTTCAGCGTTTCGACATAACTGATCTCGATCGTAATGCGCTCGCCCGGCAAAATATTGGCGACCGATTGCGTAAAAATATTCGTTCGTTCCTGATCGAGCAGGGAAGCGATTTGCCCTTTTGATTTCGCGGTTTCATAAACCTCGCGGGCTTCTTCGCGCTTCATAATGCGCCCGCGCACCGTCCGCTCGCCGATCCGCATCGTCATATCGTCAACCGCTGCATTGTTTGGCAGCGGAAAAACATAGACGGCTTCGATCTTTTCCGTGAAATTATTTTCAAATTCCTGCGTTACTTTGACACGCGAGAGAAAACCGGAAATATCGGCTTTAACATTTGTATGTTTGAGCGGAACCAAACCCAAAGCTTTCCCGTCATTAGTTACGGCGTTCAGCTCGCCCTGCGTAATGTTCTGCGCCCGAATACCGATGGTAAATATTGTAAAAAGGAGAGTTAAGAAAACGATTTTTCGCATAGCAGTACCTCATTTTAGATTTTTAAAATTTTTTTATTCCCGAAGAATTTTCAGAAAAATCGAAAGGGAATTTTTGTCTTAGACAAATTTAGGAACGTGTATGAGTTTGAAGTCTTGCAGGAAAAAAATGGAAAACGGAAAATGGAAAATGGAAAATTTAAGAATTCTTGCATTATCCGTTATCCGTTTTCCATTTTTCATTGGTTTTTACAGCATTTTGACCAAAAACGGAAATTCCGTCAGAACGTGCGCTATCGCAAAGGCAAAATAAATGTCGCGCGTTTGTTCATAATCGAGCGAAAAGCCGTACCACAAAGCGAAAACGAGCAGAATACTGACAACCAACCCGGCAAAAACCAATTTCGGAAGTCCTTGTTTGTTTGAAAAGAGCGGAATTTCCTTTAATTTCCAGGGAACGGCGCGTTTATCAACGAGCGGAATCAGCAAAATCCAGACCGAATAATGAATCGTTTCGAGAAAAACGTGTGTGGCGACCAAAAAATGCGAGGAAATTCCGGGCAGAATCTCGCTTCCGGCGTGCTGCGTGATGCGCCAGAAAAGATTGGTTTCATTCGATAAATGCGGTGTATCGGCAAAAGCGAAATAAAGACCTGCGACGAAAAACGGAATCGAAAGCAAACCCGTGCGATATGCTCTGAGCCATTCGGGTCTGGTGCGTCGAATCTGGCGTTCGAGAAACCACATTGCAATCAACGGATGCAGATAAACGAGCGAAAGACTCCAGTAATTCGGCACGATCCATGCCGGACAGCAGAGCAGAAAGGCGACCGCGAAGGCAAAAGACCAATCGGTTTGCGGTTTTTGTTTGCCGCGCAGAAAAAAGAGAAAGCCGATCCATAAAATAAACGAGGTGTTCCAGAGCGAAACCAGAATCTGAAAATTCGTCAAACTCCAGAGCCAGTTTCCGCCGCCGAAATAGAGCAATAAATACGCGGAAGTTAATAAAATAACGCCGCCGATCCCGACCAAATAAAATGTTCTCGATTTCCCCCAGCGAACGGGCATTCGCGCCAGAAAATAGCGGAATTCCATAAAATTATGAACGCCCGCAAAAAGAAAGATCGTGATGATTGATAATTGCAGCGGAAAACTTCCGATCAAAACGGCAAATGCGGCGCAGCCGAGCAAAAACAAGCACGCGAAAATCTGCGCGGATGAAAAGGTTTTATTTCGCTCGAATGTCTGAATTTCCTGCATTATTTTAGAAAATCAGTATAGCGAGCGGTAGCGAGTGTCTCGATTAGCCTTCAACTAAATTGCTATCAAACCTGCTCGCTATACTGATAAGTTCTAACAAGATTTGTCGAATCTCAGATAAATCGCCAATCCAAAATCTAAAGCAAATTCACGATTTATGTATGGCAAAACATTTTTTTAACACGGATGCACACCGATTTAAGATGATAAACACAGATGATTTATCTTGTTTTATCCGGTATTTATCTGTGTGCATCCGTGTTAAAAAAGCCACATATTGAACTAAAATCCGCTATAAAATCCAAAATCGCCAATCGCTTTATTCTTTTTTATTCGATTTCGACGATTTTTTTTCGTTCGGAATGACAAGTAGAAGTCGGTCGGACGAACCTTCTTCATCAATTTCGATTTTGATTTGTCCGTACGCAACTTTTTGATTTTGCATTCCTTCACTGAAAACCTTGTTGTTGAGTTTCCCGTAGGTCGGCGGCGCGATATTGGCAAAAGCAATCGAGCCGAAAACTCCGAGCATGGCAAAAATCCCGATGCCCGTCGCGATATTTGCCCCTTTGCTCAAGTTTTTTGCACGCGAAAACCAAACTCCGCCGAAAACGAGCGCGAGCGATAAAAACAAACCGCTGACAATCGTTTGCGTCCGGCTGAAGCCTAAACCGTAATTTTCAGAATTATTTACGGCAACTTCTTGATTAGCGAGTTTGTTTAACATCTGACGCGAAATGACGAGTTTGGCATCGGTTGCATCATCATCCAAAAAAATTCTTATTTCCGCATCGGTATCCGTTTTCTTTTCTTCTTCGGGGAGAGCAATATCCGCAAAAGCGCTCAGCGAAAACAGGGCGATTATCATAATCAAACCGAAAATCTTTTTCATAAACTTTTTTTCTTCTTCTGAAATTTTGTGCATTGCAACACTCTTTTACGGGTTTTGAACGGAAAATTTCAAAGATTTTTGCAGAGAAAAAAAGAAACCTGACCGTTGTAAAATTTTCACGGAACAAAGGCATTCGGAACAGGTCTGTCGCCGTTAATGCCGAACTGTAGAATCTGCGTTCCGGCACTCGAGCGTTGGATGAACCACGTCGCGTTTGACGGTCGGAAAATTGTAAAATCGTATGTACCGTCGCCGTCATAATCACCGGGCGCGGGAATATCGCCCGACGCGCCGAACGGAACCGAGAAAAACGATAAATCTTCGCTTCTTAAAATAAACCAGAAACCTGTCGAAGATCTAAAGAAAGCGGCATCAGCTTTGCCGTCGCCCGTGTAATCGCCCGGCACGGGTTTGTCGGTGCTGCCGCCGAACTGAAAAGCCGCCAATCCGGCAATGCTGCGCTGAATCCACCATTCACCCTGCGCCGGACGAAAGATCGCAATATCGGCTTTCCCGTCGCCGTCATAATCGGCGACTGCCGGAACATCGCCTGCCGTGCCGAATTGCTGAATCAGAGTGCCGCCCGAAGTCAAAGAAATAAACCAGGTGCCGGTCGAAGGACGAAAGACCGCCGCGTCAGCTTTTCCGTCGCCGTCATAATCGGCAGGCGCGGGAATGTCGCCGTTTACACCGAACGGAAACGAGTAGAAGGAGAGATCTTCCGAACGCAGAATAAACCAAAAACCGGTGTTTGGACGGAAAAATGCGATGTCGGTTTTGCCGTCGCCGGTGAAATCTGAAGGCGCGAGCTTGTCGGAAGAACTGCCGAATTGAAGCGCAGCGTTGCCGCCGTCGGAAGATTTCAGATACCACCATTCGCCGAGCGAAGGACGAAAGATGGAAATATCCGTGCGCCCGTCGCCGTCGAAATCGAACGGCGATTTCCGGTTTTCGGCGGGAATCGCCCAAAAACCGCTTTCGAAATTATAACTGCCGCCCGTCGAGGTTTGTCCGGCGACCGGTTCGCCGATGGTCGCAACAAGCTCGTAATTTCCGTTTGCCGCCGCACCGCCGCCGAAGGATAAAACCTGTCGTTCAACCCGCGGCTGAACGATTCCGCCGACGAAATCCGGCGCATTTCCCGCAGAAATCGGAATTTGCGCGAAAGCGCCGCCGGTTGCGTTAAACGCAAAAAGCCCTTTGACATTGTTAATGCGCCCGGCGGCGATGATCTTTGAATTATCTTCCGTCCAGACCATTCCGAAGGTCAGGCAGTTTGAATTCGGCAGGCGGCAATTGGTATCGGTTAAATTTGTCAATTGCTGTTTATTGGTGCCGTCAGGTTTGATTTTGAAAATATTTGAAATGAAATACGGATAGGTGATTTGCGGGAAATTTTGGCTGCACGCCTCGAACAGCGAACCGAAAGTGATAAACTGACCGTCGTTTGACCACGCCGGACTTAAATCGCCGCAATTGGTATTCGTAATCTTTTGACGATTTGCGCCGCCGATGCCGACGGTGTAAAGTCCGCCGCTCGCGCCGTCATTGGTCAAATTATGAAAAGCGATCAGTTGGTCGCCGCCGCGCCGGACGGACGGAAAATCATCTAAACAATACGAGGCATTAGCCCACGGAAACCGGAATAAATTAGTGCCGTCGCGGTTCGATTTATACATAAAACAATCGCTGTCCACAATGATTTCGTTATTGCCCTGATTGCTTTCGGGCGAGAAATAATAACCGACCGAACCCTGCTCGAAGGTCAGAGCAAAAACGAGCGATTCCTGTCCGGTGGCAAGTTCGCGGACAAAAATATCGGCGTTGCCGCCAAACGGGTTGAAAGTCGGATGTCTGGTAAACCGCTTGAAGAGCAGAAAACGCCCGTCGTCGGAAAGGCGCGGATGCGTTCCGGTCGTCACCAGCCGGTCGTTCGTGCCGTCCTGACCGACCGCCCAGATCGTCGGCGAATTTGCGTCGCGCGGCGGAAAATTCAGGTCGCCCGGCAAGCGGCTGTAGATTATTTCGCCGGGTTTCAGGATTTGCGCCGAAGCATTGACAGGCGCGAGCCAGATAAACGCCGCCGTTAAGAGAAGCATTGCCGAAAAAGACGCAATAATTCTATTTTTTTTTGTTTTCATTCTCATTTCTCCCTTGACACTTTTTTTCTCCCGACAAACATTCTCGTGTCCGTGTGTTCGAGGCAATTCAGCTTTTTCAAGTTTTCGAACTGTTTATTGATCGGTTGCGATAAATTCTAAATCAGTAATTTCTTCTTGAACTGTCCTGAGTATCGTCGGTTGACTAAACACGTAACGCTTTGAAGCAATACTGAAAATATATGTGCCGCCAACTTCTACGCCGTCAAATCTGAAATAGCCGAACGTGCCGGAGCGAGTAGTGCGAAATGCGCCGCTCTTATCGGTTAAAATTACAATCACATTGCGAATCCCATTGCCCCGAGCGGTTTTGACTCGTCCGCTAACGCCGACCATCGCGGCGGTCGGCGCAAAGGCTGGAAGCCAAAACCCGCCGCGCACGCCGAACGTTCCGCCGGACAAATTTTCTCCGGCGAGCGATTGCCCGGTTGTCCCGTCGAGCGAAAATGCGCCGCCCGTTGATTGCTGGTCGCCGCCGGAGGCAATAACCGATTGCGTGATTGCAAAATTGCCGCCGCTTTGTCCGAGAGCGATTGCCGAAAAACATAATAGAAATGTGATCGGCAAAGCTATATTTTTAACTTGTTTCATATTTTAATCCCTTCCGCTTCTTTTCGAGTTTTTTCTCGAAACGGTTACGGAACTTCTTTGACTTCCGGCAGAAACCTACCGGAGTCTCTTCATCCATCTCCCGAACTTGCCGCTTGTGATTGAAAGCGCGGATACCGTTTTTATTCACGGGCAGACGACCGCCGTTAAAACCATCGCGCCCGCGTTGTCAATCGAAAATAAACGGCACGTCGCGCCGTTCGGCGATTTCAGAATTATTCCCTGACCGGGCGAGCCGACCAGAATATTGCCGCCCGCGACATCTAATTTTGCTTTCGGCGCGGTCGTCCCGATACCGACGCTTGCGCTGTTACCCAAAATTACGGAATTGCTTTGCGTCGCGCTGGTGTTTGCGCCGATTGAAGTCGTGTTGGTTAAATTGTTGAAACCGATTGCCGAACCCGCGCTATTGCCGATTGCCGTGTTATCGCTGCCGGTCGTGTTTATTTCTCCGGCGAGCGAGCCGACGAAGACGTTGCCCGTGCCGCTGGTATTAAAACCGGCGCGATAGCCGAAAAAAGAATTGATGCCGCCGCTGTTGCTGTTGAATCCGGCTTGGCTGCCGAAAAATGAATTATCGCCGCCGGAAGTATTTGAACCGCCGGCACCCGCGCCGAAAAATGAATTATTACTGCCGCCGCCCGATGTATTGATTCCGCTTCCGACTCCG
Source organism: Pyrinomonadales bacterium (assembly GCA_038246645.1). GTDB lineage: Bacteria > Acidobacteriota > Blastocatellia > Pyrinomonadales > Pyrinomonadaceae > JAHCHG01. The sequence continues at coordinate 6,143 of JBBRVS010000203.1, forward strand.
AAGAAAGAATTATTTGCGCCGTCCGTATTGGCAAAACCGGAATTGAAACCGAAAAAGGCGTTGCCGCTTCCGATCGTGTTGGAATAACCGGATTGTCCGCCGAAGAAAGCATTGTTGCCGCCGGTTAAATTTTCCTGCCCCGCCGATTTGCCGAAAAAGGAATTGTTACCGCCGGTCGTCGTGCGTTCGCCGGAATGTGCGCCGAAGAACGAATTGAATCCGCCTTGCGTCCCGTTGCCGGTAAATGCCCCGAAGAACGAATTGCCGCCTTGTGAACCATTAGCGAGTCTGCCCGATTGGTATCCGGCGAAAGTGTTGTCGTCGGAAGTTCCGGCGTTATCTCCCGAATTATTGCCGATGAAGGTATTTTGTCCGCCGGTTGCGCCGATTCCCGCATTAAGTCCGACCCGCAGAACGCCGCCAGTCGAATTGAGAATCGAGGTGTCGCCGCTTCGATAGTCATTCGCGTCGAAAAAGTTTGCCCTTCCCGCGCCGTCAATGTTAAAATTTGCGCCCGTTTGCTGCGTAGTTTGATTTAAGATTCCGCCGCTTCCGCCGCTCGTTGCGGCAATCGTCAGCGTATTGCCCGTCGGCGTAATCGTGATATTCGCGCCAGCCGCGAGCGTCACGTTATTGGTCAGCCCGTTCAAACTCGTCACTGCCGAACCACCGCCGGCGGTGGTCTGAATCGTGCCGTCGGGAAATTTCACGCCGCCGACGGTCGTTTCGATCAAACCGACGACCGTTAATTTCGAATTCGGTGTTGAAGTGCCGATTCCGACGTTGGCGTTGTTGCCCAAGATTAAAGCATTGCTTTGTGAAACAAGAGTGTTTGCGCCAATGGCGGTGGCATTGGTGAGATTATTTCCGCCGTTTGTGTTGCTGCCGAGAAAAGTGTTAAAACTGCCCGTCGTTACGGTAAGTCCCGAAATATATCCGACAAAGGTATTATCCGTCCCCGCAGAAAGACTGCTGCCGGCTAAGTCGCCGAAGTAGGCGTTGAAGTTGCCCACCGTGTTATTTCTTCCGGCACTGCCGCCGAAGAAGGCATTGCCACGACCGGTCGTATTATTGAGACCGACCTTGTTTCCAAAAAAAGAGTTGCAGCATCCGGTGGTGGTATTCAGTCCGGCATATATTCCAAAAAAGGCGTTACGGTCGCCTGTTGTATTGCTAAGACCGGCTGAACTCCCGAAAAACGAATTATCGCTCGCCGTGTTGTTGCGTCCGGCGTTGCGCCCGAAAAAGCTATTGTTGCTGCCGGTAAGGTTTGCGCCGCCCGAACTCGTGCCGACGAAAGTGTTGTCCGTGCCGGTCGTGTTCTGTTCGCCCGCGCCCGCGCCGAAAAAGGCGTTGTTACTGGCGTTATTGTTGAACCCGGCACTGCGTCCGAAGATCGAATTAAAGCTGCCGGTTGTGGTGAGCCTGCCGGCTTGACTGCCGTAGAAAGAATTGGCAACGCCTGCCGTGTTTGACTGTCCCGAATAAGCCCCGGCGAAAATATTTTCTCTGCCCGACGTGTTTGCCTGTCCCGCGATTGAACCGAAAAACGTATTGGAGTCGCCCGTCGTGTTACTCAACCCGGCGGCGAATCCAAAGAAAGCGTTGTCGGCGGCGGTGGTGTTGGAAGATCCTGCGACGACACCGAAAAAAGAGTTGTTGTTTCCGGTTGTATTATTAATCCCGGCTTGTCTGCCGACAAATGAATTATTATTTCCCGATATATTACTCAGTCCCGCACCGTCGCCAAAAAAAGTATTGCCGCCGCCCGTTCGGTTGGACGCGCCTGCGTTCGCGCCGAAAAATGAATTGGCGGTGCCCGTCGTGTTTCCCTGCCCCGCCGCGCTTCCGACAAAAGTATTAAGTGAACCCGTCGTGTTATCGCGCCCGGCGTTTAATCCGACAAATAAATTCTGTCCGCCCGTCGCACTCAGAAAACGCTGACCGCCGAGATTGTATTGCGTCTGTGCGTTGACCGTACCCAGCGAGAGCGCACCGTTCACGGTCAAACCGCCCGCGATTGCGACATTGCCGCCCGCGTCCTGCTGAACAAACCGCACCGCATCAACGCCGCCGAGCTGCGCCGCATTATCAGCGGTTGATGCGTTCAAGGATTTGACCGCGTACGGCGCGGAGAGCATCGGCTGACGCGGCGCGAGTATCGTAAATGCTCCGCCTCCCGCCAGGCGCACGGCGATTTCCAAAAAGCGATTCGCGCCCGGAAACGCGCCCGCGCCGAAATCGAGCGAGACATTGAAAACGCCGCTCGTGACCGGGACATTTAAGATCTGCTGCCCGGCGATTGCTCCGCCGCCCGCGTCGAACAGGCGAAACTCGAAATCGTAATTCGCCGTCGGCGGCATTCCGGCATCGGTCAGGCGACCTTGATAACTAAAGGCGGTCGTTTGCGCAAACGCTGCTGCTGCCGTCAGAGCAACGATCACAAATATGATAAAAATGGGTTGCGAAATGAATTTCTTGGACATAGCTTTTCCCCTTGGATAATTGTCAGCGACGGTCGTTGATGTCGCCGGTATCTGCTTTCATAAACCGCATTTGCGATGCTTGACCGAACGAGACACCTGATTGTTACTAATCATCAAAACATGATGATTGTGAAACTTCTGCTCTGGGTGTCCGCTGAATTGCCTGAAGCAAAGGTAAAAACCTCGACAGATGTGCTGTCGAAGAAACGGTAATTTGCGCCTGTGTTGTTTGTACTATTACCGGTCGCCGTATATTGACCGGTCACGGAAACAAAACGGCTGGTCACCGGAAAGCCGAAATTAATGCGAAAAACACCGCCGAAGAATGTTCCAAGCGGTTCCGTCAAAACGAATCCACAGTTTCCGGTTGATGCGTCGGTAGCGGAGTTATAGCAACGCGATATGACCGACGGACTACCCAATGTAACTACTAACATCGCTTTGACAAGACCGTTTGAATTAACGGATTGTCTGACGTTTCCGTCCATCACTAATTGACCGGGATTGATAACATCAAGTTTTGCATAACCCGATGCCGCAACGCCGCCGAGACTCAGGGCATTCGTTGCCGTTGCGGCGGTCGTCGCATTTGTCGCATTTGCGGCGGTTGTGGCGTTTGTCGCGTTGACCGCGTTTTGTGCGTTGACCGCATTTTGGGCGTTCGTCGCATTATCGGCATTCGTCGCGTTGGTTGCCCGAATCGCAAACGGCACGACCGTTAATTGCTGGCGCGGTCCGAGAATCGTGAAAGCATTCGGCGAACCACCGGGTTTGACCGAAATTTCGATAAATACATTATTCGGGCTGTTAAAAGCCGTCGCGCCGAAATCGAGCGTCGTGCTGAACACGCCGTTGATTAAAACCGTTGCGGGACGAGATGCGACCGCCCCGATCGGTGTGCCGCCCGTGATCGCGTTAAAAAGACGAAACTGCAGATCATACGAGCCGTTTGCCGGATTCGCGCCGTCGTTAAGACGTCCCTGAAAGCTAAAGCTCGTTCCTTGTCCGAAAGCGGTTGCCGCCGCCAGAGGAACGAATATAGAAACAATAAAAATACATTTTAGAATGGATTCTCTCGTCATAATTTCTCCTGTTAAATACTATTTCCGACGGCAAAGTTTTCACTCTGCCGGTTTTTTTTAAAAATGTCGGCGGTTTGCCGGGCTACCGTCCGGGTTAAAATCAGTTACTCATTCAGCAAATAAAAGCGGCTGCATCAGGTCGGGCGATCATACGTTAGTGATAGTGTTTCGACCGCATTGTCCGAGTTGTATGCCGCGATTGAAATATTGTTCATTGCGATGGTTACCAGAGTGCTTTCGTAGTTCAGAGTCAGTTTTCCGCTCGGAAATACTTTGCCGAATGCCGCCGCCGACAGTAATTTGTTGGAATCTTCATCGCATTTTTTCCTGACTTCCAGATCGCCGCGCACTTTCCCGCTGGTTGAAATTTTGCCGGGATATTTGTTTGTTTTGGTGAAACTGAAATCTACGGATAAAATATCGATTTCACCGATATGCGCCGGGTTGCCCGACGTGCCGTATATGCCTTCCAGCTTCAAATAATTGCTCATAAAAAAAACTCCTGTTTTAAATAAACCAAATTTGCTTTCGGTTTACGGATCAAACCAATCAATTGACGAATAAATCAAGCCGGTCAGTTTTCCGCTGATAAATTTTTCCA
>JBBRVS010000204.1:0-10297 GCA_038246645.1 Pyrinomonadales bacterium
GTTTTAAAGATAAATTCACTCCGCCGAGTGGAGTTTACACAAACAAAAATGTCAAAAAACTCCATTTCCAAACCGCTGATGAAAAGACTAAAATACAGATTTTGGATGATCCTGTTTGTCCGTTAATTGTCGGGATTGAAACGCCTGAATATACATTGACTCTGGTAAAAGGTATGTAAGTAAAAGAAATTAAATACCATACCCCATTTGTATATTGTTCTTATGAATTGCCGTCGTGCTTTAGCCGACGGAATAGTTAAGACCAAGACTTTCGGCTTTAGCCAAAACTAAATTAAATATCAATCATCCGAATAGCTTTAGCTCAAGCTATTTAAGGATCAGAGCCAGTATTCGATGTTCGGCTAAAGCCGAGATTTTCCCGTCAATTGAGTCCGTCAGCTAAAGCAGAAGGCAATTCAAAAGACGTTAAAAATCAATTTTGCGTAACAATCAGTTAATGAGAAACAGTAAAAATATAAAAATGAAAAATACCCGAATAATAAAATTTGCCTTGACGATGTTGATATTACTCGTCTTTCAATTTACTAATGTCTTGGCACAAGGTGATTCCGTGCGAAGAGTTTCAAAACTTTACGATGACAAAAAGTTCAGCGAGGTTTTGAGCGTGATTGATCCGGCATTGGTCGAATACCAAAATGTTCCGGCGTATCAGTCAAAACTATATTTCATACGCGGCAGTTCGCGGTTCAATGTGGTTTATCAGGCAAGAACCGGAGGAGTTTTCGGCGCAGATAGCGTTTTTGACGAAAATCGTCCGAGATTTGAACTGGCTTATCAGGATTCCTTTATAAATCTAATCAACGGTGCGATCAGTGATTTGCAGCAAGCCGTTATTTCAGGTCAGGCTTCGACAAAAGTGGTGCCGAAACTGGATGGAAATGATCCGAATTTTACATACGATTTAAATTTTGAAACCGAAATTTTGAACTGGCAGGCGTTGGCTAATTTGGAAAAAGCACAGTTTATAACCAACAGTTCTGCGGACTTTTCAGCGGCTTACGCGGTATTCAACGAACTCGATTCAATCCACGACGCGAACATTTCGAGATTCGGCGGGAAATTCGGCGACGACAACACACGCGTCAAATCAGGTGAAATGCTGGCGGCGGAAATTCGCACCAAAGTCGCGTTGGGCGAAATTGAAGCGGCAAATTTATTGTTCGGTAAATGGCAAAAAGCGAATGGTTATTCTTCACTAAAAAAACAACTCGCCATTCCCGCGATGGTCGAAGCCTTTGATATGGTCGGAAATTACAAACAAACCGAGGCTTTTCTGATTCGTGAAGCAATCCGCCAAATTACGATTGATAAAGGAAAAGTCGTTCCCGCAAATTTAGTTTTGCACAAAGCGGCAATGAAATCGCATCTTGCTAACTTAAACTTCGCCATCAGAATTCCGCCGTCAAACAAACTTTTGTCTTTACAGCGTGCCAGATTAGCGAGTGCTTATAACGTCAAAGGCAATCTGACACCTGCCGAAACCGCGTTCATCAAAAATGCTCCCGATGTTATCAAAACTGATAAAAACACGCCGCCGCTCGATGTTCAACTGCTTTCGGTATTGCTTAAATTACAATCAACCGACAAAAAAGAATCAGCTTCAGCGATGAAAACGCTCGAAGAAATGTTGAAGAAAGACGCGACAAATGCGGCATTACTGGCGGTTCGCGGCTATGCAAAAATGATGGGCGAAGATTTCGCCGGAGCCGAAACTGATTTATCGGCGGCTCTCAAAAAAGATCCGTTTCTAGCCTTTGCGAATAAAGCATTTGAAAATCGGGCGTTGGTGTATAAAAAACTCGGCAAAGCGGATTTAGCCGCGAAAGACGAAAAAGATCATGCTCAATTTAAGCAATTACTGGCAATGCTGGCAGCATCTTAATTAGTGAAAACACAAATGAAAAAAATCTTGTTAATTACTTTCGCAACTTTTATTTTGAGTTTGTCAATTTCCGCCCAATCAGGAACAGGAGGTTTGAAAGGTTTTGTCGCATCAAGTGTGAAAAATGGTTCGGCGATTGATGCGACGGTTGAGCTTCGGGCAATCGAAAATCACTCAGATACAAAATCTGTTGACACTGTTCAAACGAAAAACGGCTACTACGAAATCGAAGTTTCATTCGGCTATTATCTGCTGACTATTTCGGCGAAAGGTTATGAAACTTATCAAACAAAAGTCTATATTCCTTCGAGTTCAACGCTTAAATGGGGAACAATTTTAGAAAAATCTGCGCCAAAAAATCAATAAAAATGAATAGAACACTAAGCATTTCCCTTCTGATAATAACTATCGCTTTTTTGTCGAGCGGCGGCGCGTGTTATCAAGTCGCGGAAACGCCGGAAATTCGGGCAAATGCTTCCAAATATGTTTTAACTAGTTGCGGCATCACAGAAAAGACCGAAAAAGAAAAATGCTTTTTCGATGTTAGTTGCAGCTTTAGCACAAGTTATGTGATGATGAAATACAAACTCGAACCACCCGCCACATTTACTTTTGACGGTGTGCCGATGGATGAAAAACTTAAAACTTCCATTCCGTGCAACTATAAAAATACCGAATATGTTTTGACCGATGCGAATGGCGGACAGCGGCGCGACGAACACGATTTGCGGAAAATGAATTTTGCCGAAAATGAAATAATAGTTGACCGTGCGAGCGATCTAATTATTCAACTAAAAGATGCGCCATATCCTTATTATACCCAGCCGACAATAGTTTTCGTTGGGAAAAAGGGTAAAACCCAAGAACTAGAAACTTTTCGACTGCCAACCGAAAGTCCAAATGTAGAAAATTTACCCGAATACGACAGCAAAAATCTGACAATCAAGATTTCGGCGGAAACTTTGAAAAAACTCGAAGGCAATCCGACAAAAATTTATCTTGAAATCTATACCGGATTGTATAAAAACCACCCGGGTTACTCAGAATTGTCAATAGCTTTTAGTTACAATTATAAATCGAATGTTGTGTCTTTTCGCTTAAAATAATAGTAATTTTTAGATAAATAAAGTTCTGTTCACTTACAATTAATCAAAAAAGTTAAACTAATTAGCGGGTGATAAATCTTAATCTTAATCAAATGAAAAAAATTATCTTAACAATTTTTGCGACCTTTATTTTGAGTCTTTCGGCTTTCGGTCAAGCAAGTGATTTGCTTTCGGCGGCGGCAAAAGCTCAATTCGAGAAGCAAAATTTTGCCCCGTGCATCGCGGAAACGTCGAAAATCATTCTTGCCCAACCCAAAAATGATGCGGCTTTGGTTGAACGGGCGAGATGTTTGTATTTGAGTGCGGACGATACGAATGATGAAAAAGTGATTCTCGCCGAAGTTTCCAAAAAGATTCTCGATAAAAATAAGGCTCAAACTGCGGCGGATGCTGAAGTTATGGCGAGACGAAACAAAGCTATTGCTGATGCGACGAAAGCGATTGCGTTAAATCCCAAAAACGCCAATGCTTTTAATATTCGCGGACTCGTTAGATCTTCGCTCGGCACGAAAGATAGAGCGGAATCTATTGCCGATTTTGGCAAAGCAATCGAACTTGATCCAAAATTTATCAAACCGTATTTCAATCGCGGTGCAACGAAGGCTGATATGTCTGATTACGATGGTGCAATTGCTGATTTTGCTAAAGTTATCGAACTTGATCCGAATAATATTGCCGCATTAGAGCAACGATCATCCGCTTTCATCTCGAAATATAACGGCGGAGCGAGCATCGAAGGAATTGATGATCTATTGAAACTTAGCAAATTAGCTCCGAACAATAAAAACTATTACAAAATTATCGAATCATTATGTTTAAACTCACCTTATCCTTACGGCTACGCTGATATTTTCAAGCAATACATCGCCATCAACCCGAATTCGGCGGATGGTTATTTAGGTTTGGCACGTTCGCAGGCTTCGGTTGAAAGATATTATGATTTGGATAAAAAAGTGGAATATTGGAAAACTGCCGAAAACGCATATTTGAAATATATCGAGTTAAATCCGACCGTAATTGAACCATACATTGAACTTTTTGATTTATACTTGGACAAACTCAGCAGTAGAGTAAATGCGAAAGTGATGACTTTCAGAACCTTAGCGAAATTTCCAAACAATCCGCAGTCGTATATGTTGAGCGGTAAAATGGCGGAAAGTAATGGCGATTGGGCGACGGCATTAAAAGAATTTTCGCGGGCGATTGAGCTAAACCCAAATTATAGTTTGGCTTACGAACGCCGTTCCAATGCTTACGCCGGACTAAAAGAAGATGATAAAGCAATGTCTGATTTGAATAAGGCTATCGAACTCGATCCAAACAACGGTTCGGCATATTTAGATAGAGGAAATTTTTATGACAAACTAAAAAAATATCCGCAGGCAATCGCTGATTTTAGCGAGGCTGATAAATTAAAACAAACCTGCGCCAAAACCTATCGCGGCATTATGCTTAGCACGATTGCAAAAGAAAATAACGAAGCCCGCAATACGGGAAATTTTCTCAACGCCCAACGTGATTTTCTCTCCGACGATGCCCAAAAATGCTATCTGACGCATTTTATGTATGGATTATCACTTTACAGCCAAGGACTTAACGATCAAGCCGCCGAACGATTTAATTATGCTTTGACCGTTTATAAAAAACACGGTTACGACACTGCCGTCGTTGTTGAATGGCAGAACAGAGTCAAAACTGCCACCGCAAATACACAAGTTGTTACCGGTTCCGATACCGAGCAATTAATTGAATTATACAAACAGGAGAGCCTCAACCAAGGAGCGACTCTGGTTGGTTCGGGCATTTATGATTACAGCGTCGCGTTCGATCCGGCGATGAAGTTTAACGTCAGTCCCGGTCAAACATACGTTTTTATTGCGATCAAAGATTACGATCCGACTTTCGGCTACGACGCGATCTTCAATGACCGGTTTATTATGCGTCCAACTCACCGCTTCGACGATAATGCTTACGAAATTCCCGCTGAGGCTGAATACTCGATGAAAGTTGACAACTCAAAAGTAAGAAACCTTTCAGTTGTGCGAATGAACCTTTACACAACAAAGAAATCGCCGATCAGAACTATTCAATTCAGCCAAAAAGGAAAAGTAAGCAAGATTCATTGGCTTTGCTTTAAGCTGAGTAGATGATTGAACATCGGATGCGCGAATGCAAGATATTTCGGATTTGCTCGACACGCTATCGCAGGAAACATAAAAACTTTGAAAAGACCTGGAAATTGGTTTCAGCCATTGTCAATTTGAAACTTTTAACTCGTCACCTCAATTTTGCTTCCCCTTAATTATTTAGGAATGATGTCTATTAAAAATCCTTGCTTGAAGCGTAAACCGATATTTTTGATCGTCTCAAAATTTTTCAACGGATTTTCTTCAACCGTGATAAAACTCGCTTCATAACCTGTTTTTAACTTACCGATCTGGCGTGTCGGGAAAATTGCTTGCGGAGTATCTTCGACCGCGATTTTGAGCAGGGTGCGGTTGTCAAAAATTTTGTTGTCGTGCAGATGCCACAGTTCAACGCCGAGAGTTTTGGCGTAATAATCCGATCCGAGAATTAATTTTACGCCGTTTTTGTGCATCAGATTAAACAGTCTTTTTTGTCTTTCGATGACGCGATTAAATCTTTCGATTTGTAAATCTTCCTTTCCGTCGGCATAAGCGGTCGTTTCTAATCGACCGATATTTGCCGTCGGCGTAATGAAAACTTTTTGTTTGGCGGCGAGTTTGATGTCGGTGAGCGTTAAATCGTCTTGCGGTTTGTCTTCCGGTTTGCCATTCCAACCATAATGCGGAGAATGTGCAAAACCATCAACGCCGATCTTTAAACCGAGCCGGAAATCATTGGTCGTTTCGACGTGCGCAAAAACACGCAAACCGGATTGATGTGCTTTCTTTACGATATATTCGGCGATTTCAGGAGAAAGTCCTTTATCTCCGGCTTTTCCGCTCATTTGCGTTTTCTCGTAATTTTCCGCATCAAGGAGAAAAATTTTTACAACATCAGGCTTTTGCGCGAGAAATTTTTCCCACTTTGCATCAACGTCCGCTTTAGAGTCGAAAAACCAATAAACTTCATTTTCGCCAATCCGGCTGAGTTTGATCTTGTCGATATTTTTTTCCCAATCGGCATAATTAAAAAATCCCATTGCGCGCGGTTCGTAAGCCATAAACGGATGTCCGAGCGTCGAGGTTAAACCGCCGTTGGCATAAATTGCATCTAAACTCGTAGGTTTATTCAAAAAAGTTTTCGCTTGCCTCGCGCCCCGCGCATAATTTGCCAAAACTTGAACGTAGAATGTTCCTTCGTCCAAATATGCGTCAATCGTTTCTTGCAGATTATAAGTTCCGTCGAGATTATGCGTATGCGCATCAGCCAAAGTCGGAATCACGAATTGATTTCTAAGGTCAATCTTTTCATCAATAAATTTCGGTTCTTTGCCGGTAAATACGCCATCAACGGAATACATTTTTTGCTTCCGAAAACCTTTCCCGTCAAACCATTGTCCGTTGCTGAACTCATAAACTTTACTCATTTGAGCGAACGTCGAAAGAACTGCCAAGAAAATTAAAAAAATTGCTGAGAGAATAATTTTGTTCATTGCCGAATATTTCAGATCGTCTAATTTTGAATGTAATTATGCGCGTCAGTAGTCCAATCTGTGAGAATAAATCGGTAAATTGGCAATTTTTTCGGTAAATGAACCAATGTGCAAAGTGCAAAGGTTTAAGCGAAAAGTTTTTTGAGAATCTGCGAACCGGCGCGGCTTGCCGAAACTTCATTGCCGTTGCTCATATACAAAATCAAGCGGCGATTGTCTTCTTCGATTCGGGTGATGCAGTCGAGATTAACGACTGCCGAGCGATGAACTCGCAAAAACTTATCCGAATCAAGTTTGGCAGCGAAATCCTTGAGATTGGTGCCGACCAAAAACGTCTTGTTTGCAGTATAAATTACGGTGTAATCGTCATCGGCTTTGAGCCAGACGATCTCTTCGACGGAAAGCGGAATCAAGCCTCGGTTGTCACGGACAAAAATTCGATGGATCGGTTCGCTTTTCTCATCAAGTATTCTGTTTGTTTGGTTAAAAATTCGTCGTTCGAACCGTTCGATAGTTTGGCGAAACCTTTCAAGTCCGAAGGGTTTTTGTAAATAATCAATCGCTTCAAACTCAAAAGCCGTAAGCGCGTACTCGTCAAAAGCCGTTGTAAATATAATAAACGGTTGATATTTAACAAGTTTCAAGACCTCTATGCCTGAAATTTCGGGAATTTGCACATCGAGAAAAATGAGTTGCGGATTTAATTCGTTAATCAAACGAATCGCTGTTAAGCCATCAGATGCAACTCCGACGATTTCGAGCCACGAAAAATCCTTCGCAAAATCAATCAGAGTTTGTTGGGCAAGCGGTTCGTCTTCGATAATTAGAGTTCGGACATTCATCATAAATCAGCGGTTTGCCGGAATCGTTAAAAACACTGCAAATCCTTTATTCGGAGCAGTTTCAATTGTTAAGTCTGCCGTTTCACCGTAACGGGCGGCTAAAACTTCGCGGATCAGTCGCAGACCGAAACCATTTGAATTTGAAATACTTTCAAGCATTGTTCCTGCGCCGTTGTCTTTGACGGAAATTTTTAGAAACACGTTTTCAATTCGCGCTCCGACGCTGATTTCACCGCCGACCGAGCGCGAAGAGATCGCAAATTTTATTGAGTTTTCGATCAAAGGTTGAAGTAAAAAAGCGGGAATTCGGCAATTTAGCGCATCATTTTCAATTTCCGCCGTTATTTTCAATCTTTCGCCGAGCCGCAAGTTTTCCAATTTTAGATAAGTTTCGATAAATTCCCATTCATCAGTGAAGAGAACATCAGAGTTAGCGGAGTTTGGCGTATTTTGAGATTGCAAAACATAGCGCAGCATTTGTGCAAATTGTTCGATGGCGGTTTCGGCAGCCGCAGAATTCGTTCTGACCAAAGCCATCAACGAATGAAGCGTATTGAAAAGAAAATGCGGATTGAGTTGCGAACGAATTACTGCTAATTCAGCTTGTTTTTGTGCTGTTTCTGCGCGAATCGTTCGCAGTTCGAGTTCGGCGTTGCGGCGTTCTTCCGCCTGCAAATCAGCGTTGACCTGTTGGACATACACCGAACTGACAATTGTGAAATACGCCATCAAACCGCTCAATAATTGCCACTGCAAAGCATAATTTCCCCACCACACAAATTGCCATTTGTTGTCTCTTATGCCAATCCAGACTGACAAACAAGCTAACGCTAAAATTCCCCAAGAAACAGCGTAACTTAAGCCCCCTGAAATATGAGCGAACACAAACAGAATTTTCTTACGATTGCTCCAAGTGTAAGTGTTGCAGAATTTGACGACAAAAACGCCGAGCAAAAATGCCGGCGCAACATTGCAAAAAATCGAGAAAAACAAATTTGTACCGAAAATATCACCTTGCCCGACAAAAACCGCTCCTAAACTAACAGCGTAAAATAACCACGCGATCGTATAATAAATCCAAAATTGATAGTTTTTGACAAGCATCGAATACGAAAAAGTTTGCGACAAGCCTGAATTTTTAGCAAGCAGAAACGAGTTTTTTGCGGACAAGTTTTATTTGAGAATTTGCGCCAATAGTTTTTCCAATTCCTCAATTTTAAGATTTTTGCCGATAATAATCCCATCAGGATCAATTAAAAAATTTGCCGGAACTGATTGCACACCATATTTTACGGCGATTTCTTCAGGTTTTCCCTTTGCATCCAACAAATTGATCCAGTTTATTTTGTCTTGTCTTGAGGCGTTTTGCCAGGCTTTTTGATCTTCATCTATTGAAACTGAAACGATTTCAAAATTACGAGATTTATATTTTTCATAAGATTTCGCCAAATTAGGATTTTCCTTGCGGCACGGAACGCACCAACTAGCCCAAAAATCGAGAAAAACATATTTTCCACGAAAGTTTTCCAAAGTGATTCGGCTTCCGTCAATCGAAACTTGTGAAAAAACAGGCGCAGGGTTTTTAAGCGCAACAGCTTTTGCCCCTTTGATTTTTTGAGCGATGTATTTACCGCTCGCTGAAATTTTAATCCAATCGGGCAATTGCCGAAAATCATCGTCAATCAGGCTGTAATCGGATTGAAAAACCGCAAACCTTTCAAATGCATAAACAGACAAAAGTGATCGCGGATTATTTTTGAAATAAATATAGGCAATCCTTAAATCAGCCTGTTTCAATGTATCGAATAAATCGCTCAGTTTTGCTAAACCTCGAACATCGTTTTTTTCGCCGAGTTTACCGTAAAGCTCAAAATAATTCGGTCGAATATCATCGATCACGATCAACTCTTCAAATTCATTTTGAATTGAAGGTTTTTCAACAAAAGTTATCTTGTCCGTGATATTAAAAACAAAACTCGTGTTTCCTAAAAAAATCTTGAGTGGTTTTATTTTGGCGTTGTCCGTTGAAATGATTGCAGATGTCGGCTGAATTGTTTTTCCGATCAAACTGAAACGATTTTCTGACACGTTTGCACAATCGACCAATTTTTCGCCGACAATTTCATATTCCACACAAACCTTTTTGACGTTGCTGTCTTGAGTCGCATTACCCGTAACGGAATAGTCGAATTTTTGGTTAGATTCTTGAGCAAAACCGCAGAATACCGCAAAAAGTATTGAAATTAAAACCGTTAAAATCTTCATAAAATCTCCGGTTAAAAGTTACAACATACTCGGTTAAAATATCCGGGAATTTCGGTAAATTGGCATTTGGAGCGGTAAACGAGCAAAAAACTTTTGATGTAAATGATTGTTCAAAAACACGTTGCAGGAAATAGAGTGGTTTATAATAGACGATTTTCCAAAACTCCGTGTTGGAAAGATTTAACCATAGTCATTGAAAATGACGGAATATTCCCCGCTTCGCCTCCCGCCGCGTGAGTTGTGAGAAAACTTGGGAAAATAATTAAAGTTCTCGAAAAGAATGGCATCAGAATATGTCGCCGGTTTTCAACGGCTTAGTGATTTAATTCGTTTATTTACCCATAGTTTGCACGATGGGCGACAAAGAATATCGACAACTTCATCGGCTTTTCATTGAATTTATTTAGGAAAGATGTCTAATACTTTGATAACGACAGTAAAAAGCAGTAGAGAGTTGATAAAAAGATGAAAGATATGGATAAATAGTAGGATATGAACTACGCCGAAAGAGAGATAAGAAACAAGATTTTACTAAATTTACATAAAGCAGGGACAAGTCAAA
>JBBRVS010000205.1:0-10210 GCA_038246645.1 Pyrinomonadales bacterium
GAAGAACAGCGCAATGAAAAGGAAGGTTATATTGATTCATAAAATCATTCGCCACGTTGACGCGGGTTATGAAGAAGCGTCTGAATTTGCCTAAAGGAATAATATTGAATTTCTAATGAGGAAATAATTCACATAACTTTAAATTTTGGTAATAGTTATGACAATATATTTAACCGAGTCTAATTAGTTGCTGGAAAATTGCAAATTTATGTTTTTTCTACAAAGAAAGTTTTTTCAAATTGATTATGTATGGCTAGAACTATGATTCCGAACAATACTGCTGAAATGACTAAAACTACGTTTAACAATCCTTCGGCATCAAAAGAAAGTTTTATCAAAATAGTTGAGACAATAAAGCCTGAATTGCGGATAACTTTGTAAAATTCATTGGTATTTATAAAGGAAAACAGCAAAAGAAAAACATCTGCGAGTATCAAAATAGTGAAAAATTCGACGTAGAATATTTTGTTGATATCGCTGATCGCAACCGTATCTTGATTCATCGAAATAATGATATCGTAGAACCAGTTACCAAAACTGTATATCGCCAAAATTATCAAGATCGGAACGAGACAGGCGGCGATGAATTTTTTGGTAATGATAAATTTTTTCATTTCAGGTGTGAGATCCGAGTTCTTGTTTTTGGGTTTGGCATCTATGCGTTTTTGGTTAAGTTTATAAAACAAAAAAATCAGACCGAAAAGGGTGATCGTCGCGATTATATCGTAGGTAAATTGAAGATCGTATTTTTCATTGAACCAATTCGGGGTTATTTCCAAATTCGAAAGATCTTTGAAATTTCTGCGAATGATGATCAACGTGATGATCTCATATTGTTTACCGATATAACTCGTAATGGAATCGGGAAGATAATAAACGAGCAGATAGACCTCGTAGATCAGAATAAAGGAAAAAGGCGTGTAGATCGCGGCAACCGGACTTCCCAAAAGCTTTGGTAATTTATCAAAATGAATCAATTGGAAATATGCCAGACCGATCAGAAGCAGATGAATGACAAAGCTGACGATAGCGATAAATACAATCGCTTTCTCGCTCTTTTTCCGTGTCTTTTCCGAAAGCAGTTTGGAATAAATCTGCTCAAATACTTTATTGATTTTCTTCACTTGATATTCGATAAAATATTCACATCCGATCAAACAAATGTTCTAAACTTGTTTACTTTTGAATCTAAGTTTCAAACGAAATTTTTTGGACTATAGTATATATATTCGCACTTGATGATAATACGGATTCAGGGAAGCAATTCCACATAAGCACTAACACAAAAATATGTATGACTGAATTATTTTGCAGTTGGAGCGCAGGCAGCCTTGCCTGCGTGTATCGAATTAAAAAGAAAACCCGCCGGCAAGGCTGCCTGCGCTCCGGTCAATCTAACTTATTTGTGTGTGTGCTTAGTTCAGCAACTGCGTTTTTACGAACGGTCGAATACAGAATATTGAAAACACCACAGGGAAACATTTGGATAATCCTGAAAAAGATTTTTGCATATTTGCCATCGGTTTTGCCGGGATTGGCGAATCGGCGGAAGTTTATGCGTTGAGAATTTATACTTATACCAAGTTGCGGAAATATAATGAAGTTATTTTTGCCGCAGATAAACGCTGATTTTTCGATGATTTATCCGCGCCATCCGCGTAAATCTGCGTAAAAAAGATTCTCCTCTTTTTCACGCAACTCGGTATTAAGTCCCAAATTAGTTGAAACGACGGCTAAAAACTCAAAGGCGATGATTTTTACATTTTAATTAAAAATCATCGCCTTTGAAATTTTACTTCATTACGTCGCCGAATGCGACGGCTTTTTCTTTGCCGTCAATGTCGAATGCGATAAAAACACGACCGATTTTCGGATCAACTTTTGTAACTTTGCCTTCCTTGAACGAATTAACCCAAACAGCTTTAACCCGTTCACCTTCTTTAACGGCGGATTTGACGGGAAGCGGCGTACAGCGTGATTTGTCGTAAACTCCGATGCTTCCGGCAAATTCTTTAACGAAAATTTTGTCGTCCGCGACGGTGATGACCTGTGCTTTTTTCATTTCCGCACCGTCTTGAACGGCAACAGTTGTTCCCGGCTCCATCGGATTATTGATTTTGACGAATGAATTCGGCGCGAGTTTTTCCTCCATTTGCCCGATGCCGGTCTTTCCGTCTTTGCTTTTTGCCGGATTGTCATAGGCAATATCGAGATAGCGGACAATCGGCTCTGCCGGATTTGCGTCGTCAACAACTATCGCGCGATTCATTCCAGAACCGCTTTGCCACCAGGTCAGAACGATGTCGCCGTTTTTCGCCGTCTGTCCGGCAGGAATCGGCACGATATAAGCATTCGGAACTTTTTTCTTTTCGCCCATAAATTCGACTTCGGACATTTCCTTGTCAGGCTGCGACATTTTCTCCGAATACCAGATCATCGTTGTTTTATCTAAACCGTAAACATTGGCTTGCTGCAACCATAAATAAGAAGGCACGAGAACGACTTCGCCGGGTTTGGCAGTAGTTTCGACTGCCGGAAAATCAGGAAACGGAAACGTCGCCTGATGATTCGGATCAATCGTCGGCGTAGCTTTAGCCGCTGTCGAACTGCTGTTCGCGCTGTTTGAGTTCGAGTTTGAATTGGAATTCGTTGTCGAAGCATTATTCGCGGTTGATTGTGAACAAGCTGTTAAAGCCGAGCATAAAACAACCATAAAATATATTTTTTTCATTTTTTTATCTCCTGTTTTTCTATTTTGTTATTTTGAAAATTACCGACTCCGGCTGTGCCGCGTCCGCCAATTTTTGCAGCACGACCAGAAAATTTCCGTTGTTTGGAAGCGATTTGATCGTCATCCGGTCAATCGCCGAACTCGCAAAAGTTTTTTCGTCGCCGTTTTCCCATTCGACAAATTCGTAAAGTTTTCCGTCCGGCAAATAAACCGATATTTTACAGCCCGCCGCGTCAATCGCAAGCGTTTGACCGCGACGGACGTTGAGCGAAAATACTTTTTGTTCGGTCGTGTTCTCAAACGAAAGCGCAATCTTCGCCGAAGTTTTTCCTTTAGCAAACCGAACCGTTTTCGCGCTTCTCTCCAGCAACCCATAATTCGTTTCGCACGGCTTAAAATCTGCGAAATAATCGGCGTATTTGTTAGTTTCGTAGTTTTTACCGTATAACTTGATTCGCAGAATTTCGCCGTCCGCCGAATGAGCGAGCGTCCAAATCAAACTTTTCGTTTTCGACGGCACAACGCCGGGCGGCGCGTCGCCCGCAAATTTAACGGTCAGCGTATTTCCGCTGCGCGTTCCGCTAAAATCAAAAGTTTGCGTCTGCTCCGCGTCGCCGTCGGACTCGACGAAATATGAACCGGCAACGTCGCCGCCGTCCGCTTCAAAACGGACAATGTGGTTATCCCGCAAACCGTCGTTCCGAAAACATTTCGTCTGCGGCTGCGCGAAAATCTCAGCGGCACAAATTAAAATTAAAATAAATAGTAAAATTTTCATCATTATTATTTTTTGATTTATCGAATGTTGATAATCTTTATCGTTTTTATTTTTGTCCGGCTCGTTTAATAACCGCTTCCCGGCAATAAGCCGCCGTCTTTGTCAAAAACAAACGATTTCACTTTGCTGCGGCTCGTTACGCCTGCCGGATATTTTGAAGATGCCGTTACTTTTACATTGCCGTCGCCGGGTGAAATTGCCGAGAGCGTCTGATTCGGCAGCGGCGCGAAGACGAGCAGACCTTTTTCGACCCAGATTTTCGCCAGATTTTCGCGTTCGCTTTTCGCCGCCTTTTCCCATCCGGGCGCGGCGAGCGCGAGTTTCGATAAATCGAATTGTTCCCGTTCAAAATAGCGCGAGTCAATAAATACGGCATCCAGAAGACAGCCGACATCGGTTCTGAAAAATCCGATGACGATAATTTCTTCCGATTCCTTAAGCCGCTCGACGCAAACTTTCGGCTTGCTTGCGCCCTTTTTCCCCGCTTTTTCCCACTCCGCTTCAATTCTTTTATAAACTTCGGTAATCACACCTTCATCGGTTGATAAATCGGGATTGGAAATAGATTCTTTCGTTTGCCGATTTTGATTCGGGAGATTTTGAGCGTTGGAGCAAGCCGCCAAAACGACGGACAGAAAAACAAAAACGAGCGAAATTTTTATCAAATGTTCCATAAGCGTTTTCACCATTGCGGATTAATCCGTTTGCCTGTTTTATCAATGTAAAAAAAACGCTCCTCATAGGTTGTGCCGAAATCATAAGCCTCGCAGCCTTTTATTTCCTTGGCATAGTCATAAACGATAACCGATGCCAAACCGCCGCGAAAATCCGAAACTTGTTTAAAACAAGCCGGAATCACGAGTTTGAATTCCGTGTTGATAAAGCCCCAATTTCCTTTTTCGTTAGGACGCGGTTTGACCGCCGCCATTCCTTCCGCAAAAGGTCGCGCATTCTGAAAAGTGTCGTTGAGCGGAACTTTGATGTTGCCTTTACGGTCAATATACGTCCAATCGTAAAAATCCTTCATCTCTTCCGAACTCATTATCGCGGCGAGTTTTTCCTTATCCTGAACTTCCCAACCGATCGGCGCGAAGCCTTCCGAAAAAGGACGAATTTGCCCGACTAACTGCGGGTCGAGAGAGATTTCCAGCTCGCCTTTTGTGTTCGTATATCCGATTGGCAACGACTTGCCGCGGTCGTAAATCATCGTCAAATTTTCGTTAAAGGCGGGCATCGGAGAAAATTCATCAACCGCATAACCGTCATAAAAACGGCTTAATATCGAAGTTTTGTAATTATAATCAATGTTTCCCGCGCTTTCGGTTGCGATGGTTTTTATCTCCTTGCCGCTTTTGTCAATGATTACTTTTTGACTGCTCGCGTTCTCGACAATCGAATGACCGTCGGCGAAACCATACAAAAATTTATAATTCTTCTCGATGACAAATTTTCCCGTCGGGTCAATGTAGCCGCTTTTCGTATCCTTACCGACAAACTCTTGCGCGGCGGCTAAACCGTCGTTGAACGGGTTTTTGGAGGTAAATTTCGGCTCGATCACCATTTTGCCCGTCCGGTCAATGTAGCCGAACTTCGCGCCATATTTGTCAGGGTTTTCCGAAACCGCCGCCAAGCCTTCGCTGAAATAGCTGATTTGTTTGTATTTCGGCTCGACGACTATTTTTCCGGTTTTATCAATAAATCCGCATATGCCGTTCATGTCCAGCGATGATTTCGCTTCGTCGTAAAAACAGATTCCCGCCATTCCTTCGACAAACGGCATCACTTCAAAGAAAAGCGGTTTGTAAGAATCCGTCCCGTATTTTTTGCCGTTCCAATCAAATGTCTCCCAGGGTCCGACAACGATTTTGCCCGTCTTGTCCATAAAACCTCTGGTCGAAGTTTTGGTCGCCTCGTTGTATTTTGAAACTATAAACAATTCGTCCGGCGCGGATTTTTTTGTGGTTGAATATCCGAAATAAGAACACGCGGAAAACAATCCGCCGAAAGTGAAAATGGAAGTTATTAATATCAATTTTGTTATAACCATAAAATTTCTCCTTCTAACAGACCCGAAATTTTTCAATTTACGGGCATTTAACGAAAATTCCCGTGCTGGCAACTCCGGCTGTTGTCGCGCCGTAGCCCGCGCCCGCTTTTTGCTGCGTTACTTGAAATTCGCGGATTTGGCAAAACGGGCGGTTCGGCATTTGGACGAGCGCGAGACCGCGTTTGTAGCGATACGCGCCCTCCGCGATGCGGTAATATCTGAATTTGCTGTCGCTGCCGACGTAAGTTGTCCGGTCGCGCACTTCCCACGTTGCATAAGTCATTCCGGTTTTGAAAACTTTCGCGCCGGGCAATTCCGCCGAAAACTGCTTGCGCCCCAACGCTTCGAGCGCGGCATCAGTTAATTTGAGTTGCGTCCAACTGCGCGTCGCCGCGTCGCTCTCGATTTGCGCTTTGAATTCGTCGGCTTTTTTGTAGAGCGCGGCGAACGCGTCGGGCGGCATCGTTTCGCCGCTTGCGGCGTATTTTTTTCTGATATATTCGGCTTTCTTTTTCTCCCACGCGGCGCGGTCATAGACGAGCATTTGCAAATCGTCGTCCACGTAACCTCCGCCGTTAATCGTCGTGTGGTTGATGTTGAGCGTCCATCTGTCGATTTCCTGTTCCGTGTCCAGTGCAAGAAATCTCGCCTTCGCCTTTTTCAAAATAGTTTCGCGCATCCGCGCTATCCCGCACTGGTCGGCGAAACGCGAGTCGAGTAGCACTTCGGCAGCAGGATTGATCGGCTTTTCATTTTCGATGTTCGGGTATTTCGTCCGGCAAATCCGGTCGAGTTCGGCGAGTTCGACTGCCGCTTTTTTCCGTCCCTCCTCGTCAATTCCGGTGCCTTTCATATCCATCGCTTTCGGATCGTAAAACTGTTGTAACATCCGCACCGAACCAAGATACGGGCGGGTTTCGACGCGAAAAACTTTCGCCATCTTTTCCTGTTCGGCATCGCGCTGTCCTTCGCCGGGAGTTTTAAGATTGACGAACGCTTCCCATTTGAAATCGTATTTGCCGTTTCCGTAGCGGACTTTCGCGCCTTTGCCGTCGGGAGAAAGCGATTCGATAACGCCTGCCTGCCCGCTATTGCTGCTGACCACCTGGTCGCCGACCCGGAAAGTGCGCGTCGGCACGGTTTCGACTTTTTTCAAATCCTGCACCGCGACAAAATCGAGTTCGTTTCCGGTTTTGATTTTCGCCACCTCGCCTTCCAACGATTCGATTACGCCGGTTTTGCCATTCGGCATTTTCACCGTATCGCCGATTCTAAAATCAATATTCTGCGCCGCCGCGAATACGGAAAGCACGAGCGTGAGCAGAAAGGCAAACATAAATTTTCTTTTATCTAAAGTTTTATTTTTTTTATTTTTCATTTGTTTCGTTTCCTTCAAATCGTAATTTTATTTTCATTTCATTCGGCGGGATAAAAATAACAGCACGGCAGAGACGACAATCAATACGAAAGCACCCAAGCCGAACAATAACGAGTTTGTTTTGCGTTCTTTGGAATTTTCACATTCAAACACCGCGCCTTGACGTGCATATTCGGCATCTTTTTTTAATCGTTCATCCTCTGCCGTTCTCTTCGCGGCGACTGCCGTTCGGTTTGAATTTTCCGCTCGCTCAATCATTTCAGCGCAATTCTGTCCGGCTGAAAAATATATATATGAACCGACTCCGCCAAGACCGAAACCGGCGACGAGCAGAATTACCGCCGCCGCCATCAAAAATTTCTTCATCAACCCGCCTCCATAAAATTTTCTCCGATAAATTTATCTTTCAACAATAGTGGCGAAAGTTTGAAAAACATCTCAGACAGATAGATACAATTTTGAAGTTATCATTATAGATTTTTTGTTTTTCATCTTAGATTTTTCTCTCTTCATTTATTTCGTGGCGGTTTCAATTTTGCATTCTTCAAGAAAGACCGAAGTTTTATTATTCGGAGATTGATCCGGCGACAAATTTAATTGATAGATGCCGCTAACGGTTGCCATCGGGCGGAGCGAGCGTTTTTTGGAAAAATTGGAGAGCAACCTGTCGAGTTTTTTCCATTCGTCCTGATAAAAAATCGTTCCGCCGCAGATAACTTCGCCGCTATTGTTGCCACTGAGGTTTATGACTGTTTTATCGAGATGTGTAACTGTTCCGCTCACCATAATTCTTTGTTTCGCGAGCATTTTGTCAGTTTCCGTTTTGTTTTCCCGCACGTATTTAACCAGATCAATCGCCGTGAATATTCTTATCTGCGTTGCAGAACTATTTGAATTGGATATTTCCATATTCATACCTGAAAATTTATTTGTCGCAGACATTTGGCAAGCTGAATTCAGAAATGCGGCGGCAATTAGAAATTTCATAATTTTTTTCATAAATTCAGCTTTTTTCTTTGCTTCTGAAATTGAAATCTGCAAGTATATTGCTCAATGAAAAACAAACTTATCTGAAATCTGAAATTAAGTCCTTTGGAAAAGATGAGTTTTTTGTGAGTTCAAGCTATGTCTAATTCCCCTAAACATTTATACGAATTTGGAAATTTCCGGCTCGACACTGCGAATCCCGGTTTGTGGCGCGGCAGCGAATTGATCGGCATCGCTCCGAAGATTTTGGAAACTCTTATTCTGCTCGTCGAGCGGCGCGGCGAAATCGTTTCCCGCGACGAACTTTTAGAGAAAGTCTGGCAGGCATCTTTTGTCGAAGAGGGAAATATCAATTATACGATCTCCCAACTTCGTAAAATTCTAGGCGACAAAAATTTAATTCAAACCGTTCCCAAACGCGGTTATCGGTTCGTTGGAAATATCGAAGCAGTTCATACCGAATCTGTTGCCGAAACTTTGCCTGAAACTTTGCCTGAAATCGAAACGCCGACTCAATTTGAACCAAACCCGGCAAGCGAAACAAAATCTTCTAAATCAGTTGCGAATAATTTTACGAATAAAATCCGTTGGACGGTTTTTGCGGGAGTTTTGACAGGGTTTTTGATATTGACCGTTGTTGCTTTTCAATCCGGCAACCGAAATTCCGATAATATTTCAGATGAGAAAATAGCGGACGAAGAGCGTCCTGAAGCAATTGAAGCTCTGTATATATACACGCGCGGAAAAATGATTTTGGACGACCGCGATGTGGAAAAGCGCGAAGAAAGAGCAATCAAAGAATTTCAGCAGGCAATTACGCTCGATCCGACGCTTGCCGTGGCGCACGCAGGTTTAGCCGAAGCTCTGGTTTTGTCGGCGATCACATCGTCAAATAACAAATCTGCTGATTTTTATGCCAAAGCGAAAATAGCTGTCGAAAAAGCGTTGAGGTTAGACGAAAATCTCGCAGAAGTCTTTTTAACGCGAGGTTTGATCAGACGCAATAGTGAATGGAATTGGCGCGGTTCGGAAGAAGATTATCGCCGTGCTGTCGAGTTAAAGCCTAATTACGCACTCGCGCATATTCGCTACGCACATCTGCTTTCCGCGCTCGGCAGACAAGATGAGGCACTCGCCGAAATAAATGCGGCATATTTAATTGATCCGCTTTCCGAAGCGGTTTTAGCAAGTCGGTTTGCCGTTCTCGAATCGCGGGGCGAATATGCCGAAGCGATCAGCCAAGCCGAAGATTTTCTGCGCGTTAATCCTGATAATCCTCAGGCAAGCCGTGCCTACGGAACTTTTTTATATCATACAGGCAATTACACGAAAGTAATCGAGATCGGCGAAAAGATTTTGGAGAAAAACCCGAAACGCAAACATTTCGCGTGGCTTTCGCTCCTTGCAGCTGCCTACCGTAAAACCGGACAAATCGAAAAATCCGAAGCAATGTTGGCAGAACTCGAAGATCAATCGGCAAACGACTCAAAAGCCTTATATTCGCTGGCAATGAATTATGCTGAAACCGATCGCTTTGACGAAGCTATCGCGGCTTTAGAAAAATGCTTCGAATCTCGTGAAGAACGAATGGTCTGGCTTAAAGTTGAACCACGCTTCGCCCGTCTTCGGCAACTCCCTGCATTTCAAAACATCATCAAAAAAATGAGCTTATAAATTTTAATTTTTAATATAAGTGATAAAAAGAATTAATAATCGCTTGTAAACCCTTTTTTTACCATTTATTCAAGAATTAATTTGCAAACCTCATAATTTTACAGGGTCTTCGATTGTGAACCGAAAAATCTCAAAATTGAGTTGAAAATATGAGATGTGCCGATGGTTGACGGACATTTTGACGTTTTTGGATCAAGAGATGAAATTTCGCGGAAAATTTCTGAAATTGATGATTTGATCGCGCTTTAACTTGACGAAATTCTTCATCATCCCGATTTTAAGGCTCTCGAAACGACTTGGCGCGGGTTATAAGGAAGCAATTGAATTTGCCGAAAAGAATAATGTTAAAATTCCGATGAGGAAATAATCTATGACTGAACTTAATTTTGATTTGCTTGATGATAAATCGGCGATGGAAACAATCGAAACGGTGGCGAAATTAGCCGATGAAAATAATATTGACTGGGCTTTAGCGGGCGGTTTGGCGGTAATTCTTTACGGCAGCGACAGATTAACGAAGGATGTTGACTTTATCGCTTCAAAAAAACTGCCGCTCAAAAGCGAAGGAAGTTTGGTTCAAGGCGGCGAACGATATACGGTTAAAACCTCAAATAA
>JBBRVS010000206.1:0-9969 GCA_038246645.1 Pyrinomonadales bacterium
GTCAAAGCGACGATGATCGGCGGAGAGAAGGTTTAAAAGGGAAAAAGTGAAAAAGTGAAAAAGTGAAAAAGTGAAAAAGTTGCTGACTTTAACAGGGCTTTCTCATAAAAATTTTGCCGTGAAAACCTTGTGGTTTTTTATAAATTGCCTGAGGGCTTTAGTTGGACGATTGCCTGAAATCTGACTCGCGGCTTTAGCCGAACAGGAGAATTTATCAATCATCCTTATTGCTTGAGCACAAATTGGTCTGAAGCCCGGAGGATTTTTATTTTTTTACAGAAATTCGGCTAAAGCCGGCGCTTCTGATTCCCCAAACCTCCAGCTAAAGTTGGAGGCAATTTATTTTTATGAGAAAGCCCTGCTGATTTTAATAAATCGGCACTTTTAAACTTTTTCACTCTTTCACTCTTAAACTTTCTTCAGCTTTGCTTGACTTCGGCGCGGCGGCGCATTTCCGATAATAATTCTTCATCACTCATCGCATTGATTTGCGGCGGAGTTTGATTGGCGGAAAGTTTTTTCTTTTCGTCTTCTTCCTGCGCCTCGCGGTCGGCTTCGTCCAAACCTTCTTTAAAGGCGCGTTTGCTCTGCCCGATAGATTTTGCAAGCTGCGGCAGACGGCTCGCGCCGAAAAGTAAAAATAACGCTAATACGATTAATATAATTTCTGTTGTTCCTAGACTTGGCATAATATTTTCCTATTCTAAAATTTTAAGTTTCAAAAAATTCCCGCGCCGATAAAATTTTCAGATTCGGCATCACTTTTTGAATTATCTGAAAATCGTCAATATCGTGTGTGACGACAAAACCATCGTTTATCACGGCAAGACGCGCAATCAGCGCATCATTTCGCAAAGTTTTCAACGCGCGTCGGCTGTTCGCTCTGCATCAAATAAAGCCGCCGAATCGTTTTTGAAGTTTCCCACCAATCGCTTGCCGTCGGATTTATCAGCAACTTATTTTTATTTGCCAACACGCGCCAACGCTCATATCTTTGCAAAGTCGAATCATCAATGGAAGTCGCCACGAGTTCGTAAAAAATTATTGACGGAAAAAGACACGACAGCAATAAATTTTCAATTTGCTTTGCATAATCAGGAAAAACCGAAGTGTCAAATATAGGTTTTCTTGCCATATTTTGTTTCTTCTTTTTTCAATGCGTCCATCGCTTCACGAAACGCCTCGATAAGTTCCTTCTGGTCTTCGGTCAAAATTTCCGGTAGTTTGAAATCTTTGGCACGCGGCAATTCTTTCGAGCCGTTTTGATTTTTTTTGCCTTATTCATAATTCTTTACCTTTGACGTTTTCGGCTTCAAAAAAGTTTTCAAGCGTTAAATCCATTTGTATCATACAGCTATTTCTGGGAAGTTTCATCTGTTCGCCGCAAAATTTTATTGATTTTTTGATGCGAATTCGATATAAAAGGTTTTGCCGCTTATTCTTCTTCGTCCGATTCAACTTCGACCTTCGCGCCGACCGCTTCGAGTTCTTCCGCTAAACCTTCGACAAATTCCGCGTCGTCAATATCGAGCGCAATCACATTTCCGCTTATTATCGCGTCACTCATTTTTCTTGATTCTTTTTCATCGAGTTCAAGAGCGTCCTGCAAAACTTTGGTCAAAGTTACTTTCTGAAAACCGGTTTGATAACCGACGATTTTTAATTTTGGCATTTTGTTCGTTTCCTATTATTTAGCAGTTTATATGTTTCCTACATTAGAAATCAGAAAAAATAATTTAACAAAATATGCAGACTTTAACCTGCAGTTTTCCAATTCATCATTCATCATTCACCATTCACCATTTTATTCAATTATTTTCAATTTCCATATCTCTGAATCTATCTGTCGCAGCAACCAAAGCTGAAGTAATTCCCTTTTCCGAGATCGAATGTCCGGCATCGGCGATGATTTGCAGATCGGCTTCGGGAAAAGCGCGGTGCAGTTCCCAGGCGGAAACCGCCGGGCAGACAATATCATAACGACCTTGCACGATCACGGTCGGAATATGGCGGATTTTGTCAACATTTTCGATCAGATAATTTTCGCTCTCGAAAAACGAATTGTTCATAAAATAATGACATTCGATTCTTGCCAGAGCTAAGGCTTCATTCGGATCTTCCCAGTGATTCATCAGATCGGGATCGGGAAAGAGTTTCGAGGTCGAGCCTTCCCAGACGCTCCACGCGCGGGCGGCGGAAATCCTCACTTTTTCGTCGTCGCTCGTCAGGCGTTTGTAATACGCGCTCATCATATCGCCGCGCTCATTTTCAGGAATTTCGTCGCGGTAGCGTTCCCAGAAATCGGGAAAAATTTCCGATGCGCCGTATTGATAAAACCATTCGAGTTCTTTTCTGCGGGTTAAGAAAATTCCGCGCAGGACGAGTCCGCGAACGCGGTCGGGATGCGTTTCGCCGTAAGCCAGACTAAGCGTGCTGCCCCACGAACCGCCGAACACGTACCATTTTTCAACGCCGAATTTTTCGCGCAGAGTTTCGATGTCTTTGAGCAAATCCCACGTCGTATTTTCTTCGAGTTCGGCGTGCGGCGTGGATTGCCCCGAACCGCGCTGGTCGAATAAAACGATGTGATACGCCTTCGGATCGAAAAACCGGCGATACATCGGAATCAAACCGCCGCCCGGACCGCCGTGCAGAAAAATCACCGGAATTCCGTCCGCGTTTCCGCATCTCTCGTAATAAATCGTGTGAATATCGGAAACCTCCAACATTCCCGAATCAAATGGTTCAATCTCTGGATAAAGTGTTTTCATAAATTGCATCATACTAGATATTTTATTTTTATTTCAAATTTATTTTCGATAAATTGTGGTAAAAAAAGTATTGACGCACAAGATTTTGTGGTTTATTCTAAAATCCTTAACACTAAAGAAGGAGGTGATCAATAAAATTATTATGATAGAAATTACCAGTGAGGTGGCTGCGACCTGGCAGTAAGTCTCCTTTAGTTTGTGAGACTTGCTCAGCGCAGATAAAAAAAAAGCGCACCGAAGGTCAATCCAAACAGTTTACCGAAAAGCCGTCGAGTTTCAAGACTTAGACGGCTTTTTCATTTTTCGCTATAAAAAAAATCAGTATAGCGAACGGTAGTGAGCCGCTTTATAATCAAACAAAATTAATAATTTCTTGCGAGTGCGATTAAAATCACACAATTAAATAATTAAAGGTGTTCGCTACCGCTCACTATACTGATTATCAAAAAATGAATTTAACTCCATATTATATTATCGAGCCGAAAGCCGAAAAAGTACCGTTTATTTTGAGCATTCCGCATCGCGGAACGCAGTTTCCGGGCGAATTGAAAAATAAATATGCGCCGGAATTAAAAGAAGTTCTTGATGATACGGATTGGTTTTTGGAAAAACTCTACGATTTTGCACCCGCGCTCGGCATTACGACCATTTACGCCAGATATTCGCGCTGGGTGATTGATCTCAACCGCGATCCCGAAAGCAAACCGCTCTACGATGACGGCAGAATTATTACCGCGCTTTGTCCGACAACCGATTTTTTCGGGAAAGAAATTTACACACAAAAAGATTTCGAGCCCGATGATGCGGAAACCCTACGCCGTCTGGAAAATTATTTTCGCCCGTATCATCAAAAGATTGATGAAATTATAAGTGAATTAAAATCCGACTTCGGAGAAATTCTGTTTTGGGACGCTCATTCGATTCGCCGCAATGTCGCAACTATCCGCCCGGAATCTTTTCCCGATTTTATTCTCGGCAACAACGACGGAAAAACCGCCGATAAAAAATTTATCAAAACTGCGCTCGAAACTTTGAAAACGGGCAACTGGCAGATAAATCACAACGATCCGTTCAAAGGCGGATTTCTAACGCGCTCGAAAGGAAAACCGCGAGAAAACGTCCACGCTCTACAGCTCGAAATGAGCAAAGATTTATATATGGACGCGGCGGAATTAAGTTATGACGAGGAAAAAGCCGAAAAGGTAAAAACGCTTTTACGGAAAACTTTTGAGAATTTGATTTTGCAATTTTGATTAATTCCGGCTCGTTTAAATCGTCTTTGTAATCTTGGAAAGCGAACGCGGCAAATCGGGATTAAGTCCTTTGGCTTCTGAAAGATACGCGGCAAAAAGCTGTGCCGGAATGATGAACGGGATCGGCGATAAAAATTCGTCAATTTCCGCCGGCATCATCAAACTTCTCGAACTTAATTTAGCGATTTCCCGGTCGTTCGTAATGGAAAAACTGTCGGCGTGCAGATCTTTCAGACGCTTTAACAAATCCATATTGCTCGTTTTCGTGACGCCTTTCGGGGCGAACATCAGGATCGGAAAACGTCTTTCGACCATCGCCAGAGGTCCGTGAAAAAAATCTGCGGAAGAAAATCTTTCGGCAACGACGTAGCAGGTTTCCATCAATTTCAGCGCGAGTTCAAACGAATTCCCGTAATTCAGCCCGCGCCCGACAACGACGCAGTTTTCCATAAAAGTGTAGCGTTCGGCAATTTCTTTGACCTTATCTTTCAGCTTTAAAACTTCATCGGCAAAATGCGGGATTTTCTCCAGATCAATTCTGCGGGATTTTTCCGCCAGAGCATTTGCCAGTAAATAAAATTGCAGCATTTGCCCGGTATAAGTCTTGGTCGCGGCGACCGATTTCTCTCGTCCGGCGTGAATCAGCAAAGTTTCGTCGGCAACTTCGGTAATCGCGGATTTCGCATTATTCGTAATGCCGAGCGTGAACGCGCCGTATTTTTTCGCGCTTTCTAAGCTGGTGTTAATATCCGAACCTTCGCCCGATTGCGAAACGCCGACGACGAGTGCACGGTTTAAGTTTAATTTCGCTTTATAAAGCGTATAAACCGACGGCGCGGCAAGCGAAACGGGAATTCCGCAGAGCGTTTCGATCAAATATCTGCCGAACAATGCGGCGTTATCCGAACTTCCGCGAGCGACCAAAACGACTAGATCAATATCCCGATTATGCAAAAATTTGCCGATATTTTTGATTTTTTCGGTTTCCGCCTTGATCGTTTTTTCCAAAACAACGGGCTGTTCGGCGATTTCCTTGAGCATTAAGGACATAAGTTTTTTTTCTTAATCGGTATAGCGAACGATAGTGAGCATTTTGATTAGAATTTAAGTTGATTAATGATAATGCTGCTCACTATCGCTCGCTATACTGATCTTTAATTTAAAAGAAAACGGCTCGAAAGCCGTAATAAAAAAATGTTGGTGGAGCAGAGGAGAGTCGAACTCCCGACCTTCGCATTGCGAACGCGACACTCTGCCAACTGAGCTACTGCCCCAAACTTCGGTTTGCGATTTCGATAATAAAAATCTTTACAAAAACTGTCAAGGGGGAAAAGTCTGGCGAGTCTGGCGAGTCTGGCGAGTCTGGCGAGTAGATTTGACTCTTGACTCGCTAGACTCGCTAGACTCGCTAGACTTTTATTGAACCGTTGCCGGCAGGAGCGAGCCTTTCGGATCGTAGGCATACGCCTCGCCGTCCTCGATTTTTCCTAAAACGCCGTGAAAAACTATCTCTTCGCCGTCTAAAACGACGATGACATCGCCCGGACTATAAAGTTTTTCGTCAACCGGAAACTTGATCATCGTGGCATTTCCGTTTTCGTGATTGACGGTTTCATACGAAAAACTGTTTGCCTCAAAACTCATTGTCTGGCAAAAACTGACTTCTGACATAATTTATCTCCTAAAATAAAAACACAACATCGGTTTGGCAATCTGTTCTAAGACCGCGAAAGTTAGATCAATGTTGATAAAAACGCGGTCAAAGACCGCTCGGCTTAACGGTAAATTTACTTATCACCGCTAAAACTCTAAGCATAAGATAAAGATTCAAGACTCACAACTCAAGCCTCAAGACTTTTTTACTACGAAATCGAGGGCAATCGCGTCGTGGTCGGAAAGCGGAGTTCCCTGTTTGTCCTGTAAATTGCCGATGGTTTGCGGTTTTGCATTTTCGGCGATTTCGATATTTTTGCCGAAAAACCAATCCAATCTCAAAGAAAATTTCCCGCCGACCTTTCTCGCCGACCAGAAAATAAAGGGAAAACACCACTGCGGCACCCAATCGCCGAGGTTTGTGTTATACGCCGCATTTTCCATATCGTAGTGAAGCGTGCCGACTCCGATTTCGTTAAATTTTTGATACTCGAAACCGTTTTTTTGAAATTCATCGAAAATTCCCTTTTCAAAACGGCGGTCGGGATGCGGATAATGATTTTCGACGACATTTTTCGCGCCCATCATCACGCGATGCCAGAAACCGAAAATCGCGTGGCGCACGCTCTGGGCGTTATAAGTCGTCGTGTTAAAATCGCCGCCGAAAACGGTCGGCAGATCGGGCAGGGTTTTCAGATGATCGAGAATAATTTTTACCTGTTGCACGCGGTGTTTGCGCGAACAATGCACGTCGAGGTGAACCGTGACGGCGCGAAAAGTTCCTAAAGGATGCGCGACATCGGCGATCACAGCCCGCAGATAACCGAGCCGTTTTTCCTTGCCGATCATTTTGTCTTTGCCATTTGGCAGAGCGACCGCTTGAACATTTTTGAGCGGATATTTTGAAAAAATCGCCAGTCCGTGAATTGATTGCCGATTTTCGCCTTCGACTTCCGATTCAACGCCGCTGCCCTTTTGCAGCGCGATATAAACCGGGGCGAACGCGTAATTTAATTTCAATGCCCGCGCGATTTCCTGCGCGACAAAGCGGTTTCCGCTGCGCGTCATTCCGTAATCGAGTTCGGTTAAAAGATATAAATCCTTGTCTTTTAATTGTTCGTGATTTTTCAGCGCATCGAGGATTCCCTCAAAAATCCGTCCGCGTTCGATATTCCAGGCGACTGTTGAAACCGTGCCGGAACCGTCGGCGGAAGCGGATGGTTGATGTTTATCATTTGGAATTCTATTAAGTGATTTTGATTCTGATCTTAAACCGTCCGCTACCGCAGAAGGTTCTGAATCAGACACGAAATTTTCGACAACGACGGCGTTTAGGATTTCTTCCACCTTAAAACGCATTTTTTGATAAACAGCGGATTTTTCCGTTTCTTCAATTGATTCGAATTTGAGAAGTTCCGGGAAATACTGATTTAAATCGTGTTCGAGAACTTCCGGAGAATAAATTTTTGTTTTCGCAACCGTTATCATAAAAATTTAGAGTTTAGATGATTCAAGCCGAAAAAACAAAAGTACCGCCGTCCGTCCCGGCGGCTGTCCTGAATGCGTCCCGCATTCAGATTTGGGTTAATTTTCAAGAACTTTGTTTTTTTGTTTTAAAGAAATGGCGGCAAAATGCCGCCAAGACAGCCGCCGGGACGGACGGCGGTACTTTATTACCGATAATGATCGTCGTGGCGTTCTTTGGTCGGCGCTATCTGCAGGAAATCTTCCGTTATTCTGCTTGAATATTCGTTCATTAATTCCTGAACTCTTTCCCGGCTTTTCGAGCGAAAGATCAAGCCGACGTGCTTCGGTTTATTGACGCGATAGACGATTTCTTCCGCCCCGTAATGAGAGGTGTCGGGGCATTTCTGATTGGCGAGCGCGAGCGTGATTCCGGCATATTCCTTGCGTGTTTTCGGCGGAATGTATGGTTCTTCGTCGGTTTCGATGGACAATTTCCCCCATTCGCTCCAGAGATTAAAACCGCAGGCTTGTTCCAGAACATTGGCGATATACGCGCCGCCGACGCGGCAGGCGACTTCCAGCAGATAAAATTTACCGTCTTCCTCCGATTCCAGAAATTCGGCGTGCGAAACGCCGTGTTTATGTTCGAAGGCTTTGAGGAGTTTTCGGTTCAAACCTTCCAATTCGCGGCGTTCTTTTGATTTATAATCAACAATCGAACTGGTAAAAACTCCGCCGCGATGCGACACATTAAGCGGCGTTGTGCCGTATTTGCTGACTCCGACGGCGACGACCGCGCCGCCGTGAATCACCGAATCAACGTGATAGACATTGCCTTCGATAAATTTTTCGATCTGATACTGCGACGGATGATCGCGCCACGTATGACGCGAATCGAGTTCGTTCAAAGTGTCCCAAACCTGCGCGGCGTTTTCACATTTGCGGATTCCGAACGCGGAAACTTCCGTTCGCGGTTTGATGATGACGGGAAATTCCACTTTTTCGAGATAAGCGTTAATGTCTTCGGGATTAAAACAGCCGACAAAATCCGGGCACGGAATTCCTGCCGCGTCTGCGACGATTCGCATCCGCAATTTATCGCGGAAACGAAGCGCGTGCGAATTGCTCATTCCCTCGATTTGCAGATGTTCACGCGCTCTGGCGGCGGTTAAAACGTCGAATTCGTCAACGCCGATAATGCGGCGAATCGGATATTTTCCGGCAAAATTCGTCGCGGCGCGGATGTAATCATCCGAAGTCGCGGTTTTCGCAACGGTGACAAAATCGCTCAAACAATCCCAAGTCCAGTTTGAATCCTTGTAATCTTCCCGCGTTACGAGCGAAACGCGCCAACCCGCCTTTTTCGCTTCTTCTAAAACCTCATTGCCTTTGAATTCGCTGGCAATGCAAACGATATGATTCTGCATATTTTAGATTTTTGATTTTTTAGTCAGTTGTTTTTTAATCAGTATAACCGGAGGCAGCGAGTTCATCGCCTTAAAAAAAGTTATTTCCAACATAAACGCGGCTCACTATTGTTCGCTATACTGATTTTTCTTTTCTTAAAAACGCGTCAATGTTCCAATCGCACGCGCCGTGTCCGAACATCAGAGCGACTCCGGCAAAAATTCGTAAAAGTGCTGAACCGATATTGGCAAACGGCGACAACCCCGATTCTCCGCCGAAAAGTATTTTTTTTATCATAAATTTCCCAAAGTTTGATTTTGCTTGTGAGCTAAAAGAATGGCACAATTTAATGGTAAAAACAACCAATTTGTAATTTTTAACACTAATAAAATATCGCGGTAAATTTTTATTAAAGTAATTTTAAATTTTAATTTGCGGCGAATAAAATATAACAAATTTGAAAAGCATTTCCTAAATCAAAAAAACGGAGCTAAACAATGGGCGGAATAGAATTAATACCATTTATCAGTCATTTTATCATTTATTTAATCGTGCTTATTCTGGCGATTTCGGCGCACGAAGCCGGACACGCCTGGATGTCGCTTAAATTCGGCGACGACACGGCGCAACGTGAAGGGCGCGTTACGCTTAATCCGATTTCGCACACCGACCCGATCGGAACGCTCCTGATTCCGTCGGTCGCCTTTATCGCCGGAGCGATCGGCGGCGCGGTCGCTTCCGTTCCGCTGATCGGCTGGGGCAAACCGACTCCGGTCAATCCGCTCAACTGGCGCAGAAAAGATCTGGCAAATGTGATGGTTTCTTCCGCCGGTGTGATGGCAAATATGATTTTGCTGATTATCGGCATCGTGCTGGCAAAAATTATGATGACGCAGGGATTTTTTGCCGAAGATTTTTTCAGAACAAGCACGAATCCGCTGATAATGTTTATCAGCAAATTGATGCTTTTGAATCTTTCGCTGGCGATCTTCAATTTACTGCCGTTTCCGCCGCTTGACGGAAGCAAGATTTTGCAGACATTTCTGCCCGAAAGCACCGAACCGATTTTTAATCTGCTCGAACAATTCGGCTTTTTGATCTTAATGCTGTTTATTTATATCGGGCTTTTCCGCCTAATCATAATGCCTTTTTATTACGGGCTTTTATACCTGCTTCAAGCAATTTAACATAATGGATAATGGATAACGGATAATGGATAATGGATAATTAAATAAAAATCGTCTGTTATAGCGAAAATGAAGGTCAGAAGTTTCTTATACCGTTTACTATTAGAAATTGTGCATTGGTCAGTAGCGTCGGCGTGAGCCGATGCGTTATCCATGATGAGCAATTGACGCAGTTGCTTACGCAAACCGCTACTGACTCTAATGCACAGTTTCTAGGTAGAAATGGTATTA
>JBBRVS010000207.1:0-9958 GCA_038246645.1 Pyrinomonadales bacterium
CCTGACGACTGGACAATTTTTAAAGATACATTTTCTGAAAAAAATGTAAGAAGAGTTGTTGTTTTAGATGATTATACTTCTATATGCAGAATTTCAGTTTTTCCTCTCGAAACTAATATTAATTAAAGAGTTATGCTGAAAAACTGAAAAAAATCTTCGTGAAAATATGCCGATTATGGATGTATCAAAAGGTGAAATCGAAGATATAACTAGTGCTTAGTCAAGTTTGAGTTTTCCGCTCAAGTCAGAGTCAGAAACGTCTGCGGTAGCAGATGGTTTAAGTTTTATAGAATAAGACTTATTGCTGAAGTTCAACCATTCGCTACCGCGAACGGTTCTGACCCGTCAACTCAAACTTGACTGAACAGTAGAGAATTTCAGGGGATAAATTTTGATGGAGTAAGATTACAGAGATTGATTTCGTTATTTGGAACAAAAGTCCCTCATACGACGGACTTTTTCTTGGTGCAAAATAAGAAATATAAGGTGGTAATTTCTGTCGAAGCAGTTAATGAAGAATGGAAAGCCGCTGATAAAGAATTTCAATTAATTCTCGATTCACTTAACTTTGAAAGTTAAAATCTATGGGAAAGAGTAAACTAGTGAACGCATCCGAACCGAAAGAGCATTGTTCTTTCGCAGTTGTGGGTTTTGAAAAATAATAATATGAATTTAGCAACAGCTGAAAAAGAAAAAATCGTCGAGATTTGCGTGTGCATCAGATAAATGAAAATTTCTATTGACGTAATGGGTTGGATAGGCGCGTTGTTGATTTTGACGGCTTACGCGCTTATTTCTTTCGGGAAGGTTAAGGGAAATTCGGTTAAATATCAGCTGCTGAATATTTTCGGCAGTATTTTTCTGGTCATCAACACGTATTATTACGGCGCGATTCCTTCGACACTGGTCAATATTATTTGGGCGATAATCGCCTTTTTTGCCATTTTTGCGATTGTTAAAAAATATGGAAAAAATTCAGCCCGCTGAAATGCCCGTGCCGAAAGGTCATTATTCGCCAGCCGTAGAATTTAACGGCTTAATTTTCGTGTCGGGGCAACTGCCGATAAATCACGCGGACGGCACGGCGGAAACGGGCGATATTCAATTGCAGACCGAACTTGCTCTGCGAAATGTCGAGAGCGTTTTGCTGGCGGCGAACAGCGATTTAAGCCACGTTTTGCAGATGACGATCTATGTTTCGGAAATGGACGATTGGGGAAAAGTGAACGAAGTTTACAAAAAAATTTTAGGCGAACACAAACCGGCGCGGGCGATTGTTCCGGTGAAGGATTTGCATTTCGGAACGAAGATCGAAATTCAGGCAATCGCGGCGGTGAAAGAGTAAAAAAATGAAGAAATGTAACCACAGATGCACACAGATAAACACAGATTTAAGAAAGATAAAAGCAAATTGATTTTATCCGGTTTTTATTCGTGCCTATCTGTGTGCATCTGTGGTTAAAAAAATCTTATGAAGTTAGACATTTATCAGGTTGACGCATTTACGAAAGAGATTTTTAAGGGGAATCCGGCGGCGATTTGTCCGCTTGACGAATGGCTTGACGCGGAATTGATGCAGAAAATCGCGCTTGAAAATAACTTGAGCGAAACGGCGTTTTTTGTGAAAAAAGACGACGTTTACGAAATTCGTTGGTTTACGCCGACAATTGAAATTGATCTGTGCGGACACGCGACGCTCGCGACGGCGTTCGTGATTTTTAATTGTCTGCATCTGGAAGAGAAAACGATTGATTTTTATTCGCCGCGGAGCGGAAATCTGAGCGTCGAAAAACAAGGCGATGTTTTGGTTTTGGATTTTCCGAAATTCGGTTTGAATGAAACGGAAGCGAGCGAAGAATTGATCAAAGCCGTCGGGAAAAAGCCGAAAAGAACGTGGGAAACGCAAGGTTATATGACGATGCTTCTCTTTGATACGGAAGAAGATATTAAATCTTTAGAGCCGGATATGGCGGCTTTGATGGATATTCCGTATCACGAAATTATCGCGACGGCAAAGGGAACGGATTCTGATTTTGTTTCGCGGCTTTTCGCGCCGCGCATCGGAATTCCCGAAGACCCGGTAACGGGCGCGACTCATTGTTCTTTGATCCCGTATTGGGCGGAAACGCTCGGCAAAGAAAATCTTTATGCCCGGCAATTGTCAAAACGTGGCGGCGAGCTTTTTTGTAAATTAGACGGCGAACGCGTAAAAATCGGCGGAAATGCCGCGCTTTATTTGAAAGGCGAAATTTATATTTAGCTAAAAAAAGCTGTTTAGATGTTTGAAGAAATCAAAAAAGAATTAGTCCGGCTTGAATCCGAACACGAAATAAAAATCCTGCTCGCCGTCGAAAGCGGCAGTCGCGCCTGGGGATTTGCTTCCCCGGACAGCGATTGGGATGTTCGCTACATTTACATTCACAAACTCGATTGGTATTTGAAAATTGATGCGCTGAAAGATTCGCGGGAAAAAATCTTGCCGAACGATCTCGATCTGTCGGGTTGGGAACTCAAAAAAGCTCTGAAACTTTTCCGCAAATCGAATCCGCCGATGCTCGAATGGCTGAGAAGTCCGATCATTTACCGGGAAAATTTTTCGACCGCGCAAACTCTGCGCGAAATGAGCAAGCAATATTTCAATCCGAAATCGTGTATGCATCATTATCTGAGTATGGCAAAGGGGAATTTTAAAGAATTTCTGCAGCGCGAACGGGTGCGTCTGAAAAAATATTTTTACGTCTTGCGCCCCGTTTTGGCGTGCGATTGGATAAAGAACACTAATTCGTTTCCGCCGATGGAATTTGAAAAACTGGTTGAAGCGCAAGTTTCGGATGAAAAGATTCGCCGCGAAATTGACGCGCTTTTGAAACGAAAAATTGCGGGCGACGAAATGAAGGAAGAGCCGAAAATCGAAGCTTTAAATGATTTTCTGGCGCAAAAGATAGAATTTTACAGCGAATATGCCGAAAAAATCGAATCGTCGAAAAAGCCCGAAACGGATTTGCTTGACGCGCTTTTTAAGGAAACGATGTTTGAAGTTTGGAAATAAATTTTAATGGTAAAAAAGGTCAACAATCCGCACGATCAATTTTTCCGCGCTGCATTTTCGCGTTTGAAATTAGCGCGTGATTTTTTGAAAAATTATTTGCCGCCGGAAGTTGTTGCCCGATTCGATCCGGCTACTTTGAAAATCGCACAGGAATCTTTTGCCGATGACAATTTGAAATCGCATCACACGGATTTTTTGTTTCACGTCAAACTCCGAACGGGCGAAAACGCATTTATTTTTGTATTGGTGGAACACAAAAGTTATGCGGACGAACTGGCGGCGTTTCAGCTTTTGCGGTATATGGTGCGGATTTGGGAAAAATCTCTGCACGAAAAAGCCGGAAAATTACCGCCGATTTTCGCGATTGTTTTTTATTATGGCAAAAAGGGTTGGAATGTCAGACGGAAATTCGATGATTTAATCAACTCATCGGATGAATTTAGCGAATATACGCCGCGTTTTTCGTATTATTTGTGCGATTTGTCGGAACTTGACGGCGAAAAATTGAAAGGCGAAGCGTTGCTCAGAGCCGCAATGCTGGCAATGAAAAATGTTTTCGGCAAGACGCTTTTTGAACAACTCGTCGAAATTACGCGGTTTGCCAAACTCAGTTACGAGAAGGAAACAATGGAGTTCATCGCGCTTATTGTGCGGTATTTTATGGCGGTGCAAAAACATCTGACGGTTGAAGATGTAAGGGAAGCAATCAGAAAAGCGTTTCCCGAAAATGAGGAAGAAATTATGTCAAGTGCAATTAAAGAATTTATCAATCAAGGAATTCAGTAAGGGCTTGAGCAAGGACTTGAGCAAGGACTTGAGCAAGGACTTCAGCAAGGACTTGAAATCGGAGAAAAAAGAAGTTTGGTTGAACTTAATTTAAAGATTTTGAATAAAAAGTTTGGGAAAATTGATGATTCGATTTCGGCTAAAGTGAAAAATCTCGAACACCGACAACTTGAAGATTTGGGTTTCGCGATTTTTGATTTTGAAGGAATTAAAAATTTGAAAAAATGGTTAAAAGAAAATAAATAATTATGTTATTAGAAATCAAAGATTTACACGCCGCCATTGACGGCAAAGAAATATTAAAAGGCTTGAACTTGCAGATCAAAAGCGGCGAAGTTCACGCGATTATGGGACCGAACGGTTCGGGGAAATCTACGCTGGCGAAAGTTCTCGCCGGACATCCCAGTTACGAAATAACGAAAGGCGAAGTCATTTACGAAGGCAAAAATTTGCTGGAACTTGAGCCGGACGAAAGAGCGCGCGAAGGCGTTTTTCTGGCGTTTCAATATCCGGTCGAAGTTCCGGGCGTTTCAAATGCCCAGTTTTTGCGGCTCGCCTATAACGAGAAAATGAAGCATCTTGGGCTTGAAGAACTCGACCCGCTCGAATTTAATGATTATTTGAAGGAAAAAGCGAAAATCGTCGGAATGAGTTCGGAATTTTTCAAGCGTTCGGTCAACGAAGGTTTTTCGGGCGGCGAAAAAAAGCGCAACGAGATTTTGCAGATGGCGGTCTTAAATCCGAAGCTCGCAGTTTTGGACGAAACCGATTCCGGTCTTGATATTGACGCGCTCAGAATCGTTGCCGGCGGCGTGAATAAATTACGCTCGCCGGATAAAGCGATAATTCTGGTAACGCATTATCAGAGGCTTTTAAATTACATCGAGCCTGATTTCGTCCACGTTCTCGCGGGCGGAAAAATCGTCAAGGAAGGCGGCAAGGAACTCGCGCTCGAACTCGAAGAAAAAGGCTACGATTGGGTGAAAGCGGCATCAAAATAGAAGAGGTAAAATATGGCAGAAACTACATTTGATTCAACTAAAGCGAAAAAAATTGATTATAAAACAGAAGTTGCAGTCGGTTTGAAAGAGATTGAAATTCGATTGGAAAATATTGAACGTAATCAAGGTGAAACCGATAAGTTAAAAGCGGAAACCCGCATAATTGCAAAACGGTTGGATGATTTACTGGAAACAATGTGATATGTGGGAAAAAATCTGGGATTTATTATCAAAAGTCGCAACTTTAACCAAAGATACTGACCGCAACTCTTAGGAAATCAAAGAGATACGGACGGATATTCGGGATATTTATTCAAAGATGGAAAGATTGGCTTACGAGATTCAGAAAACTCGTGAAGAAGATCGCCACGAGCGCGAAAAACTGGCGTTGCGGCTTGAAAATGAGTTGTTGAAATTTGAACGCCGATTGCCTTCGGGAAAATCTGATAAAGATTAGTAAGAAAAAGGCTGCGATCGGATAAAAGCGGCAGGAAACTAAAGATATATGAATCAAACTTATACAGCAATTGTTAAGCAAGACGGTGATTGGCGGATCGGCTGGATCGAAGAAGTTCCGGGCGTAAATTGTCAGGAAGCGACGCGGGAAAAATTATTGGAATCTTTGAAGGAAACTTTACAAGAAGTATTCGAATTTAATAAAAAGTAAAAAAATGACAGCAGAAATAGCAAAAGAAACAATTTATAAACAGGATTTTCAAGCGGTTTTGGAGCGAACCGAAGACGCTTGGTTGAAGGATTTGCGCGAAAAGGCGTTTGCGGCGTTTACGGAAAACGGTTTTCCGACCGTCAGGAATGAAGAATGGAAATATACAAACGTCGCTTCGCTCGTCGGTGGTCAGTGGTCAGTAGTCAGTGGTCAGAAAGAAGAAATTTCACCTAAGGTTTTTGAGTTAATAAAACAATTTAATTTTGAGCGCAATGGTTTTACGGCACTCAATCTGGCGTTTGCGGATGTCGTTTTCGTAAAAATTCCAAAGGAAACCGTTATCAAAAAACCGTTTGAATTCAATTTCAAAGCCGCAGAAAACTCGGCGAATTTTCCGCATATTATTGTCATTGCCGAAGCGGGCAGCAAGGCGACGATCATCGAAAATTACGAATCGGATTTTCGGAGCTTTACAAATTCGGCGATTCAGATATTTGTCGAAGATAATGCGAATCTGACGCATTATCGGGTTCAAACAGAATCAAGCGAGGCGTTTAATATCGGCACGAGCGAAATTACGCTGGGGCGCGGAAGTCTTTATAATTCAACGAATATCAATCTGGGAGCGCGCCTTTCGCGCCACGATATTCATCTGAAATTTACCGCGCCGGGCGGTGAAGCGTTTGTTGACGGACTTTATTTAATTGGCGACGAACAGCATCACGACACGCATTCGGTCATTGATCACGCCCTGCCGAATTGCACTTCGCATCAAACTTAT
The DNA here is from genome assembly GCA_038246645.1 of Pyrinomonadales bacterium. Taxonomy (GTDB): domain Bacteria; phylum Acidobacteriota; class Blastocatellia; order Pyrinomonadales; family Pyrinomonadaceae; genus JAHCHG01. Next base: position 6,285 of record JBBRVS010000207.1, read on the forward strand.
AAAGGAATCGTTGACGGCAAGGCGCGGGCGGTTTTTAACGGCAAGATCTTTGTCCGCGAAAATGCGAGCGGAACGGACGGTTATCAATCGAACAAAAATTTGCTTCTTTCGAACGAAGCAAGAGTTGATACGAAACCGCAGCTTGAAATCTATAACGACGACGTAAAATGCGCGCACGGCGCAACGGTCGGGCAACTCGAAGAAGAAGAATTATTTTACCTTTTGAGTCGCGGTTTGAATGAAACTCTGGCGCGAAATCTGCTTACGTACGGTTTTGCCGAAGAAATCGTCAACAAAATCGGAATTGAATCAATTAAACGGCAATTGGACGAAGCGGTTTTGAATCGTCTGAACGCGAATCTGGAGATGTGAAAAAATTATGAGAGTTAGAACAAATTTAATAATCGAAGAAGCCATATTAAAAAAAATCGACGTTATTGCGGGCGAAAAAAACAAACGCGCCGCCATTATCGAAAAAGCCTTGCTCGAATTTATCGAACGCGAAGAATTAAAAGAAGCCAATAAACCGCAACCGGAAACCGTTAGCTGAAAACCCGTTTCGGAAACTAAACGAGCGCGAGTTTAATCAGCGAGTTTTGAATTCTTTTGAACGCAAATTTAGAGGCGTAAAGGAATATTGGATTGTCGAACCGACGGTCGAAGTCGTCGAAATCACCCGGTTGCAGGGAAATGTTCTGGCTTCGGTCGGAACTTTTAGAAACGAAGATGAAATTTCATCGCCACTTTTGCCGGATTTGAGTTTTACGGTGAAGGATGTTTTTAGAAAATAAAGCGTTTATTAAAAGTATAAAATGTTGTTGTGAAAAAAGATGATGAAAATCTTGAGTTAGACGCGCTCATTGCCGAAAAGGTGATGAACTTAACACCTTGTTCAAGTTGGAAAGAAATTTACGGCGGTTGGTTGGCGGGCGAATGTTGGATGCACGAAGGCGAACCGCACGATGATTGTTTTAATGTCGAAGCACCGCCGAAGTTTTCGACTGAAATGAGCCGGACTTGGGAAGTGGTGGAAAAGATTAACGAAAATGATGAGGTTCGGGAAAGATTTATCGAACTTTTGCCGGACAAGAAAGATTTTTTTGATAAGAATAAGGCAGACGCATCTACGATAATTTGTCGAGTCGCGTTGGAGGCGGTGAAGAAATAAAGTTTTCTGAAATGAAAGCAAATCAATGCGAATTTGGAAGTAGAAGAAAGATAGTATGAAAAAAGTAATCTTGTTATTTTGCTTAATTTTAAGCTCAACAATTTATATTTCTGCTCAGATTGAAGCCGATGAAGTGTTATTTTCAAAAGCCATTATTTTATCTGATGAAAAAATACATAAATTGGAAATTAAAAGCGATGGAGTTTATCTAGATAGCAATATAAAAAACAAATCAAATAATTTTTTTACAACTGTTACATTTTTATCTGAAACAGATGAATACTGGAAATATGAAAATTCAGGAACTTGGTTGTTAGTTGGAACTGACACAGCTACGGGAATGTGCGGTCTGCCTACTTATGCAATGATTTTTGTTGATTCTTATGGAAATTTTCCAAAGAAAGTCCGTCAGTATGTATCGGAGATTTTCCATTTTCAATAAACTTCAAACTCGATAGCAAAGTCGGTCAAACGATTGATGATTCAATTCCGATTTGGATTATCTCAAACTCATTGGAATTCAATGGAAAAACATTTCTTTGGAAAGAAATTAAAGTTAGTAAAAGAACAAGAAAAAAATAAAGTGTTAATTCTTTTTGAAAAAAATAATGAAAGCAGTAAAAGAAATGAGCAATTAGGACGTTGAAAAAATTCGTGAGGATTTGGGGTGAAAATTATGCAGACAGTTGAAAGAGTGGAAACGACCGTGAGTTTGCCGAAGGATTTATTGGAGCAAGCCAATAAAGTAAATAAAGATGCAAAAATTTCCGATGTGATTGAAACCGCTTTGCGCGATTACGTGGCGAAAGAAACTCGGCAGGAATTGAATCGGCGCGACATTGAAATTATTAATGCAAATGCCGATAAATTAAACGAAGAAGCGTTGGACGTTCTTGAATATCAGCAGGTGAATTGGTGAAACGCGGCGAACTTTACAGAGTTTATAAACCGACTTCACGCGATCGAAAAAGTTTCGCGTGTTTGTTGTTGTAAGCCGTCAGGAAGTGATTGAATCGGAATTCTCGGCGGTCATTTGTATTCCTATTTATACGAATTGCACGGGTATCGAAACTCAGGTTGATGTCGGAGTTGAGGAAGGTTTAAAACACGATAGTTGTATTTTTTGCGATGAAATCGTGAGTTTTCAAAAATCAATGCTGACAGATTTTGTCGGCACTTTGTCGGAAGAAAAATTGAAAGAATTAAATGAAGCGTTAAAAATCGCTTTGGTAATAAAATAATAATGAAAACAGCAGTAAAGACAATGAGCAATTTTGATGTAGAAAAAATTCGTACGGATTTTCCGGTTTTATCGCAGACGGTGAACGGAAAACCTCTGGTTTATCTGGATAACGGCGCGTCTTCGCAGGTTCCGAATCTGGTGATTGAGCGCGGCGCGAAATATCTGGCGGAAGAGCATTCCAATATTCATCGCGGCGTGCATTATTTGTCGCAACACGCGACGACCGCGTATGAAGCGGCGCGGGAAAAAGTGAAACGCTTTATCAACGCTAAAGAAGCCAAGGAATGTATTTTCGTGCGCGGTTGCACCGAAGGTTGTAATCTGGTGGCTTATTCCTACGGGCGAAAATTTATCAATGAAGGCGACGAGATTATTCTGTCGCAGATGGAGCATCACGCCAATATTATTCCGTGGCAGGTTTTGGCGGAAGAGAAGGGAGCGAAGATTCGCGTGATTCCGATGAACGAGCGCGGCGAATTGATTATTGAAGAATACGAAAATATGTTGAATGAAAAGACAAAAATCGTTTCGATTATTCACGTTTCAAATGCTCTCGGCACAATCAATCCCGTGAAAGAAATGATCGCCACGGCGCATAAATTCGGCGTTCCCGTATTTTTGGATGCGGCGCAGTCGGTTCCGCATTTTCCGGTTGACGTGCAGGATTTGGACTGCGATTTTATGACGTTTTCCGGTCATAAAATGTTTGCGCCGACGGGCAGCGGAATTCTCTACGGCAAAAAAGAATGGCTTGATAAAATGCCGCCGTATCAAACGGGCGGTTCGATGATTCGCACCGTGACGTTTGAAAAAACGACTTACGCACCGATTCCCGAAAAGTTCGAAGCCGGAACGCCCGCAATTGCCGCCGGAATCGGACTCGGCGCGGCGATTGATTATCTGAACTCGATTGATTTTGAAGCCGCCGCCAAATACGAACACGAATTGCTCGAATACGCGACGGAAAAACTCTCGGCAATCGAAGGCGTTCGCATCATCGGCACGGCAAAGGAAAAAGCGTCGGTGCTGTCGTTCACCATCGAAGGCGTTCACCCGCACGACATCGGCACGATTCTCGACCAATCCGGCATCGCCATCCGCGCCGGACACCACTGCGCCCAACCCGTGATGCAATTCTTCGACGTTCCCGCCACCGCTCGCGCTTCGTTCGCTTTTTACAATACACGCGAAGAAGTTGACGTTCTGGCGGACGCGGTGCAAAAGGTGATTGAGGTTTTTGCGTAAATGATATTATGAATGCTC
>JBBRVS010000208.1:0-9938 GCA_038246645.1 Pyrinomonadales bacterium
AAAATTACTTTCCGAACGCAAGGCAATCGTATGTCCGGAAAATTCCGATGCTGTCAAAGCAATTCTCGGCGAAGCCGGATTTACGGCGGTCAACACGGCTTCAATCGAAAAAGCGGCAGTTGTTTTTATGTTTCCGGGCGGCGGAGCGCAGTATCTGAAGATGGCTCGCGGGTTATATGATTCGAACGAGATTTTCAGGCGGGAACTCGAGCTCTGTTTGGATTCGGCTGACGGTAAATTCGAAAAATCATTCCGCGAATTTCTTTATCCGGCAACTGATGATGATCTAAAAAACAGCGAATTTATCCGCCGACCTTCGATCGGTTTGCCGGTTCTGTTTGCCGCCGAATACGCGCTTGCCAAACTCTGGATGTCGCTCGGAGTTCGCCCGGCGGCGATGATCGGACATAGTTTGGGTGAATACGTCGCGGCTTGTCTGGCAGGCGTTTTCAGCGCGGCGGAGGCGATGAAATTAGTCGCCCTGCGCGGGAGATTATTTGAAAAACTTCCCGCCGGAGCGATGCTGAGCGTTGCTTTGAGCGAAACCGACATCAGGCAGATTTTGCCCGAAAATCTGGATATTGCCGCGCTTAACGCGCCGCGCCAAACCCTCGTCGCCGGTTCACGCGCATTAATTGACGATTTTGCCGAAAAACTTACTAAACAATCCGTCGAAGCCAAAATCGTTCACGTTGATACGGCTTCGCACTCGCGTTTCGTCGAGCCGATCCTTGATGAATTCAAAGATTTTATCGGCAAGATAGATTTAAACGCACCGCAGATCCCGTATATTTCCAACGTAACGGGCGATTGGGCGAAACCGGAAGACGTTGTTTCACCAAGTTACTGGGTCAGACATTTGCGGGAAACGGTCAAATTTGCGGGCGGAATAAAAAAGCTCGCGGCGCAGGAAAACGATTTGATTTTGCTCGAAATCGGTTCGGGAACACTCGGAGCCTTGGCGCATTCGTGTTTTGACGAACTTAGGTTTGAGCGTGAATTTTCGACAAAAATCGTCAGTTCGCTCAGACATCCGCTCGACAAGTCGGATGACACGGAAATTTTTCTCGCGGCGGTCGGCAATATCTGGACAAGCGGCATCGAGATTGATTGGAACGCGCTGCCCGCGGCGGAAGAAAAACCCTTCCGCATCGCGCTTCCGACATATCCGTTTGAGCGCGAAAGATGCTGGATTGACGCGGTTTCGACTGAGATCAAAACAAAAAATCAAGGAAAACAAAAAGACATTGCAAATTGGTTTTATACACCCACCTGGAAACGCGAACTTTTACTGCCCCCGAATCAGGGGTTCGGGGGAAACTGGTTAATTTTCTCCGCTAATGAATCGAAATCGGAAGATTTCCGGCAAATATTAAAGAGCATGAATAGTCAGACGCGCTTCGTTTCTGTCGGCGATGAATTCGCCGGAATCGGAAATGATTCCTACGAGCTCAATCCGCAAAATTTTGACGATTATCGAAAGCTCGTAACGGAATTAAAGACTGAAAATATATTGCCGGATCGCGTTTTGTTTTTCGCGGATTTCGGCGTAAAGGGGGCGGAAAAAGGTGTCGGGGCGGTCAATATTTTTTGCGCTCCGCTTTATTTTTTGCAGAATCTAAGCGAAATTTCGGGCGAGAGAAAAATAAATTTCGGCATCGTCACCGAAGATTTTTTTGAAGTAAGCGGCAGTGAAAAACAGTTTTCGAGTGCGAATTTTTCGGCAGTTGCTGGAATTACGCGCACCGCGTCGCAGGAATTTACGGGTATTTCGGCGTTTTGGGCGGACATTGAAAGCACTTCGGATAAACGCCAAACAGAGAAGTTAATCAATGAATTTCAGGGCTGTAATGATGACGGAAGAACGATTTCTTTTCGGGGAAATTATCGTTGGCGGCAGACATTTCAGCCGACTTTTTTAACCGAAAAAAATTCGCTTGCCGTTCGCTTTAAGGCACGCGGAACTTATTTATTAACGGGCGGTTTGGGCGGTGTCGCGCTCGAAATCGACGAAGAATTGGCGACAAAATATCAGGCAAATTTGGTTTTGATGAGCCGCAAAAAGTTCCCGCCGCGCGAAATTTGGGCAAGTGTTTTACAATCGGCGGAAACGGACTTACAAACGAAAAAAAAGATCTCCAAGCTGTTAGAAATCGAAAGTTCGGGAAGCCGGATATTGATTTTATCCGCTGATGCCGGCAACCGGACGCAGATGCAAACAGCCGTCGAAACGGCAAAAAATCATTTCGGAAAAATTGACGGCGTGATTCACTCAGCGGGAATTTTTCCGGGCGGAATGATGCAGTTTAAACAAAGAGAGGCGGTCGAAGAAGTTTTTTCGGCGAAAGTGGACGGTACGCTTTATCTTGACGAACTGCTCGGGGATGATCTTGATTTTGTCGCTTATTTTTCATCGTTAAACTCGCTGACGGGCGGTTTCGGGCAGTCCGATTACTGCGCGGCAAACGCCTTTCTCGATAATTTTGCCGCCCGGAAAAACCTAAATACTAATGAAAAACCGTTTTATATTTCGATAAACTGGGATACCTGGCAGGAAACGGGCGGCGCATTTAATGCCGCTTTACCGGAAACTCTAAGCGAATACCGCGAAATAAATTTGCGCGATAAAATCCTGAACCGTGAGGGCAAAGAGGCATTTTTCAGAGCGGTCAATTCGCCTCTGTCGCAAGCGGTTGTTTCAGTGCGCGAATTCAAATCGCTGGTCGCCGCAGAACTGGCGGCAAAACCCTTGCAGGCACTGGAGTTTATCGAGCGCGAAACCAAACAAACGCCGAAATCAGAAAAACGCCCGAAACTGGCGACCGCTTATAAACCGCCGCAAACCACGCTCGAACAACAAGTTGCCAAACTCTGGCAGGAGCTTCTCGGAATTGAACAGATCGGTGTTAACGACAATTTCTTTGAACTCGGCGGACATTCGCTTCTTGCCACGCAACTAACTGCCTGGCTGCGGCGAGAATTTACGCTCGAGATGCCGCTCAAGAAAATTTTCGAGTTTCCGACCGTTGCGAAATGGGCAAAGACGGTCGAAATTTTACTTGAAGCAGAAAAAGATAAATCCGGTTCAACAGACGTTTTTCTGAATTCATTGACGCCGCGAAGACTCAAAAATTCACCGCTTGTTCCTTTTAAGACAGGTATCGAAGGCGAGCCGCTCTTTTTGATCCACGCGATGAGCGGAACTTCGTCGGTTTATCAGCCGCTGGTTGAAAATCTCATCGCGCCTCGCCCGATCTACGGTATTGAAGCGGTCGGACTTAACGGCTTAGATGAGCCGCTTGAAACGGTCGAAGCGATGTCCGCGCATTATTTAACGGCGATCGAAAAACTCGGTAATAACGAGCCGGTTCATTTATGCGGCTGGTCTTTCGGCGGATTGATCGCCTTCGAGATGGCGCGAAATTTAAGTGCGCATGGAAATCTTGCCTCTCTAATTTTGGTTGACACGCCCGCGCAGCCCGATGAAGTTAATGAAAAATTGAATGAAAGCGAAACGCTCGTTTATATGGCGCAGATGTTTTCCGATGAGATCGAAATCAATGCCGGAGAATTGGCAAAATTAGGTTATCAAGTCCAACTCGAAACTGTTTTGGACACCTTGAGAAAAGCAAAGATAGTTCCCGAAAGTTTGCGCTCCGAAGCACTCGAAGGCTACGTCAATGTCTTTCGGGCGAATTGTCAGGCAATCACCGAATACCGTTTGAAATCGTGCGAAATTCCGCTGAATTTGATTCGTCTGGCGGACGAAAATGCGGTCGGCGCGTTGGCAGTGTCTAATCATTTACTCGGTTGGAACGACTTTGTCGGCGAATTGCTTAACGTCAGAACGATCAAAGGAAATCATTACACGATCATTAAAGAACCGCAGGTTGCGCGGCTTGCCGAATGTCTGGAGGAAATTATGAGAGGCAAAAGTAAATTGTTACAGCAACAAGTAAAAGCGGGAAAATAAGCGAATGAAAATCGTCAAACTGCTCGTTCAATATTCAAAAGTCGTGCTTGCCAAAGCCGTCATCGCCGGAGTCGTCAGCGGTCTGGTCAGTTCGGCGTTGGTCGTTTTGATTCACCTGCAGCTTGAAAACTTGCAGGATTTATCGGTGACCTTGCCGGTAATCTTCGGTTTTGCCTGTCTTTTACGCGTCGCGACGGGTTTTTATTCGCAGCTGATTCTGATACGCATCGGTCAGCAGGCGATTTTTGACCTGCGGCTTAACCTCAGCCGCGAAATTTTAGCTTCGCCTTTGAGCAAACTCGAAAAGATCGGCAGTTCGGCGTTGACCGCGACGCTGATTGACGATATCAACGTGATCGCGCAGACACTCGTCATCGTTCCGCTGATTTGCGTCAATATCGCGCTCATTTTCGGCTGTCTTTTTTATTTGGGTTATCTTTCGGCAATCGCCCTCGGAATTTGTGTTTTGTTCGTGGGCATTTGGTTTTTGAGCGTTAATCTGCTGACAAAATCGGCGCGAGAATATCTGCGATCGGCACGCGAAGCAACGGATCGGCTCTACGAAAGCGTGGGCGGTCTGACCGGAGGCATCAAGGAACTGAAGTTGAGCAGTGAGCGGCGACAAATCTTCTGGTCGAAGCAATTGGGCGAATCGGCGGAGGATTTGAAGAATCAAACGATCAAGGGCGAAATCATCTACACTCTGGCGGCAAACTGGAGCCGTATGATCATTTTCGTTCTGATCGGCGTGCTGCTTTTTGTTCTGGCGCGAATCGTCGGAACGGACGCCTCGACTTTGAGCGGCGTAATGCTGACAGTCTTGTTTATAATGTCGCAACTCGATGTGATTCTCAATCAGATGCCGCAGCTCGGACGCGCCGAAACCGCATTAAATAAAATCGCCGATCTCCAATTTTCTCTGCAAAAGGCGGGAAACGACACGACGATCGAAACGGAAGAAAAAACGAATCTGCCGCACCAAAAAAGCGTATTTAACTCACTCGAGTTGCGTGATCTGACTCATACTTATTTCCGTGAGGACGAAGAAAAGAACTTTGCGCTTGAACATATTAATTTTCGCGCAGAAACGGGCGAACTGATTTTCGTTGTCGGAGGAAACGGAAGCGGTAAAACCACGCTTGCCAAATTGATTCTCGGCTTATATGCGCCGGAAAGAGGACACATTCTATGGAACGAAAAAATCGTTTCAGACGAGAACCGCGAACAATACCGCGAAAATTTCGGCGCGATCTTTTCCGATTTTTATTTATTTACAGATCTGCCGTGCGAAATTTCCGCCGCAAGAGCCGCCGTTTTGCTCGAAAAACTGCAGCTTTCTCACAAAGTTAAGATCGTCGAAAATCGTTTTTCGACCTTGCAGCTTTCGCAAGGTCAGCGGAAACGTCTGGCTTTGCTCGCGGTTTACGCGCAAGACAAACCCGTCTATCTTTTCGACGAGTGGGCGGCGGATCAAGACCCGCTTTTTAAGGAGATTTTTTATCTCGAAATGCTGCCTGCGCTCAAAGTCTCCGGCAAAACCGTGATCGCCATCACGCACGACGAAAAATACTTTCACCTTGCCGACCGTCTCGTAAAGATCGAAAACGGACTCATTATTGCGGACACACCGAAAATTCATAAAGAAAATATCGCCTTCTCAAACGGTTAAACATTAATACATCCCGTTCATTCGCCGAATTTCGCTTTTCATTAAAAACTTGGTGTGTGCCGGGGCGGTAAGCCTGTAATTTTGTCTATTACTCAAACTAAAAAAATAGGCGAAACCAGAATGATTACGCATATAGCACGGAAAGAATTAACCGCAATGTTGCGCGACGGGCGATTACGCACGATCGCCGTTTTGCTCTTTTTACTGCTTCTGACCTCACTTATTTTAGGTTGGAACAGTTATATGGCGCAATCGGCTGAGCGCGCCGAAGCCAATGCCGCTTCGCGAAAGCAGTGGGAAGATCAAGGCGAAAGAAATCCGCACGGGGCGGCGCATTTCGGCGTTTATGTCTTTAAACCGGAACGACCGCTGTCGCTTGCCGACAAGGGCGTAGATGCTTTTACGGGGATTTCCGTCTGGCTCGAAGCGCATTCGCAGAATCCTTTTCGTTATCGACCTGCCGAAGACGCGACCGCGCTTCAAAGATTCGGTGAATTGACGGCGGCAAATACGCTTCAGCTGCTTGTTCCTCTGTTCATTATCATCTTGTGTTTTTCGGCTTTTTCGGGCGAGCGCGAAGACGGAACATTAAGGCAGATTTTAAGTTTGGGCGTTAGTCCGCAGGTATTGGCGCTGGGAAAAGCGCTCGGCGTGGTTTGTGCGCTCGGCGTATTTTTGCTTCCGGCGACCATTATCGGCGTGATCGCCCTGCGTCTGGCGGGCGGAGCGGAGTTCGTGGCTGCGGATTTGCCGAATGTCGCGCTGATGACGCTCGGTTATTTGCTTTATTTCGGGACGTTTATCGGATTTTCGCTGCTCGTTTCCGCACTATCTTCCTCGTCGAGAATTGCGCTCGTGATTTTGCTCGGATTCTGGATCTTGAACGGTTTGTTAATGCCGCGCCTTTCGGCTGATCTGGCGGAAAGAATTTATCCGACACCTTCGACCGTTGATTTTTGGACAGCCGTCAACAAAGAAATAAAAGCAGGCGTTGACGGGCATAATTCCGCCGACACCCGCACCGCTGAACTGAAAAAGAAGGTTTTAGAGCAGTATAAGGTTTCCAAAGTCGAGGATTTGCCGGTCAATTTCGACGGCATCGCGCTGCAAACCAGCGAGGAACACAGCAATGCGGTTTTCGATAAACATTACGGCGCACTTTGGGATACATATGCCCGACAAGACGGTGTTTATCGTCTTGCGGCATGGTTTGCGCCTTATCTGGCAGTTCGTTCGTGGTCAATGTCGCTTGCCGGAACCGATTTTGAAAATCACCGACATTTTGCCGTTGCCGCCGAAACTTACCGGCGCGAAATGGTCAAAATGATGAACGACGATGTGGCGTTTAATTCGCGTTCGGGCGATTGGGAATACACGCAAGGGAAATCCTTGTGGCAATCGGTTCCGCCTTTTTCATACCAAAAACCGGATACGCTTACCTTATTCAGATCACAACTGACGAATTTATTGACCTTAAGCGTTTGGTGTCTGGTTTGTTTTGCCGGTGCGATTTTCGCCGCCCGCAAAATGAGCGTTTAGTTAATTTTTTGGGTTGATTTTATAAGAATTTTATGACCGATAAAGGATTGATTACACAGGTTTTTCTTCACGAATGGAAATCTTTATTTGAAGACCGTTCGGCGTTGTGCGTGATTTTACTTTTTCTCGCTTTAGCGGCTTACGGCATTTACAATGGCAAAATCTGGTCGGAAAGAATAAATGCCGCAAATATCGTAACCGTTGCCGAAAAAGAGGAAAAATTGCGCGCTTCTCAGGAACAATTGGCGAAACCGAAAGAAGCCGAAGCTAAAAAAGAATTTACCGAAAATAACGATCCCTTTTTAGCCGGACAGAGCGGTTTTCCGGCGACAATGCCGCCGACGCAGCTTGCCGCGCTTTCGGTCGGTCAGAGCGATCTTTTGCCGACCACTTATTTTGCTTCGATCATGAGCCGCCAGAGAACCATCGGTGATAAATACGGCTTTGAAAATCCGGTGAGTTTGCTGACCGGACGGTTCGATTTGGCGTTCGTCATTATTTATCTTTTTCCGCTTTTGATCCTTGCCCTGACCTACAACATTATTTCCGGCGAAAAAGAAAGCGGAACACTCCAGCTTTTGCTGTCGCAGCCGATCAGCTTAGGGCAAATAGTTTTTGGAAAAGTCTTGCAGAGAGCCTCGCTGCTTATCGGTCTGGCGATCCTGGTTTCGGTTATCGGTGCAATTGCCGGTGGGGCGAATTTCGCCGATTCGCAGACGTTTCTGCGGCTCGGTTTGTGGCTTTTAACCTTAATATTTTACGGCGGATTTTGGTTTAGTGCGGCGGTTTCGGTCAATGCCTTGGGGAAAACTTCAGCCGGAAACGCGGTTGTGCTGATCGGTGTATGGATTACGCTCGTTCTGGTCGTTCCGACATTGTTAAATATCACTGTATCAAAACTGTATCCGACGCCTTCAAGAACGGAACTGATGACGGCGATCCGTGAAAACATCAAGGATTTTCGGCGCGACGGCAATAATATGCTGGCGAAATACTACGAAGATCACCCCGAATTGCGCCCCGCAGGCGAAGAAACCGAAGATTTCGGTGAAACGTTTCTGCTCGTGCAGATGGATCTGGACAACCAAACCGCGCCGATTGAAAAACGTTTTGAAACGCAGATCACGAATCAGCAAAGCTTGGTTGACCGCACGAGATTCGTTTCGCCCGCGATCGCTACGCAAACTGCGCTCAACGATCTGGCAGGAAACGGCTCGGCGCGGTTTTCGAATTTCAAGCAGCAGGGCGAGAGTTTTGCCGAAGATTGGAAAGATTTCTTTTCTTCACGGGTTTTTCGCAAAACGCTTTTAACTTCCGCCGATTACGAGCAAGTTCCGCGTTTTCGTTTTGTTGAAGAAACGACCTCCGAACTCGCAAGCCGGGTTTTTGTCAGTTTACTGGCGATTATGTTGCCGGGCGCGGTTTTATTTACCATCAGTGTGTTTTTAATGCGCCGTTATCCGATTACAAATTAATAATAAAAGAGGATTTTTAATGAACATTTTCAAAAAAATATTTTATCGTTTTTCCCATTTCCCACTTACCGCATTGGTAATTTTATTATTTTCAATGCAGGCGATTTTTGCGCAAAGTTCGACATCTCTGCGCGGACAAATTTCAGATTTAAACGGTGCAAGCATTTCAGGCGCGACCGTCGTATTATCGGAAACTGCAACAAACATTTCGCGCACAGCGGTTGCGAAAGATGACGGCAGTTTTGTCTTCGAGCAGCTTCGTCCCGGAATTTATGATTTGCGCGTTGAAAAAACGGACTTTCGCCCGTTCGAGCAAAAAAATATCGAATTGCTGATTGCTACGCCGACAACGCTCTCAATCGAACTGCAAGCCGGAAATATCAACGAAACCGTGACGGTCGAAGCGGACGCCGCTTCCGTCTTGAACCGCCAGGACGCAACTATCGGCACGACTTTCACCGAGCGCGAGGTCAAGGAATTACCGTTCTTGGCGCGAAATCCGGTGACGGCTCTGACTTTGCAGCCGGGCGTGGTTTTTACGGGTGAATCGGACACGGACTTGCTCGCGCAAGGCTCGAACCGCAATCTGGACGACCGCGAAGGCGTGATCAACGGAATTCGCGGCAACCAGACGAGCGTGGCGATTGACGGGACGTAGGCAAACGATTTTGAAACGCAAAGCGCATTCACGGCAACGCTTCCAGTAACGCTCGATTCGGTCAAGGAATTTCGCGTTCTGACTCTGGCGAATGCGACCGACGGGTTTGCTTCCGGCGCGCAGGTTTATCTGGTAACGAAAAACGGGACGAACAATTTTTCGGGCAATGCGCGGTTCTATTTTCGTCCGACGGGAACATCCGCCAATTCGTTTTTCAATAATACGAGCGGCATCAAGCGCCCGGAACTCGACCGCAGTATCTACGGCGGAAGTTTGGGCGGACCGATTCTAAAAGACAGATTCTTCTTTTTTGCGGATTATGAAGGACGGCGCGACCGCAGTGAAACAACCGAAACGCGCATAGTGCCGACCGAGACTTTGAAACAGGGAATTTTACGCTACCGCACGACCAATGGCGACATCGTTTCATTAAACAACACACAACTCGCCGCGCTCGATCCGCTCGGAATCGGCGTCAATCCGGCAATGCGCAGTTATCTCGCGCAGTTTCCGGTCGGCAATGACGATACGATCAGTCCTGACGGCGGTTTGAATTACACCGGATTTCGCTTTAATGCGCCCGTCAATACCGATAATAATATTTACACGCTGAGGCTTGATTAC
>JBBRVS010000209.1:0-9874 GCA_038246645.1 Pyrinomonadales bacterium
AATGTATCAAAACCGTTGCACAGAGCGAACATTACGCGAGCCACGCGCTGACAAAATTTCTAATCAATCGGAGTCGCCGCGCCATCGGTTTGAGCGAAAAACAACCTTCAATCAACGATTTAACGCCAACCGAACGCAAAGTTTTAAAGTTGATTGCCGAAAATATGACGAGCAAAGAAATCGGCGAAGAACTCTTCGTCAGTCCGCGCACAGTCGAAAAACACCGCCAAAATATCTGCCAAAAACTAAACTTGCAAGGAAGTCATTCGCTTCTGAAATTTGCAGTTTCCCATAAATCGGAATTGCTTTAAAAGTTCAGAGTTACGGCTTCAGCCGTGAAAACGCCAGCGAAGCGCGGCATTTTCTCACGCATAAATGCGTTACTCTGAACGGTTACTCTGAACAAAAAATACGCAGTTTCACGCATATAAAATACGTAGAACTTCTAATTCACGCTGTTGCCGTTTTCGCTTATTCTGACTTTCGGAACAAGGCGATGATGAAAGTTTTAATTGTTGATGATAACGAAAAAGTCCGCGAATTGGTGCGCGATTATCTGCCCTTATCAGTTGGTGAGATTTATGAATGCGGCGGCGGCGGCGAGGCTTTTGCGCTTTACGAAAAACATTTGCCCGATTGGGTTTTTATGGATTGGGAAATGCCGAACACAAACGGCATCACGGCAATCCGCCAAATCATCAGCGCATTTCCCGAAGCGAATATCTGTATGGTTACGGCTTTTGATGACGATGAAATCCGCACGGAAGCGTTGCAAGCAGGCGCGAGCGGTTTTGTCTTGAAAGATAATCTGTTTGAACTGGAAAAAATGTTCAGAGTTACGCCTTAAGGCGTGAAAACGTCTGCCAAGAAATCAACTTGATTTTTGGCAAAAGACTTCACGCATAAATGCGTAACTTCGGAACAAAAATTTAAGAGGAAAAATGATGAAAAAAGTATTAAAAACAATCAGCGGAAAATTTAGAACGAACGGTTTGCTGAAAATCGGTTCGATATTTGTGTTTGTTTTATTGTTCGGCGGATTTTCTTCCGCTTACGGACAAAATTATTTCGTTGACCGCGGCGATGACAATACGATTACCACTTGCGACCCGTTCACCCCCAACGATTGCACGTTACGCGGAGCAATTCAAAGGGCAAATACCGATGGAGTCGCCAGCCAAATCCAGTTGGCAATCCCGCAGAACTTCGGTCAGACAATTATCTTATCATTCGGCACATTGAGTATAAATAATGACCAATCGTTGTTGATTACTTCCGATCCGATCATCATTGGTGATAACGGAATAAACCGGAGAACCGTCAGCGGCGGCTTTAGTGTTCGGGTATTTTCGGTCAATCCCGGCGCAAATGTTACGTTTCGAAATATCGGGATTCAAGACGGCAGATTTTCCGCTCCCAATGACGGGGCGGCGATTGATAACAATGGCGGAACGGTAACGATTGATAATTGTGCGATTTCCAATAATCAATCAACCGATGATGCCGGAGCGGTGAAAAATACCGCCGGCGCAACGATGACGATAAATAATTCGGAATTTCTGAATTATTTTGCGGCACTCACCGCGCGCGGCGGAGCGATTTTTAATGAAGGCACAATGACGATTACAAATTCGCTGTTTCGCGGCAACAAAGGTAAAAACGGCGGCGCGATTGCCAATTCGGGAACGCTGACCATCAGAAACACGACGATTTCGGGCAATGAATCAACCGACAGCGGCGGCGGAATTTATACTTCGGGCGGAACCGTAACAGTTTAAAATGCAACGATTACGCTAAACAGGGCGGATTTTCCAAGCGACGGCATCGGCTTAGGCGGCGGTGTCGGTAAAAGTTCCGTAGGATTAACGGTTAATGTCGGAAGTTCGATAATCTCAAGCAACGGAAACGGCACAGTTCTTCAGTCCGGCGACTTTGATGGTGTTCTGACATCACAGGGATACAATATTATTGGCAATACAGGAGGAACAACTATTACCGGTCAAACATTCGGAAATCAGCTCGATGTTAATCCGAAACTTTTGCCGCTTCGCGCAAACGGCGGAAGTCTTTTGACACACGCCTTAGCTCCGAACTCTCCGGCGATAGACAAAGGTTCGCTGATAAATCTTCCGAATCTGACAACAGACAATCGCGGCTTCCCGCGAAGATTCGATTTTCCCGGAATTTCCAACCAAAATGCCGGTGTGGACATCGGCGCATTTGAACGCCAACCGTCCGACCGCAATCTTTTTGATTATGACGGCGACCGAAAGACCGATATTTCAATTTTCCGCCCGAGTGCCGGCGAATGGTGGTATCAGAGAAGTCTCAACGGACAAGGTTACGCCGGACAATTCGGTGCTTCGACCGATCGGATTACTCCGGCTGATTTTACCGGCGACGGCAAAACGGATATAGCGATTTGGCGTCCTTCAACGGGCGAATGGTTTGTCTTAAGATCGGAAGACAGTTCATTTTATTCATTCCCGTTCGGCATTTCAGGAGATTTTCCGCGTCCGGCAGATTTCGACGGCGACGGCATAGACGATCCGGCGATTTTCCGTACTTCAACGGCAACCTGGTTTATTTTGGGAACAACCGCCGGAACTGTGATTCAACAATTCGGCACCAACGGAGATTTGCCGACTCCGAGTGCTTTTGTGCCGTAAAACTTGTCAGACCCGCCTGCCGCAAGCGGGTCTGACTTTCGTGAGCAAAAAGCCCGAACTTACTCAGTTACGGGCTTTTGTATTTGAATCGAAAACGATTCTGTACGAAAATACCGAAATATGAATTTTGAGTATTCCGCAAAAACTAAAGAACTGCAAAAACGTCTGTCCGACTTTATGGATAAAAATATTTATCCGAACGAGCAAGCCTTTCACGAAGAAATAAATTCGGGCGATAGATGGCAGCCGCTTGAATTGATTGAAAAACTTAAAGAAAAAGCGAAAGTCGAAGATTTGTGGAATTTGTTTTTGCCCGAAGTTTCGGGTTTGACGAATCTCGAATACGCGCCGCTTGCCGAAGAAATGGGCAGAGTTTTCTGGTCGTCGGAAGTTTTTAATTGTTCTGCGCCGGACACGGGAAATATGGAAGTTCTCGAACGCTACGGTTCGCCCGAACAAAAGGAAAAGTGGTTAAAGCCGCTGCTCGACGGCGAGATTCGTTCGTGTTTTTCGATGACCGAACCGGAAGTTGCATCAAGCGACGCGACGAATATTTGTGCTTCGATTGTGCAAAGCGGCGACGAATATGTTTTAAACGGTCGCAAATGGTGGTCAACCGGCGCGGGCGACGCGCGCTGCAAACTCTCGATCTTTATGGGCAAAACTGACGAAAATGCGCCGAAACATCTCCAGCAATCAATGATTCTCGTGCCGATGGATGCGGACGGCGTGCGCGTTGAAAGAAATCTGCTTGTTTTCGGTTTTGACGACGCGCCGAACGGACATTCGGAAATTACTTTTACCGATGTTCGCGTTCCGGTTTCTAATTTATTACTCGGCGAAGGACGCGGTTTCGAGATCGCGCAAGGTCGGCTCGGTCCCGGCAGAGTTCATCATTGTATGCGTCTGATCGGCGTGGCGGAACGTGCGCTCGAATTGATGAAAACCCGCGCGAAATCGCGCACCGCCTTTGGAAAACCTCTGGCGGAGCAAGGCGTGATTCGCCAATGGATCGCCGAGGCGCGAAACGACATTGAACAAGCGCGGCTGCTTGTTTTGAAAACCGCCTGGATGATGGATGAAGTCGGCAATAAAGCGGCGCGGCGCGAAATTGCGATGATCAAAGCGGTCGTTCCGCCGATGGTTCTGAAATTAGTTGACCGCGCCATTCAGCTTCACGGCGGCGCTGGCGTTTGCGAAGATTTTCCGCTGGCGAATTTCTGGATTGTCGCCCGAATGCTCCGCATTGCCGACGGTCCCGACGAAGTTCATCTCGAATCAATTGCCAAAATGGAACTGAAATAAAGTAACCTCAATTCGATTGAAAAAAATCGAACTGTCGAACTATTCGGTATTAACTTTTAACTATTCGCTGCTCTCGACGGAAAATTTACCAAAAAACAGCGAATAACAAACAGCTAAAAGCGAACAGTCTGTTTTCTGTTGATGAACATTTCCTTTCATTTTCAAATACTCATTCTTTACGTCGCCCACAGACTGAATTATTTTATTGGCAAAGAAGAAGAGCCGTCTGAATTCGAATTCAGACGGCTCTTCTTCTTCTTTTGTAAATTTACAATTAATTGATCGCGCCCGGATAAGTTGTGCCGAGTTTTGATTCTTCGCCTTCCGCCAATGTATTGACTACCTCGTAATGGAAATAATCGAAACGCTCGACGACGGTCGGCTGAACGCGTTTGTCATACATTTCACGCGAACGGTCAATCGCTTCGCGCAGACGCTCGTAAAGATCGGATGCCTCGCGTCCTTCTTTGACCTTTTGTTCATTGTAAAGTTTGATTTCCGAAACGAGCAGACGGGCAAAACGGCGGGCATCATTATGCAGGCGGCGTTCTTCTTCGCTGACCTCAATCGGCAAATCAACATTTCTTTCGCTGAAACGCGTGCGAATGGGCGTTGTCGAAACAGGCACGGCAAATACCGGCGGTTGTTCGATGGTGCTTTTTTCTTCTACAATTTCAGCAACTTCATCGGGCTGAGAATCGCTCAATGAAATTTCTTCGATCTCTTCAACTTCTTCGACTACGGGCGCAGAGTATTCAAAACCGGTATCAGTAGTTTCGACCGCTTCGACCGTTTCCTCAAATTGAACAGGCGAAGAATTGAAATCCTGATTTGTTTCAAATTCCGGGTATTGATGCGAAGACGTTGTTGAAAAATCATCAGGCGCGGCGGTTGATTCAACTGGTTCAACTTCCGAATCATAAACGCTCGAATCGGTTTCCGTCGCGTAGCTTGGCGAAACTTCTTCAATTGCTTCATCCGGCTGACGCGAAACAGTTTCTGTTGTTTCTTCCGCTTCTACTGTTTCGACCGGTTCTTCTGCTGTTTCTTCCGCTTGAGTTTCCGCGGCAACAGGCGTTTCTTCATAGACGGCTTCAACTTCTTCTTCCGCGTCGGATGTTTCGGGTTGTGATTGAACTTCTTCGATCAAATCGTCGTCATATGCCGCGTAATCAGGCTCGATTTCTTCGCTTTCCGGGGTTTCTTTGCTCGAAAAACCGGAGCTTTCTTCCTCTGCGGTTTCCGGTTCGGTTTCCGAAGTTTCAAATTTGTCGGAAACTTCATAAACGGTTTCTTCTTCGGCTTCGACGGTTTCCTGATAAGAAAAAGGCTCGGCTACTTCAACTTCCTGAATGTCGGATTCTTCCGAAGTGTATGTTTCTTCCGGTTCTGTTTCTTCCGCGTCGGATATTTCGGGTTCTTTGTAATAAAAACTTACCGTTTCTTCAACTACTTCGGTTTGTTCGACGACATACTCTACTTCTGCCTGTTCTTCGGATTTTGTTTCGACTTCTTCGACGGCGTAGTCATATTTCGATTCGACTTCTTCTTCTTGATAATAGTCAACCGACGAGGTTTCAGGTTCTTCAACTTGCTTCTGACTGCTTTTCGCCGCCGGAGTTGCCGCAACATATGAGCTTGCTCTGACGGGTTCTCTCGTATAATTCGAACTTTGCGCCGCCGCCAGAAGTTCGACCGTCAAACCGGCAACGCTGACCAGAGTTTCCAAAGCCTCGACATTGACCTGTTCGTTATTATCGCCGTTGTCGGCATAAATTGCCGCAACGCCGCGTCCGCGGGCAATCAGCGGAATCGCAAACATTGTTTCCGGCTGTCCGAAATCGAGTTGGCGCAGGTATTCCGCATCGTCGGAGTAAGTTCCGTAAGAACTTTTAA
The DNA here is from genome assembly GCA_038246645.1 of Pyrinomonadales bacterium. Classification (GTDB taxonomy): domain Bacteria; phylum Acidobacteriota; class Blastocatellia; order Pyrinomonadales; family Pyrinomonadaceae; genus JAHCHG01. The sequence continues at coordinate 5,871 of JBBRVS010000209.1, forward strand.
CTACGCTCAAAGACCTGACCGCTTCGCCCAAAGCGGTTGCCGCCGAGGTCGAAAAAACTATTTCGGTAATCGCATCGTCTTCTAAATTTTCCTGTTTGCCAAAAACGCGCCAACCGACGAAATGTTGATTTTTTACGACGAAAAAAGCTCCGCGCGGAGTGAATTTGGCGACGTGATTGATCAAGGATTTAAGAATCGCCGATTGCGAATTTTGACTGCTGATGTCGTAAATTGCATCTCTGATGTCGCCAAGTTCGACCGATGGCGCAACTTCCGCTTTTTCCGCTTTTTCCGCTTTGGTCAATTCTTCAGCTTCGGCGATTGCCGTGGCGGTGATTCTTGCGCCTTCATCGCGTGCCAGGCGCAGATGCTCGACAACCGATTCCTTAAAGCCTTCGTCAAGCTCTCTATTCGTTTCGATGCGCGCAGAAAAGTCTTGAAAAACTCCATCTAAATGCGATTTATGCTTTTCCAGTTCAGTATCAATCTTTTGTTGAAACTGTGATACTTCCTGCTTCATATCAGCAAGAATATTTTTGAGATAACCTTCAAATTCAGTTCTCAAACTCTGTTCGAGTTCTTCACTATTCACTTTAACTTTCCTCCGTATATTGAAAACACAGCACTTTTAGGAATGAAACGGCTGGCGAATGTTTTTTTTGAGTAGATTTTTAAAAACCAATTGGACAAGACGGCATTTAAGCAAAATGCCACAACAGCGATTATGAACAATTTTAGGTTTTAATGTCAAGAAATAGTTTAAAGAACGTGAATAAATCTATTGAAAACAGATAATTTAAATATCAAACGGCAATAACTTCGATTTCAGGATCAATCTCGTCTTTGATCATATTTTCGATTGCCATCAGCGTTCCGGTCAGCGAACTCGGACAGCTTCCGCACGCGCCCTGATAGCGGATTTTCAGAGTTTTGTCTTCCAGATCCAAAATTTCCAGCCAACCGCCGTCGCTTGCTAAATACGGGCGAATTCGGTCATCGAGCAATTCATTGATCTGGGCAATTACGGGATTATCATTCAAAGCTGCGGCAATCGCGCCGCCAACTTCCTTTGCCGCCGAACCGTTGCCGTTCGATGCGGTGCCGCCGACCGATTCCGCCGCCCGGATCGGAACTGCCAGAACGGGCAAAATCTCGTCCCAATCGGCTTCGTCGGTTTTTTCGACCGTAATCATTTTGTCCATATAAAAAACCGAAACGACATCGCCGATCTCGAAAATGGATTTGGCAAGTTTATCGTTTTCAGCCTTTTCTTCGGAATCGAATGAATGCGAAGTTCCGTGGCTGACCGCTTCTTTTAAAATAAATTTTACCGCGTTCGGATTCGGTGTTTCTTGTATATCTGCAATTTTTGGCATGGTCTTATAAATCTCTTTATTAATAGTAATATGTAAATTGTATAAATCTTTACATTTTTGTCAACATTATATCAAATCTGTTGCCGGATTTCCTAGAAAGGTTGGAAACTTTGATTAACATAAATGTTTTTTCTTTTGAAAATAATACAATTCGCCCCGATAACAATGGCAAAAAACGATAAACAAAAAAACGTAAAAATCTTATCTTGAAGAGAAATTGTCCGATAAAAATACAAAAAGGGAAGATTCGTTTTAAACAAATCATCCCTTTTCATAATTAATTCTTTACAGTAATAAACAAACAGAGTCCGGGGTTGCCAAGCAAGAATGAAACTTCGATTCAAATAATCATGGAAGAAGTTGTTTTTCTTATTTAATAACTCACGATCTATTCGACAAAATCGAGCAGCAGATTTTGTTGCTATTTTGTTGCTATTCGGTAATATGAATATCTTCCGTTTTATTGACTCTGCCTGTTAAAAACATTGCGCCGAGTGCAATTGTGATAATCAAAAACACAAAACCTAAAATAATCCAGAATGATCCATTTTTTTGGAATTGCCAGAAAGAAATTACCGTTGCGATTGCAGATAAAACGGCTAAACCGCCTGTCAGCATACTATTCATAAAAATTCCTCCATTTGCGTTAAAAGGTTTAAAATTCCGAAAACTTTGCAGGGTTGTATTAACAAAATCACTTCAAAGATTCGACACCTGCAAAATTTCAAACTACATATTTTGGAATGCACCTAAATGGTAACTCTATCCTTGTAAAAAGGCAAGAAAGTTTTCGGTTTTATGCTTGATTCTACGGCGGTTCATTTATCTTATAAACTGAATTTATAAGATTCTAAGCGGCAGTTTCAAATAAACTCAGGATTTTCTTGCCTTCGCTCGAACGCGGATCAATCGTGCGAAGATGAACTTGTCCCTGCATTTCCCAAATCGCCGTTACCGTTCCTTCTTTTTCGACGGCGTGATATGAAATTTCATCGGGATTAGAATAGACCGGTGCTTCCGTGTTTTCCGTGTTTTCCGTGTTTTCTGTTGTTTCGGCTGCTTTTTCTTCAGGTGCCGTTACAGTTCCGTTTTCTGACATTTATGTTTAAAAATCTCCTTAAAAATTTTAATATTATTTATATATTATTAATGATAGACAAATTCTGACATAATCGCTGAAACTTGTCGAGTTTATGCGAAAATAAAGAACAATAAATATAAAACAGGTGCGCCGTTTAAGCAAATTCCACGCTTCTTTTTGTGATTATTTCTTTTTCTTGAATTCTAATTCGTAAAACCAAAAATCATTATTCGGCTGATCAATTTTGAGTTCGTCGGGTTTTGCGTTTTTATCAATCGTAAAACTGACAAAACCGGCAGGAAAATTATACGCCACCGAAGGTCGCCATTTAATCCGGAAAGTGTCGTAATGCCAATGTTCGAGATCGGCGACGAAATTCGGCGCGGGTTTCAGACGCAAAACCAATTTGCCGTTTTCTTCCGTGATTTCGGCATCGCCGTAAAGCGTCCCCGAATAAATTCCGGCGTAATTCTTTAACTCGAGCGACGTTTTGGTGTTTAATATCCGCGAGGCTTCGAGCTTTTGCCTGGCTTCCGCTTCGGCTTTTTTTCCGGCTTCGGCTCTTTTCAAAGTTTCGGCGTTCCAATCGCGCTTCGGCGCATTGACCAAAACATCTAAAATCTTTGACTGCATAATGTTATAAACCGGAGTTTCGCCGTTGGTCAAAACGACGAAAGCGGCTTTTTCTTCGGGAATCAAAACGGTTTTGGAAAGCATTCCGTCAAGTCCGCCGCCGTGATTGACGATTTTTTTGCCGTGATAATCAAAGATATTCCAGCCCAAACCGTAAGTATTGAAATGGCGCGTCGGCAAATATTCGGTCGCGCCTTTCGAGAGCGGCAAAACGACGGCGGGCTGCCACATTTCCCAAGCGGTTTTTTCGCTGTAAATTCTTTTTCCTTCAAATTCGCCTTGATTCAGCTGCAGGCGAAGCCATTTGGCAACGTCCGTAACCGAAGAATTTAGTCCGGCAGCCGCTGCCGCGCCGTCAACATTTCCGCGATGCAGAACGCGCAAACCGGTGCCCATAGATTCATTATGCGGAAACGCCGCGTTGTCTTTAATATCTTTAATGCTCGTCGTCGTCCGGTTCATTTTCAGAGGTTTTAAGATTTTTTCCGTAACAAACGCGCCCCAAGGTTTGCCCGAAACTTTTTCGATGATTTTTCCGGCGGCGATAAACATCAGATTTTGATAACCGAAACCGGAACGAAATCCGCGAGTCGGTTTTAGCTGTTCGAGTCTTTTTAAAATCTCGTCGTCCGTGTAAGTCGTTTCATACCAGAGCAGATCGCCGCTGAACGTATCAAGACCGACGCGGTGCGAAACCAGATCACGAATTGTTATGTCTTCAGTTACATAAGGCGAATACATTTGAAATTCGGGCAGATATTTTGAAACTTTATCATCCCAACCCGAGATTTTTCCTTCATCAATCAAAATCGCCAGAGCGGCAGTCGTAAAAGCCTTCGAATTTGAAGCAATCGCAAAAACAGTGTTTTCGTCAACGAGATTTGATTCAGTTGTTTGTTGTTGTTCAGATGAGG
>JBBRVS010000210.1:0-9743 GCA_038246645.1 Pyrinomonadales bacterium
CCGCCGCCGCCGCGTCCGCCGCGCTCTTCGCGCTGTCTGGCTTCATTAACCACCAGGCTGCGACCGTTGATTTCTTTTCCGTTAAACTGTTCGATTGCGTCCTCGCCTTCTTGTTTTGAAGACATTTCAACAAAACCGAATCCGCGTGAACGTCCGCTGTCGCGGTCATTAATAATATTTGCCGATTCAACCGTACCTACTTCCGCGAATAATTCTTCTAAATCTTGTTCGTTGGTATCAAAGGAAATATTTCCTACGTATAGTTTCATAAATTTTTTAAAATTCACCTTTTTGTTCCAAGAAATTGGAACTTCAAAAAGAAGCGTCGAATCGAAGTGTTTTCGGAGAAACGGTCTGCCTGCGAAGAATCGGGTTTCGGATGCTCTATCTAAATAAAAGCGGCTTCTATAGTTATAAACAGCCGACTCTCGAACTATCCAAAAACGCCGTCAAAACTTTTTGACACGGGCGCATCACCGTCGATGCGCGAGAGAAGGATTAACTGCTTCTTATGATGCCTTATTTTACTATGATATTGCAACCTATTAAACACGAATTAAAAATTCGTTTCCGTTATTTTTTATCGAGAGATTTGATGCCAAAGCAATCTTACTGCAAAATAACTGATAAAGTGATTGATAATTTTCGTCAAAACTACACAAACTTAATGAAAAATAAATTGAATCAACTGAAAATTACGATATTTCCGGCTCTGGCGATTTTGCTCTTAGGTTTCGGAATTTCGGCACAGACTCCGCGCGTGGTTGATAAACCGAAGCCGACCGCAACGCCGATTCCGACTCCGACCGCAACGCCGACTCCTGTTCCGATCCAAACTCTGCCGTCTTTGCAATCCAAAATCCGGCTTGCCGTGCAACGACCGGAACTCAGGCGCGGGCAAATCGGCATAAAAATCGTTTCGCTCGCTACGGGTAAAATCGTTTATGAACAAAATTCGGAAAAATACTTTATGCCCGCCTCGAATATGAAGGTTTTCACGGTTGCCGCGGCAATCGAAAAACTTTCGCCGAATTTTAAGTTCGTAACTTCTGCTTATGCTCCCGCGATGCCTGATGAAAACGGGGTAATCAAAGGTGATTTAACAATTTACGGGCGCGGTGATGTTTCGTTTTCGACAATGTTTTCCGAAAATGATTATTACAAGGGTTTGGATAATTTGGTTGAAAAAATCGCTCAAGTCGGAGTTAAACGAATCGAGGGAAATCTGATCGGTGATACGAGTTATTTTCGCGGATTTTATATTCCCGGCAGTTGGGAATGGGACGATCTGCAATGGTATTACGGCGCGGGAATTTCGGCTTTGACTTTTAATGATAATTCGATAACCTTGCGCGTTTCGCCCGGCGCAAGCGGTGCTTCGTGCATTGCGGAAATCTTGCCGAATAATACGGTTATCAGAATTATCAATCAATGCACGACTACCGGACAGCAACGCGCATTAAAGGTCACGAAAAAATTAGACCGGGACGTTATCGAAATTTCCGGCACGATGCCCGCCGGCGACGAAGAATATTCGGGACGCATCGCCGTTTCCAATTCCGCCGCGCTTTTTATCAATCTTTTGCGCCAGAGACTAGAGCAGAAAGGCATTACAATTACCGGACAAAATAGTGTAATTAATACCGTTAATTCACAGGCAAACCCCAAAATTGAAATTGCCAAACTCGAATCAACGCCGCTCAGCATCATCGCACAAAAGACGATGAAACCGAGCCAGAATCTTTATACCGAAACTCTGCTCTGGACGCTCGGCGAAGAACGCGGCGATAGGACGGATTTAACAAAAACAAGCGCGGAAAAAGGCTTGGCGGTCGTGCAGAAATTTTTGCAGGAAATCGGCGTTGCGCCGGACGGCATCGTTCAATCGGACGGTTCGGGGCTTTCGCGGCATAACCTCGTAACGCCCGGCGCGATCGTGCAGGTTTATCAATATATGGCAAAAAGTCCGTATGCGATTGCGTGGAACGCGTCTTTGACCATCGGCGGAATGGACGGAACTTTGCGAAACCGTTTTAAAGGCACTCTGGCGGAAGCCAATGTTCGCGGAAAAACCGGAACGATCAATCAGGTTTCGAGTCTTTCCGGCTATATAAAATCGGCTTCGGGTGAAAATTTTGTCTTTTCGATTATCGTCAATGGCGTTAATCCGACAAGCCTGCGCGTTAAAACAATTGATGAAATTGTCGTTGCGCTGGCGGATTTCAACGGAAAGAGCGAACAATAAAGTTCAAAGTTCAAAGTTTCAAGTTCAAAGTTTAATTAAGATTTTTCGAATTTTAAGCTGTTACTGAAATCATGATAATTTAGCCAACTTTGAACCTTGAACTTTGAACTTTGAACTAAAATAACCCGACAGGCAAACGATTTTTCGGTTTCAAACATCATAAATTTGCAATTATCAAAACAGAGTTTAAAGCACAGGTTTCTAAAGATGAAAAATTTCAGTAAAAGCACTTTTCGAGTGTTCGGATTAATTTCGGCAGTAATTTTATTTTCGTTTGCGGCGTTTGCCCAGCAGATTCAGCGCGCACCGTTTGACGTAACGAATTATAAAATGGACGTACAGATCGCTCCGAATGAAAATAAATTAAATGCGACGGTTGACGTTTTGTTCACGCCGCTTGCCGATACCCGTTCGGTCGAGTTTGAACTCAACGGTTCGCTCAAAGTCGAAAGCGTTACGCGGGAAAATTTTGTTGCGTCCGCTATGAATAATGCGGAAGTAAAACCCACTCCCGCGCCGAAAACAAAGCCGAAACCGACTCCGACACCAAAAATTCTGGCAACATTTATTCAGGATCAGGTCGGTATTTCCGATCTTGGTCCGAGCATCAAGGTTGACTTAGGCGAAATGGTGACGAAGGGAACGCCCGTTACTTTGCGTTTTAAATACAGCGGCGTTTTAGTGACGCCTTCCGGCGGACCGCTTCTGACCAAACGCCTGGCTTACATCGGCAATAATAACGGTTATTTGATGTACGCGGCGCGTTGGTTTCCGTTTCACAACTACGCGGCTGATCTGGCTACCTCCGACATTACGGTTTCGCTGCCGACCGGTTTTCAGCTTGTCGGATTCAGCGATGCGCCGGTTTCGCAAACAGGCGGAAAATACCGCTTTGTCCGCAGCAAGCCGAATCTGATCGGAAATTTTGCATATGATCGGTACACCAGTCGAAATGTCAGCTTCGGCGAATATGAACTGCAATTTAACACAAAATCCGGCGAAGATGCGACCGTCATTGCCGAATACGGCGAAACTTTGGGAAAAGCTCTTAATTTCTACAACAAACAATTCGGCACACCGGACGGCGGAAAGCGTCTGATTATTGCTCAGATTGATGACGACAGCCTCGATTTTTATTCCACGCAAGGAATGATCTTTATGGCAAGCAATCTTTTCCGGCAGCCGCGTGAGATCACCGAACAGCGTCTTCAGCGCGAAGCCGCTTATCAATGGTGGGGTTTAACGGTCGGTTTGAAATCTTTTGATGACGCGTGGCTTTCGCAGGGTTTGGCGGAATACAGCGCATTCTCTCTGCGCGAAAGCACTTTAACGGGCGCGAAGCTCGATCTTCTTCGCCGCGAATTTCTGGAAAAATCTCTGACCTTCGAGCAAACCGCCTCGCTGGCACGAACGCCCGCCAATCTCGACGATCAATCGGTTGCCTATCAATACATAATGTTCGGCAAAGGCGCGTTTGTTTATAAACTGCTTCGTGATACGCTCGGCGAACAGAAATTTAACCAGATGATTCGTTCATTTTTGGAAAAATATCGCGGGAAAAACGCTTCGATCTATGATTTTGAAAAACACGTTTCCGAAACTGCCGGACAAAATATGCGCTACTTTTTTGCGCGTTGGGTCGAAGGCACGGGCGTTCCCGAATTTACGGCGGATTATCTGATTATCCGCACCCGCGAAGGAAAATTTATCACCCGCGGAACGGTCAAGCAAAATTACGATAATCTGCGGCTTCCGGTCGAATTGCAGCTTCGTGCCGAAGGCGAGGGCGAATTGCGGTCGGTCGTCGTTCAAATGGATGAATCGAGCGCGGATTTCAATATCGAATCAAACGGAAAACCGCTCGATTTAATTATTGATCCGAATTATAAAGTCTTGAGAATTGATGAAGATCTGCGCGTTTCGGCAATTGCGCGGCGCGGCATCGAGCAATTCAAAGAAGGAAACTACGTCGAAGCGCAGCAGCAGTTTGAAGCCGCGCTCAAATTAGATCGTTCAAATTCCTGGATTTATTATCATCTTGGTTTACTTTTCCTCGAACAAAGAAATTACGATCTGGCGATTGATAATTTCAAAGCCGTTTTAACCGGAAACTTGCGTCCGCCGTGGCTGGCGGTCTGGGCAAATATCAAAATGGGCAACGCGTATGACGCAAAAGGCGACCGCCTGCGTGCTGTTGCCGCTTATGACCGCGCCGCTAATCTCGGCGACGATTACGACAACGCACAGGAAGCCGTAAAACGATATAAAGCAACGCCTTACGATCCGAGAGAACAATCCGATACAACGGCGGTCAGATAAAGTTTCAAATCAAAAAAAGCGGAATGATTGATTTTATTTCGCTTTTTTACTTTTTTCGGAATTGATCAGGTCTTTGGCTTTTGGTCTTTGATCTTGGTCAAATGTTCAAGGCTTTTTTCAAAATCTTAACTGATCTTCCAAAAACCAAAGACCGAAGACCAAAGACCTGTAGATTATTTAATCAAACTTTCCGCCGCCGCTTCGCCCGTTTCGATTGCGCCTTCCATAAATCCCTGCCAATCGGCGAGATGTTCTCCGGCAAATAAAACCTTTAAATGCGGACGCTGCAAGATCGGGCGAATTCCGAACCATTGTCCGGGTTTATAAAGCGCGTAAGCTCCATCGGTGTATTTATCTCTCTGCCACGCGTAGGAAACGATGCCTTTCGCCAGTTGCGGCGCGTCTTTATCGAAATCAACCAGATCATTGGTGATTTTCCGCATTCGCCGCGTTTCTGATTGCGAAGCTAAAACGTCAGCCTTTTCGCCAACGGCATATGCCGTCAAAATGCCTTCCTTACCCTTTTGATTCTGCGTGCTGTGAAAATAAAAATGCGACGTGACATCGGAAACCATCGAAAAATTTTCGTCCTTCCAAAAACGCTTTTCGTAAAGGACGGAGTTTTTGCAGATTCTCGAATAGATCAATTTTTCCGCCGCTTCGCGCTGCACCGCCGGCAGAGGCGGATTGAATTTTATTTTTAACAAACTTTGCGTCGGCGCGGTGCAAATTACGGCATCGGTTTTATAAGAATCGGTTGCGGTTTTAACCGTAACAACTCCTTTCGCCTGATTAACTTCTTCAACCAGAGTATTTAATTTAATATTTTCCAAACCGATTCGCTTAACAAATTCTTCCGTCAGACGCGAATTTCCGCCCGTCATTTTGTAATCCATCTCGTTTTTCGGGCTCGATTCGGCGTATTCCGCCATTGCGCCGTAAGCCGAAACGTGGCGGATGGATTCGCCGAAATCGGTGCTGTCCATCAAATCTCTGAGGCGCAGATCTTCTTCCGAAAAACCGATCTTTTCGAGATATGTCCACCAATCGAGATCGTCCAGTTTTCTTTCCTGCAAGGCGGTCAATTTTTCGTATTCGGCTTTTGCTTTTTCAAAGGCGGTTTTCGCTTGTTCGGAAAATCCCCACGCGCCCGGACGAGAAACTTTGCCGTCTTGCAAAAGATAATCTTCAAACTGATGCCGCTGCAGAGCAATTTTGAAATCGTAGCAAAGAGCCTTTATCCGCTCGTGGCTTTCGCCGACCCATTCCGCGCCGAGTTCGCAGATTAAATCTTTATTCTGCGGCATTCGATAAGAAAAAACGCGCCCGCCGATGCGATCCCGCGCTTCTAAAATAGTTACTTCCCAACCCGCATTTTGCAGCTTAAACGCGGCGGCAAGCCCCGCAAAACCCGCGCCGATAATGACGCAGGATTTTTTGCGTTTTTGAGCGAAAATGTTCCGGTTTGAAAGTGCGATTCCGACGGAACCCGCGCCGAGAATTTTAAGAAAATCGCGGCGGTTTTGTTTATTCGGCATAAGTTTTTATCTTAAAGGTAGATAATCAAAAAAGCGTTTGGAGTCCCGCCTTTAGGCGGCTTTTATCTTGATATTCAAAATTCCTGAATTTAACCAAATTTTCTATGCATCACAGTTTTGCCGCCTGAAGGCGGGACTCCAAACGCTTTTTAGAATTTATCCCATTTTTCGCCATAATTCAAAATTGGATAGTCACGCCAAATTTTTATGGCTTTTTCGCGTCCGATTTTTTCCAGATAATCTTTTGCATTCGACCATTCCCAATTTTGCCAATTTTTCACGTAACCGTGATGAACTGCGTTATTTAAGACGTAATTGAGCGAAGCATAGAAATGACGCTCGGATTTAATTTTTCGCTCAAAACAATTGTGCCAAACTTGTCTTCCGCGTTTATTATCTTCATCGTTCCATTTATAAGAAAAACGTCCGTGAAATAAACCGATTTCTTTCCGCAATTTTTTGACTTGATCTGTTTTTAGTAAAATGTGGTAATGATTTGGCAAAATGCACCAAGCATAAATATTTGTGCTGAATTTTTCACAAATTTCTAAAACTCCGGTTTCGCAATCTGTCATTCTTTCAAACGAATTTCCGATTATATTTGCGTGTTCATAACAAGCCGCCGTAATAATATATTGAACCGGACGTTCAGAATCGAAATGCGGCGGTGAATGTTTGGGAAAGCGGAGAAGATGACGATATTGCAACGCATCTTCTCTTTGTCTTTCATCCATTTTCCGCCAAAGATACATTTTATTGTCTTAAGTTTGGAGTCCCGCCTTTAGGCGGCAAAAAGCTTTATAAGCATAAAGATTTGATGCAATCGAATATTTTGATTATCGAAGCAAAAGCCGCCTAAAGGCGGGACTCCAAACGCGCTTTAGAATTTATTTGGTTTCGGCAAAAGCCGACAGTATTTTTTCTGCTTCATTTATACCTATATCAACATTATTTCGCAAATCGCTCAGTTGTAATCCGACGATTTTATCGGGCGTTACGCCGATTTTTTCGTAGATTTTTCCCTTTGCCGACAGAAAACCGATGTCGCTGATGTGGAGTTCGCCGCCGCCTTTCATCCGGTAAAATCTGGAGATTCCGAGAAGACAGCCACAGGTTTGCGAGCCGATCACATTGGCGCGTCCCGCTTCCTGCAAACCGCTGGAAAAAAGCTCGGAACCGCTTGCCGAGTATTTGCTGACCAAAACGACGACCGGCGCGGAATAGATTTGTCCGCCTTTTATTCCGGCTGAAAAATTTCTGAGCTGCTGTTTTTTATCGCCGTCGCGCCGCACGTATTTGCCGAACGGATATTCATCATCGAGCAGAAATCCCGCCATCCGCAAAACTTCGCTGATGTTTCCGCCGCCGTTGTAGCGCAGATCAACGATCAAACCGGAAGTGTCTTTCAGTTCGATCAAGGCTTGTTTGAATTTTTCCGAAACAGGCGCACGAAAACTGCTGACCGAAATATAACCGATGTTTGACGCGAGTTTTCCGGCGATCACCTTCGATTCCTGCGAAACGACCTTGCGCGTTAAGGTTACTTCAAAATCCTTTCCTTTTTCATCCGTCAAACCGATTTTTACCGAAGTTTCCGGCTCGCCGCTCAAAAGTCGGCGGTAGATCAGAATCTCGGTCGCCCGCTCCGATGAAGAATTGACGATGCTTTTTTCGGCTTCGGCAAGTTTTTCTTTGACCGGTTTTCCGTCAATCGTGCGGACATTCATTCCGGCTTTAATTTTTGCTCGTTCGGCTTCGGAATCAGGCAAAACGCGCTCAACAACCGTTTTTCCTTCGATATTTGTCAGTAAAACGCCGACGGTCGTGCCTTCGCGTTTCTTAAATTCGACCGCTTCACGCGGCGTTAAAAAGCGCGTGTGTGCATCGTTCATCTCGCCCGTCATTTGTTTGAGCGTGTTGTAAAAATCTTCGTCGCTGACCGCGCCTTCGATGAGCGGCTGATATTTTACTTTGACGCTCGCCCAATTAACGCCGTTAAGTTTCGGGTCATAATATCTTTCATTGACCAAATCCCAAACCTTTTCAAAAACATTGATTCTGTCCTTCGATGAAAGTTCGTCTTTTCCCTGCGCGTTCGCAAAATTTGCACTTGCCGAAAAGAAAACAAAAGCCGCCAAAATAAAGACGACTCTGTTTTGAAAATATTTTTTTAACGCTTTACTTCTCATTTGTTTATATAAAAATTCCCGGTAAATTTCTTTTGCTGTTTGGGAAGTTCTTTGAAAATTTATACGCCCGAATTTTGGAAAAAGTTTTGTTTTAAAGAAAATTAAGCCATTTCGTTATGTCTTGTTTTTCGAAGCGGTTTGATTATTTGTTCGCGTGTTTCGGTTACATAAGGAAATCGCTGCACCACAACAGCTCACGCTGAAACAAAATGAAAGTTCCGGCAATATCAAAAGGCATAACGGCTAAAATGGCGCGGGGCGAAACCGCCGACACCGCAAGTTTAGGTTCACCAAAAAACTCGATAAGAAAGCCACTGCCCGCGCCCTCACGTCCATTTACCGGAACAGTTATAATGATTCAAACTTTTAGAATGAGGTCTTCTGCAAATTACGGCATCATCGGCAAAATCGGTGATTAAACGGTTCTTTGTCAATCAACAGCACACGCCATCCGGCGATCATTAACAATATCCCTGCCGCAGATCAAACAAATTCGGCGGCGCGGTCATTCTCCGTGCTTGACTGCTTCTTTCATAGCTGATTTGTTCGGCGTGTCACTGCATCAAAGCAAGCCGTTTTTTTTAAGATATTCACGCCCTTTTTGATTGATATGATATCTGATGTCCTCAACCACGCAGGATTCACGGTCCTCATACGAGTCAGCAGTACTAACATAATCAAGTTTTACCAGTTCTTTAATGTAATATTTAAACCGGTACAGATTCATTTGCAGTTTCGGGGCAAGGTCGCTAATAAACAACCACTGGTTTTCTTCATTAAGTAAAACCATGATTTGCTTCGCCGTTTCGTTTATTTGAAAATCACCGGCATTTTGAACAAGCTGCTTCTGAAGAGGCTCCATTTTACCCCGCACATCTTGAAGCCACGTTGCAATCTCGATCTCTTCCGTGCGGAGAATTTCCAGTTGCGCTTGAAGTTCCGAGCTAGCAACCGCAAGCGGCATTTCTTCGTCGAATCGCTCGGCGAGCGCCAGAAACTCTTTCCCCCACCCGCTGCTCAGACTAACTTCTTGGATCGGACCGGTCGGGGCAAAGAGCACCGTCATAGATAATAAGCTCTTCGGGAGGAGACCGCACCACAACCATAAGAGGATACCATCCATCTCACGAAGCGCATCCTCGCACCCAACCCAGGACGACCAAGTAAAATCATTGCCCGGGTTAGCGAGTAACTCGCGCGTTTCCTCGAAAACGGAGATGAGTCTCCCCAAATTTGGCATATTCGCCCTCACACTACAGACACCTAACGATTGAGTTGACGTGGGGCGAAACCGCCACCACGCAACATCAGGGTAAAAAGACAACGTGATAAGAAAGTCGCTGTTTCGCCCTCACGTCCAATGGTAGGATGAAAGTCGGGCTTTTTGTCCGGTTTCATCCGACTTGCTGTTTGACAATCAGGTGCATTGAATGACCTTCTAATTTAAGAGGA
>JBBRVS010000211.1:0-9708 GCA_038246645.1 Pyrinomonadales bacterium
ACATTTTGCATAGTTTTTAATTTTAACCGAAATTACTCGATATTAAAATATTTCGCTTCTGAATGATGAAGGATGATCGCAGAAGTTGATTGTTCGGGGTGAAGCTGGAATTCTTTCGAGAGTTCGATGTTAAATAAAAATTAAAAAAGACTTTCTTGAACTGACTTCACCTTACTTCTGGCTCTTTTAATACCGTATTTTTTTTCGACTTCTTCGTTGAAAACGTCCTTTGCTCTATTATGATTTTGCAAGAACCATTCAACGTGATTGTTTAGATATTCTTCCCGAATTTGTTCATCGTTCAAGTCATTTGGAACTCTTTCCATTCTTGGATCAATGCTGTCGAATCCTGTAAATGCTTCAGATAAACGATTTTCAGTCATTTTAATATATTCTTCGTTTAGTTCGATTCCGATGCAATTTCTACTTAGTTGTTGGCAAACTCGCAAGGTCGTTCCGCTTCCCGAAAATGGATCAATAACTAAATCGTTTTCATTTGACGAAGCTAAAACCATTCGTTCCATTAAGCCTTCGGGTTTTTGGGTCGGATGATTTTGACGGTTCTCTTGACAATAATGGATATGAGAAAATTCCCAGACATCGCCCGGATTTGCTCCGCGCATATTGTTGATCGAACGATAATATTTTTGCGGAACTCGAACAGCATCAAGATTAAAAGTAAAATCTTTGCTTTTCGTGAACATCAAAATATCATCGTGGCGAGGCGAAAACCCCTTCTTTTTTCCGATTCCCTGAGTGTAAAACCAGCAAATCCAATTATTGAAATTTAGCGAGTTATCATTTTCCAAAATTTGATAAAGATACGAAATAAAACGAAAACCCATAAAAACGTAAATCGTTCCCGTCGGTTTCAAAATTCTGCTTGCTTCGGCTGTCCATTCTTTAGTGAAAGTTATGTATTCATCAAAACTTTTCGAGTCTGATTTATTGCCGTAATCTTTATTGAGATTGTAAGGCGGATCGGCAATTACCAGATCAACCGATTCATTTGCCAACTCTTTGAGTTTTTCTATTGCCTCGCCTTGTAAAATTTCTATGTTACTCATTTTATCCAACCGTATTTTGTCGCCAAAGCCAACCAATTTTCATAAGAACGTCTTGAAGAAGCAAGATATTTTCTATCTAACATTTGGCAAAATTCCCAAGCCGTTCTTTGTTCGGTAGTTACATAATGAATATCCCGAATTTGAATTTGTCCTGTGCCTAAAGCGGGATTATAGCTAATATCGGAATCCGAAAGATATTTTATGTCGTAAGCATTATATTTAACAACCTCCATTATTCCATCCATCAGCCCTGTTTCAAAATTTCTTTGCGAATAAACTTTGTGTTTGAGCGATAAAATGACAAACAAATAATCGGGATTTTCAATATACGCACTTCTGATTCTGGCAAACGATGTAATATTCGGCGATTTGCCCGAAGATACAAAATCTTCGGAGGTTGCTTTAACATCAACTTCGGCGGTAACAACCGGATTGAGTTTTTGATTGCGTTTGAATTGGAGCAAAACATCAGCCCGATTAAGTCTTTCCAATGCCTCAACATTTATCAAAGTCCATTCATTTTCAGGATTTTCGACAATATTTACAAAAGTTTCGCACGCCCAAGCCTCAACAAACGGTCCCGCAATTTTATTAATATTTTCCATCGGCAAGCCGAGTTTGAGATTGGTATTGATGATTATTTTGTTTTCGCCTCGTGAGATTGCATTTTCAATAATCTTTTCGATTGATTGAATGGCAAAAGCAGACGATTCGGCATAATCATCGCTTTCTTGTGGGATTTTGAAAATTTGCTCGCTATAACTCATTTTTACTCGACATTAAAATACTTCGCCTCAGGATGATGAATAATGCTCGCCGAAGTTGATTGTTCGGAATCAATAAATTTACTCGATTATCGGAAAATCTGTAAAGTCGGCGATATATTTAGTTAAATCAATTTTTGAGCATTCGACTTTATCATCAAAATACGAAAAATAAAGATTCAACATTTCGCCGTGAACCGAGCCGATATTGTTGATTTCAAAAAGGTTGAGCAAATAGTCTTGGCGAATAATTATCGGTTTAATCTAATGGTCGGAATGTCTGACAATAAAAACGTAGTGAAGGCGAATTCGGTTGAGATTTCGCAGTTGTTTGAGTGGTATTTTGAATCTTCCGCTAAACCCGTTTTTTCGTGTGGTTGAAGTCGAAGTTTTTACTTGCACCCGGCGCAGAGTTCCGCTTTCGTCCTCTACTACAAAGATGTCATCACCGATGTCAATTTCTGGAATTGCCACATTCCAACCGCGAAGCAGAAATTCAGATATCACAATCAAATGTCCCGCTCTACCTAAATAAAGATGATAATTATTTTTTACGAGGAGAGTTTGAGACTGTGCAAAACATTGCCCGTTTGGGTATCAACAAAAAGAATTTCATTAAATTTCTGCTTCAAATCCGATTGTTTTTCGATTCCCAATAAAGCCGGATAAATGAATGCTTCGAGTTTGCTGTAATTATTTTCAAAATCGCTTTTAATATCGTATTCGACAAAAACATTATTTGCCGGACGAGCATTCGGAAATAAACTTCTGATTAAATCACGAATCGAAGGAGAAATGCTGAAATTGAAACCGTCTAACTGCTTGTTCACATTGATTTTTATTGCTTCCATACATTACCTCTCAGCCAAAATATACCACAAAATTACTCCACATTAAAATATTTCGCCTCCGGGTGATGAATGATTATCGCCGAAGTTGATTGTTCGGGATGAAGCTGGAATTCTTCCGATAATTCGACATCAATTCTTTCCGGTTGAAGGAGTTCAAAGAGTTTTGTTTGATCTTCGAGATTCGGACACGCGGGATAGCCGAACGAGTAGCGCGAGCCTTGATAGCCTTGATGGAAAAGTTTGGCTAATTCGGTTGCATCTTTATCGGCAAAACCGAGTTCTTCGCGGATTCGTTTGTGCCACATTTCGGCGAGAGCTTCTGCCGATTCGACCGATAAGCCGTGAAATAATAGATAATCGTTGTATTTATCGGCTTTGAAAAGTTCGGCGGCGTGTTCGCTTGCCTTGCGTCCCATCGTTACGAGGTCGAACGCGACGACATCAATTTTGCCCGAATCTTTTGACGCGAAATAATCTGCCAGACACAGATTTTTACTGCCGCGCTGCTCGAGCGGCTGGCGCGGAAAGGTGAAGCGCATTCTTTCCGTTTTTTCGTCTTCTTGATAAATGATCAGATCGTTGCCGCTCGATTGACACGGAAAATAGCCGTAAACGAGTTTTGCTTCAAGAAGTTTATCGCGTGTCGCTTTTGCCTTGATTTCCTTGAATTTCGGATAAACTTCGGTTTCAAGCAGTTTCTGGTAATCTTCTTTGGAAGTTCTGCCCTGTTTATACTGCCATTGACCTTTAAACAACGCGGTTTCGTTGATGAACGCAAAAACTTTTGAAAGATCGGTTATTTCAACCATTTTTGAACCGTAAAAAGGCGCGGTCGGGATAACTTCAGCGGGTGCGACATCGGATTTTGCAGTATGCGTCGTATCGCCGACGCTTCTCGATGAAACACGCGCCGCCTGTTTGCCGAGTTTCGCGTCTTCGCCGACAAGGTCTTCCGCATCGGTTACGGTTTCGATTGAATCGTCGTTTGACTCATCTGCTAACGCCGTTGCTACTGACTTGCCGTTGCCCGCGACTGCTGATTTTGCTTTTGACTCGACAGACTCGACAGACTCGACAGACTCACGACTCGTTAATTTGTCCATCGCGTGCAGCCCGTCGAAAGCATCCCGCGCATAGAAAAGTTTGCCGTTGTAAATCGGAACCAAATCGTTGTCAACATATTTTCTGTTTAACGCCGCGCCGCCCAAAATTACCGGAACATTGATACCGCGCTCGTTCATAATTTCGAGATTGTCGCGCATAACCAAAGTTGATTTAACGAGCAAACCGCTCATACCGACCGCGTCGCAATGCGTTTCGGAAACGGCTTTCAAAATGTCTTCAATCGGCTGTTTAATGCCCAAATTTACGACGCGATAACCGTTATTCGTCAAAATAATATCAACCAGATTTTTGCCGATGTCGTGAACGTCGCCTTTGACGGTCGCTAAAACCATCACGCCTTTCGATTGTTCGCCCTCGACCTTTTCCATAAACGGTTCGAGGAATTTCACGGCGGTTTTCATTACTTCCGCCGACTGCAAAACGAACGGCAATTGCATCTGTCCGCTTCCAAATAAATCACCGACGACCTTCATTCCGCCGAGCAGAATATCGTTAACAATTTCGAGCGCGGGATATTTTCCGAGCGCGATTTTCAGATGGTCTTCGAGTTCGATCTTTTCGCCGTCAATAATGTGATGTTTGAGCTTTTCTTCGATTGACAGATTCGACGTATCAACCTTCATTGACTGCGCCGTTTTGCCGAGAAACATCGTCGTAAATTCGCCGAGCGGATCATAAACGCAAATCTCGCCTTCAAATTTTCGGCGGTCGTAAATCAAATCCAGCGCGACTTCGATTTCGCGCTCGTTAAAACGATTCAAGGGCAGAATTTTCGACGCATTAACGATTGCCGAATTCATTCCCGCCTCGACGCATTCGTGCAGAAAGATCGAATTTAAAACGATGCGCGAAGCCGGATTTAAACCGAATGAAACATTTGAAACGCCCAAAATAATATTCGCGTCCGGCATCTCCGCGTGAATAATTTTGATTGATTCAATCGTCGCTTTGGCGTTTTCGCGGTCTTCTTCGATTCCGGTCGAGATCGGCAGAGCGAGCGGATCAAAGAAAATATCGTGCGCCTCGATGCCGAACGTCGTAGCTTGTTTGTAAGCGCGGCGGGCGATTTTCACTTTATCGTCCGCCGTTCGCGCCATTCCCGTTTCGTCAATCAAACCGATGACGATTGCCGCCGCATATTCTTTCGCAACTTCCAAAAGTTTGAAAAATCTTTCCTCGCCGTCTTCGTAATTCGTCGAATTCAAAATACATTTGCCGCCCGCGAGTTTGAGTCCGGCTTCCATTTTTTCCCATTCGGTCGAATCGAGCATCAGCGGAATTTTGATATTTGTCACCAGGCGCGAAACAAGCGTGTGCATATCGGCAACGCCGTCGCGCCCGACAAAATCCACATTGACATCCAAAATATGCGCGCCTTCGCGTTCCTGTTCTTTGGCGAGCTTGATCAGACCGTCCCAATCTTCCGCTTGCAGCAGATCGCGCATTTTCTTCGAACCCGAAGCATTAACGCGTTCGCCGACGATCAAAAACGAATTGTCCTGCGTGTAAGGCTGTGAAAAATAAATGGACGAAGCTGACGGCGTAAAGCGCGCGTCGCGCTGTTTGGGCGAAACATTTTGCATTTTTTCGACCGTCTGGCGCAGATGTTCAAATGAAGTTCCGCAGCAGCCGCCGACGACATTTGCGCCGAAATCCTTGGCGAAATGTTCGACTTTTTTAGAAAAATCTTCCGCCGTTTCCGTGTAAAACTGCTGACCGTCTTTGACTTCCGGCATTCCCGCGTTCGGCAGAACCGAAACCGGAAACGGCGAATTTTCGCACAGATATTTCACATTCTCGGTCATCTGATCGGGACCCGTGCCGCAATTCATCCCGATAATGTCAATCGGATACGGCTGGAGCGCGGTCAAAGCGGCGGAAATCTCCGTGCCGTTGAGCATCGTGCCGAAAGTTTCGATTGTAACCTGCGCGATGACGGGCAGTTTGATGCGCTGTTGCTCGAAAAATTCAAAGATCGAACGAAGCGCGGCTTTCGTCTGCAAAATGTCCTGACAGGTTTCGACGATAAACATATCAACGCCGCCGTCAAAAAGTCCGCGCACCTGTTCGTCGTAGGATTTTTTCAGATTTTCGTAAGAAATATGCCCGAGCGTCGGCAATTTCGTTCCCGGTCCCATCGAACCGGCGACAAAGCGCGGGAAATTCTTTTGGGAATAATCGTTCGCCAATTTCTTCGCCAATTCAGCAGCTTTTTTGTTGACATCGTAGGCTTTATCGGCAATCCCGAATTCCGCCAGGACGACTTCGCCGCCGCCGAAACTGTTCGTTTCGATCACGTCAACGCCCGCTTCGAGAAATCCGACGTGAACCTGCGCAATCGCGTCGGGCTTGGTATAAAGCAGATTTTCCGAACAATTTTCAAAGTTCGCGCCGCCCCAATCTTCGATCGTCAAATTCTGCGATTGCAGATTGCTTCCCATCGCGCCGTCGAAAACGACGACTTTTTCTTTTAATAATTCGAGAAATGATTTCATAAAAATATTTATTCTTTTTCTATATCTTCAATTATTCCACCGATTAGTTCGATGTCTTCTTTATCGCCGATTTGCGTTCGGATTTTCAGAAATCTCTTATAAATCGAAATTTTCTTTTCCTTTGAAACCGAATCGTCAATCAATTCGGTAGATATGGAATATACCAAACTTAGAATTTCAAGGTCTGTGAAAGTTTTGTCCTGTTCATAAAGTTTGGCGATTTTTTCCCATGATTCAAACTGTTCGGAATTATTCAGACGATGTTTCGTTTGCCGATGAACCGCAAGAAGTCTTTCTCTTTCGACCGTAATTTTTTCTTCCGTCGAAAGCGGAATTTCCTGCTTTGGAATTTCTATTCCCTTTTCCCGCAGAACATCTCCGATCAGCGAATACATATTCATCAATCTGGCGAGAAAATCCATTCGCCGCGCAAAACTCCAGTCAATCCTCGTTGCTTCGAGTTCGGATTGAGTTTTTGTCAGCTCGATGCAAAATAAATTTATCAATCGCGCAAATTCCGCAAGATGCCGATGATTCAATCCTTCGGGTAATTTATCAACATCAAAAAATCTGCATCCGTAACCGAAAGTATCCAAACTGTATTGCAGATAATCGGTCATTTCGCGCACAGTTTTCTCGTCGGGAAATTTTCTGCCCAAAATCACTAAACCTTCAAACACAGCCTCGCCGCCGCCATTGGAGAAATGAACTGCAAAATTATTGACATAAAAAAGTTCCGCCATCGCGTTTCTGAAAAATCAAAAAACTCTGCACTAAACAAGCGCAGAGTTTTCTTTTATAAAAATTATTTTTTCGCGAAACTCTTAGCTTTTTAGCGATTTTTTTCGTGGTCGCAAGTTGCCGTAACTCACCACGCGTTGTTAAATCAATAGTCTAGCGAAGTCTGTCGAGTCTGTCGAGTTCGGCGAGTCTATTGAGTCTGAATTGAGTTCTATCAACCCGCTAGATCCGCTAGACTCGACAGACTCGACAGACTTATTGTCTGATTTTTAACCTAAAAACATCCAAAATTTCGATTCTTAAAATTCCGTATATAATTTTCTTGCCGAAAGACATTGCGACCCTAAAATCTTTCTCAAAAAAAGATAAAATCTGATCTTAACTTCAATAAAATCCTTTCGATTATTGCTCATTTCAAGGTTAAAAAAAATATCAAATCAAATCTTCGGCTTCAATTCCAAACTAATTTGGAATAACTGTTGCGCCAAAAAAATCCTGTTGACGACAGGAACATTGACGGTGAAGAGGGCTTTTATGTTTGATTTTAAGCCCTTCCGGTTGAAAACACTCGTGTTTTTCAAAAAAAAGCTAAACGAAAAAACCTAAAACCCGTTTCGCCGCCAATTTTCCGGTCAACAAAAAAAATTTCAAGGAGTTAAATTTATGAAAAAGACAGTTTTTGCCATGATTTTGCTTTGTTTATGCGCGGCAGTTTCACCGGCGCAATCAACGACCGGAACTTTGCTCGGAAATGTTTCGAGTGCCGACGGTCTTCTGCCCGGCGCAACCGTTACCGTTACCGATAATCAGACGGGGCGTGAGCTGACAACCGTGACGGATAACAGCGGCGCATTTAAGTTTGAACAGCTGAGTTACGGAACTTATACCGTAAAAATTACCCGGCAAGGCTTTAAAACCTTTGTTTCCAGCGACGTAAAAATTGATGCCAACCGCGAATACACATTGAATCCGCTTTTGGAAGTCGGCGGAGTTGATGAGGTTGTCAATGTTTCGGCGGGTGCCGAGATCGTTAATTCGAGCAACGCCGAACTGAGCAACACGGTCAGCCCGCGTCAGGTTTTGGATCTGCCGATCAACGGGCGTAACCCATTGGCTTTATTAAATTTGCAGGCGGGCGTAAATGCGACGAGCAGTTCGATCAACGGGCAGCGTTCGTCTTCGGTAAATTTCACGCGCGACGGCATTAATGTTCAGGACAATTTTATCCGTTCCGGCGGATTCGTGCAGGATCGCCCGTCGGTTGACGACACGGGCGAATTTACCGTCACGACGCAAAATGCTTCCGCCGCACTCGGCAACGGCGGTTCGTCGCAGGTTCAGCTCGTTACGCCGCGCGGCGGACGAGATTTTCACGGCGCATTATTCGCCTATAACCGCAATTCAAAATTTGCGGCAAACGATTTCGGAAATAACGCTTCCGGCACGGAAAGACCTTTTTTAAATCGTAATCAATTCGGCGGAAAAGTTTCCGGTCCGCTGCCGCTTCCCGGCTTCGGCGAAGGTTCGCCGACCTTTTATAAGGATAAAGGCTTTTTCTTTGCCGCTTACGAAAGATTCGCACTGCGCCAGACCGCGCCGTTGACCAATCGTGTTCTTTTATCGCCATTCCGCAACGGAACATTTTCCTACCGCGATAACGGCGGCGTTCTCCGCACGGTTAATCTTTTATCGGGAACGGGATTTGATCTTTCGACCCCTGAGAGAGTAACGGCTTTTAATAATGCCGGCGGAATTTTGCCGCTCGATCCGACCGTTCAGGCGCGATTTCTCGGTATGACACCGACTGCCGGAAATTCATCGTTCCAAAATGCGATTTCGACGGGTTTTGTCACGCAGGATTTTGTTTTTAACCAAAATGACAATGACACGCGCAACAGTTTTACAACCCGTTTCGATGTTGATCTGAATGACCGCAACAACATCTATTTCGTTTATAAATACAACGATAATGCCGATGACCGGCAAGACGATCCGGGCGGTTTTCTCCAGCAGCCGTTCGTCGTGCAGGGCGGACCGACCGCTTCTTATCTATTGAGTTACAGCTCGGTTCTCGGTTCGAGTTTTACCAATGAAGTGCGCGGCGCATAGGTTTACAGCGATCCGTTTTTCCGGCAATCGCCGCTTTTTCCGACCTAATTATCTGATCGGCGGTCTGCCTTTAGGCTTGACCACGCCCGAACCGGGTTTTCAAAATCAGGGACGCAACACCGATCAATATACTTTTCAGGACAATGCTTCCTATTCGAAAGGCAATCACACGATGCGTTTCGGAATAGAATTTAATCGCCGGAAAATCGGTTCACAAACCAATTTTAACGCCGTTCCGATCTACAATATTTCAACAACCGCTAATTTAAACACGCCGTCCTTAAATCCGGCTTTGTTTCCGGGCGGCATCAGCGCGTCGGATCGGGCAATTGCCGATTCGCTGCGCTATTTGCTCGGCGGAGTTGTCGGCGACGGAACGGTTCAGGCAAATATCGTTGATCCGGTAACAGGTCCCGTGATCGGTGCGCCGAGTCTGCAAAAATATCAATACGACACATATGGGTTGTATTTTACCGATCAGTGGCGCGTGACGCCGAATCTGACGCTCAATCTCGGATTGCGCTATGATTATTTCACGCCGCTCGAAAATACGAAT
>JBBRVS010000212.1:0-9642 GCA_038246645.1 Pyrinomonadales bacterium
ACCGGAGTATTTTCGATTGGTAGGGATTATGCAAACCTGTCGTTTCCAAGGGAAATCATTTTTAAAATTTTTGCTTTCCAAAGAAAAAGATATTGACCAGTTTGGTAGTAGAAAAAAGAAATTAACCGAAAGTATTTGAAGATGAAAACCCAAGAAAAACAAACCAGACTCCACGAGTTAACCGATGAATTTTTACGTCTTGAACGCAAACTAAAACTCGGCGGCGGCGCGGAGAAAATTGAGAAAATTCACTCGCAGGGGAAATTGACTGCGCGGGAACGCGTTGATCTGCTCTTTGATACGGACGTTTATCAACAGGAAATCGGTCTGCTCGTTGCTTATGACGAATACAACGGTCAGGCACCGGCGGCGGCGGTTGTTACATCAATCGGCAAAATTCACGGGCGCGAAGCGGTTGTTGTTGCCAACGATGCGACGATCAAAGCGGGCGCGTGGTATCCCGAAACGATTAAAAAAATTCTTCGCGCACAGGAAATTGCGATGCGCTCGCGCGTGCCGATAATTTATCTGGTTGATTCGGCGGGCGTGAATTTGCCGTATCAGGGCGGTGTTTTTCCGGGGCAATACGGCGCGGCGCGGATTTTTTATTACAATTCGATTATGCGCCGATATTTGAAAGTTCCGCAAATTTCCGCCGTGATGGGAATGTGCGTCGCGGGCGGCGCGTATTTGCCGGCACTCTCCGACGTGATCTTGATGGTCGAAGGCACGTCATTTATGGGCTTGGGCGGCGCGAATTTGGTCAAAGGCGCGACCGGGCAAACGATTGATAACGAAACTTTGGGCGGCGCGATGACGCATAATTCGATTTCCGGCGTGGCGCATTATCACACGAAGGACGAAAAATCCTGCATCGAAAAAATTCGCAAATTAGTTTCGGAATTGCCGAACAAATTTCAAACGAATGTTTCGATTGAAAAACCGAAAAAGCCGAAAAATCCGGCGGAAAAACTTTACGAAATTCTGCCCGAAGATCATCGCGCCGGTTATGATATGCGCGAGGTTTTGAATTGTTTTTTGGATGGCGGCGAATTAGATGAATTTCAAGCCGATTACGCGAAAGAAATGATTTGCGGCACGGCGCGAATTAATGGAATTCAAGTCGGAATCATCGCCAATCATCGCGGAATGGTTACGCGCAAAGGCAAATCGCCGAAATTCGGCGGCATCGTCTATACCGAATCGGCGGAAAAAACGGCGTATTTTATCGAAAACTGCAATCGGCACAACACGCCGATTTTATTCGTTCAAGACGTTTCCGGCTTTATGGTCGGCGCGGAAGCCGAGCATTCGGGAATTATCAGAGCCGGCGCAAGATTCGTTGAAGCGATGGCGACCGCCACCGTTCCGAAACTCGTTTTAACCATCAATCACGCGTCCGGCGCGGGTTATTACGCGATGGCTGGGCAAGGTTTCGATCCCGATTTTATTTTTTCTCTTCCGACGGGCAGAATGGGCGTGATGGAAGGCGATTCGGCGGCGGTCGCGATTTTCGGCACGCAGATCGAAAAATTAAAACGCGAAGGTAAGGAAATCAACGCGACGATGGAAGCCGAAATGGACAAAGTGCGCGAAACTTACGACCGCGAACTCGATGCCAAATACGCGGCGGCGCGCGGTTTTGTGGATGCCATAGTTACGCCCGAAAACCTGCGCGACGCTTTGCACATCGCTCTCGAAACAACACTTAACACCGACAAACCGCATCTCGGCGCATTTGTTTTGCCGGAATCAATTTAAGAATTAAAAAGTATGGAAAAACTTTATGAATTGCCTGATGGCGAAGATGTTAGCGAATCTTTAATTCGTCTGAGAAAACGCGTCGAAGACCTCGGTGTTGAGGTCGAAGACGATTTTTCCGAGCCGGATCACGCGCGGTTTATCGGGATTTTCGAAGGCGACGAGATCACTCTTTATCCGAAGGTTGCCGCGCCGTTCGCGTGCTGGTTTACGGTCGCGCATCTCTACGGGCATATGTGCCAGCTCCTTAATAAAACGCCGCGTGTCGAGCGGTCGAATTATCTGGTTTTGCAGCTCGGAAAAACACTTGCGCCGGAAGACGTGCAGCTTATTTACGATCACGAACGCGAGGCGGCGGAAATCGGCAGAAAACTGATTGCGGAAGTCGAACCGGATTTATCAATCGAAATGGACAAAGCGTATTGCCGCTTTTTCCACGCCGATTTTCATTATTTGATAAATGTCATTGAAACGGCGAACAGCGGCGAAAAACTGTTCGAGCTTTACTGGAAGCGCGAACCCGTTCCGCGCAGTTTGATCGAGCCTGATCCGCGTCCCCTGATAGATTTTAATAAAATTGCGCCCTCGACCGATAAAATTGTGGTAATTTGATTATTAATTAAAAAGATTGCCGGGAAATACCTTCCGTCAACAAATTCTATGAAATCTGATGTTAGTATCGTCATTCCGACCTGGAATGGCATTGATTTGCTCAAGCGTTTTTTGCCGTCTGTTATTTCAGCCGCCGAACGCTACTCCAAACAAACAAACCGTAATGTCGAAATCATCGTCGTTGATGACGGCGGCACGGATGAATCCTACAACTGGCTTCTGGCGCAGCGCGAGAGAATCAAACGGCAAAATACCGATTCAAACGAGCGCGTTGAACTGTGTGCTTTGCGAAACGATGTGAATCAAGGCTTCGGCGCAACGACTAATAAAGGCATTAATTCGGCGCGGTTTCCGCTGGTTTTTTTGCTTAATAATGATGTCGAAGTAAATGAAGACGCGATTTTGCCGCTGGTCGAAAATTTTGAAAATCCGGAAATTTTCGCCGCGCATTGCAAGGCTTATGATTTTGAAGGCGGACATATTTGCGGAATGGGCAAGATCGGAGATTTTTCGCGCGGGTTTATCCGCGTTCACGAGAGCTATCTGGAAGTCGGTTTGAACGGCAACAAAAAGCAAAACGCGTTTTATTCGATGTTCGGCGGCGGCGGTTCGACGATGTATGATCGCCGGAAATTTCTGGAAATGGGCGGTTTTGAAGAATTGCTCTACCCGAATTACTGGGAAGATATAGAGATCAGCTATCGCGCCTGGAAGCGCGGTTTTACGGTCGTTTACGAACCGCGAGCAACTGTTTATCACCGGATTTCCTCGACCATGCGGACATTTAACCGCCGCCAGATCTGGCGCGTCAAACAGCGCAACCGGATCATTTTTAACTGGATAAATCTGCACGACCGCGAAATGATCAGATCGCATATTTACTGGATTTGCATCCTCGTTTTAACCGCGCCGATCACGCTCAAACCCGGTTTTCTGCTGGCATTCTGGCAGGTTTTGAAAAATTTCAAGAAAATTAAGGCGCGGCGCGAAGAAGAAAAAAAACTGGCAAAAAGAACCGACCGCGAAGTTTTTGCGATTTTTACCGAGCTGAAAAAACGCGTTGATATTACAACGTCAATTTGAATCAATAAATGAAATTTCCAATCGAAGAAATGCTGGCAAAATTGCCTCTGCCGGCAAATGAAAAATGGAAAAACGGCGTTTTTGATATTGAACCGTTTAGAAAGGGAAATGTGTCGCTCGTCTTTTTCGCACCGCGCGGGGATGATTTTCAGACATTTCACGAAGAAGACGAATTTTATTTCATCGTGCGCGGTTCGGGCGGGTTAATTATTGAAAATGAAAGATTTTCCTGCACTGCGGGCGATGCGTTTTTTGTTGCGGCAAAACTGCCGCATCACTTTGAAAATTTTACGGAAGATTTTGCCGCGTGGGCAGTTTTCTTCTAAATTTAACCACAGATGAACACGGATAAAGACAGATTTAATTTTAAAAATTTGGATATTGAATTTGTTAATAAAACTACCGTTATACGCTTTTCCCGCCCTGAAATCAAAAATCCGCTTTCGGTTAAAACTCTCGAAGAAATCAAAGAAATTTTTACATTTTCAGACTCGGATTCTCAAATTAAAACCGTTATTTTTACAGGTTCGGGCGACACTTTTGCGTCGGGCGCGAATTTGAATGAAGTTGCGCGTTTAATGGAAAAAACGGCAACCGAATTCGGCTGGCGCGGGCAGCGTTTGTTGCAGGAAATTTACAATTCCTCAAAAAACACGATTGCCGTGATTGACGGATTTTGTCTGGGCGGTGCGCTCGATCTGGCACTTTCGTGCAAAAAAAGAATTGCTTCGCCGCGTTCGGTTTTCGCGCATCCGGGCGCGCGACTCGGAATTATCACGGGTTGGGGCGGAACACAACTTTTGCCGCGTCTGGTCGGAAGGAAAAAAGCTCTCGAAATTTTGCTGACGGCAAAGAGGATTTCTGCCGAAGAAGCTTTGAAAATCGGTTTGATTGACGAGATTTGCGAAAATCCGCTTGAAAAATCACTCGCTAATCAGTCACAATAAGTTTATGAAAAAATTTGTTGCCGCGCTTGTTTTAGCAAAAGTTATTTTTTTGTCTGTGTTTGCTGCGCTTGTTTCTTCTTCGTGTCAAACGGTTTCTACTTCAAAACTGGAATTTACACCGACTCCGACCGCCACCGCCACCGCCACCGCCACGCCTTTTGATACCAACATAAATCGTTCGACGAGCGATCCATACACGGGCGATCTTTCGATTTTTGAAGGCGAAAAACGCGCCGAAAATCTTCAAGTCGAACGCGTGTTGGAAGTTTTAAAAATCACGGAAGGCAAAACGGTTGCCGACATCGGCGCGGGTTCGGGCTGGTTTACGGTTCTGGCGGCAAAAAAGGTCGGCGAAAAAGGAAAGGTTTTCGCCGTTGAAATCAATGAAGACGCAATAAAATATATTAACGAACGCGCCAAAAAAGAAAATTTTACAAATATCGAAACGATTTTAGGAACAGAAGACGATCCGAAATTAAAGGCTGATTCGGTTGATGCGGTTTTGATCCTAAAGACTTATCACGAAATCTCGCAACCCGTAAAACTTCTTGATAATTTGCGTAAATCTTTGAAAAAAGATGCTTTAGTCGGAATAATCGAAAAAAACGGCGACGGCGCGGATCACGGAATAAAAAAAGATACCGTCATTGCGGAAGCCGAAAAAGCGGGATTTAAATTAAAGGAAGAACACGATTTCGTCAAAGGCGACGGAATGGATTATTTTCTGATTTTTCAGGTGAAATAAGAACGAATGGATAATTGAAAATGGATAACGGAAAATGTAATACCAAGTTACGGAAATATAATGAATTTATTTTTGCCGCAGATAAACGCTGATTTTTCGATGATTTATCCGCGCCATCCGCGTAAATCTGCGTGAAAAAGATTCTCATCTTTTTCACGCAACTCGGTATAAGAAAATTCCTAATTTATAGTGAGTAAGAAAGTTATAGGAGTTTTAGAATTTTCATAATGTCCCAAACTTATTCGTTACCTGCTTAGCTTAAATTCCTTACTCTGAATAAGCGGGGTTATTTTTCCAAAAACTTCGCGATTCCTTTTTGGCAATCTTCCGTCAGGCGGGCAATCGTATTGACTTCTGCGCCGACTTCGAGCGCGGTTTCAAAAGTCATTCCGTCCATTTGATAGAGAAGTTTTTTTGATAAAACAACCGCTGAACGGCTGACTTTTGTATATTCGGCGGCGAAATCTGAAACATCTTCCTCAAAAGTTTCGTCCGCAAAAACGTGATTTATCAAACCGAATTTTTCTGCCGTTTCCGCCTCGAAATTAAAGCCTCTGGTAATTAATTCAAAGCTGCGTTTTTCGCTTAAATTACGGCGCAAGATCGCCATCACCATCGCCGGAACGAAACCGATTTTAACTTCGGGATAGCCGAAAATCGCCGATTTATTTGCCAAAACAATGTCGCAAGCCGTTGCCAAACCGCAACCGCCTGCCAAAGCGCGACCGTGAACGGCAGCAATTACGGGGATTTTAATTTTGCGAATCAATGAAAAAAGGTGCATCAGATTTTCCGCATCCCAAAGATTTTCCAAAACATCGCTTTCGGCGATTTTCTGCAACGCCGATAAATCCGCGCCTGAACAAAAATCCTTGCCCGCGCCTTTAATTAAAATTGCGCGTAAATCGTTATCTTTGTCGGCTTCGCGCAGAGCATCTTTCAATGAATTTATCAGCGCGTCGTTCAAAGCATTGCGCTTTTCCGGGCGATTCAGCGTGATCGTAAAGATCGAATTTTCGGTAGAAGTTAAAATTTCAGACATTTTCTTTTGAAGTTTTGACGCTTGTTGTCAGCATTTTGATTAGTTCGACGCAATCTTCGTTTATCGAATTATATGGTTTTTCCTCGAGAAACTCGCCTTCGTGCAAAATCAGCAGCCAAAACTCGGTTTCCGAAGCGCGTTTTAAGGCTATTTGCATATCGGCGGAAAAGGCTTGTTTTGATTCGGCTTGCGTCGCATCTTTAATAAATTTTGCAATGTGCGTGCCTGAAAGCAAAATTTGTTTACTCAAAACATATTCGTGTTTTTCTTCCGTTAAATAACGATAAAGTTTGACAATTCGTAGGGCAAATTTTATCGCTTTCTGCAAAACCAGACTTTTACTCATATTTTCCTTTGATAAACAGCGAATAGTTAATAGTTAAAAGCGAATAGCTGTTCGTTATTAACTATTAACTATTCGCTGTTTATTCAGTAATAAAATGTCACAATTTTATTTTGCCAGAAATTCACGCAAAATTTGTGTTACCGCTGTTTTAGCTTCCTGCTGAACCCAATGCGCGGCTTGCGGGATGCGGATTTCTTCATAATCGGCATCAATCATTTCAATGATTCCCGCGACGGTTTCGGGCAAAATCGCCCGGTCTTTTTCGCCGTAAATAAAAAGCGTCGGAACTTTGATCTTCGGCAGTTCTTCATCTTTCGTGAACAATCTTTGCAAGACATTGGCGCGGTAATAATTAAGCATTGCCGTTAGTGCAAACGGTTCGCTCCAAGCCTTTTTGTATTCATAAATATCAGCATCGGTAAAAATGTTTTCTTCGGCAGTAGATTTTTTCAGCGAATCGCTTAAAATCTTGTAATCGCTGAGTTTAAGGAGAAATTCCGGCAAAAACGGGATTTGGAAAAATAACATATACCAGCTGGCGAAAAATTGTTTCAAACTCTGATTTTTCTTCCAGATCGGTGGTGGCGGAACTTGCAATGCGCCGAGCTTCCATAAATATTCGGGATGATTCATCGCCAAAGACCACGCAACCAAAGCGCCCCAATCGTGTCCGATGACGGCGGCTTTTTCGCGTCCGAAATGATGAATCAAACCGATCACGTCGTCAACCAGCTTAGCAAGTTCATAATCGGCAACTTTTTTTGGTTTGTCCGACCGGTGAAACCCGCGCATATCGGGCGCAACCACCGTATATTCATCAGATAAGGCGACAATCTGATGCCGCCACGAATACCAGAATTCGGGAAACCCGTGCAACAAAATTACGAGTTTTTCGCCCGTACCGGCAGTTGCGTAATGCAGTTTTACGCCGCCGATCTGCGCGTAGTCGAATTTAATTTTTTTCTCTAAATCTGTCTTCATTTCAATTCTAATTCTTTAGTTTCAGAATCATTAAGTTCAATTTTCATCCGCAGAAGCGCGGTCGAAAAGGTTTTTCCCTGCGCGTCGGTCATCAAAGAAAGCGTTCCGCCGCCGCCCAAGGATTCGTGCAGAAGGAAATTTAATGCGCTCAGATTCGGCAGCTCAAAGCGTTCGACCTCGCCTTTGACCATTTCACCGAAATGCGCCTTCACTTTTTCAGCCGTAACTTCCCGAACTAAGATCGGATAAAATTCGTCTTTGAATGCGATCAAACCGACATTTGCCGTGTCGCCTTTGTCGCCCGAGCGGGCGTGTGCGATTTTTGTTAATTCAATTTTCATAGGTCTTAATTTTAAACCGTCTGACAAATTTCACAAGCCAGAAAATCGTAAAAGCGAAAAACGCGCCTAAAATCAGCCACATGGCGAGCGCCGAAAGATTTTCTTGTTTGAGATTTGCGCGAAAAACTAGTTGATTGATCGCGATAAATAATGCCAGCAGCAAAATGCTGAACCATTCAAAATATTCTCCGATCGCCGCAAAAGTTTCGGCGCGTCTTTCCTTTGCCAGCCAAAAATCCTTGTTCGGCAGATTTATCAGAGAAGCGGGCAATATTTTTATCAGATAGGGAATTAAAGTAAATTCGGCTAAGATCAGCAGCAAAATTCCGCCTTCAAAAATAAAAAACGAATTTTTCGACATCCAGCCGTCCGCTTCGCCCGCGGCGTTAAAATGCGAAGCCATTTTTTCCGGCAACGCCGAATAATAATAAACGGTTTGTGCCAGAAAAATTCCGATCAAAAAATAGATTATTATTCTAGATATTCGCATAATTAAATTGTACCGCCGTCGTCTCGACGGCTGTCTGGTGAGCGTCCCGCTCGCCGCTTTTGACTTTTACAAATTCACACGTGAGTGCGAGACGCACTCACGACAGACGGCGAGACGCCGGCGGTACGTTTTTAAAGTTTATTAAAATGCAAAGCCGTGTAATAAAATCCCGCAACCGCCAGCGCGTGCGTGATTTCGCCGCTTTCTATCAAACTTTTGACTTCGTTGTACGGAACTAATTTTGTAATTACGTCTTCGTGTTCATCAAAACTCGTTTCGCTCGTTTTTTTACAGTTTTTTGCCAGAAAATGATAGATCGTATTATTTTGAATCGCCGGATTCGGGTATGATTTTCCCAGATAAATAAATTCGTCCGATTCAAAACCCGTTTCTTCCAGAAGCTCGCGCCGCGCCGCCGTTTCGGGATTTTCATCTTTATCGAGCATTCCGCCCGGAATTTCCAAAACAATTTCTTCCGCGCCGTGCCGGAATTGCTCGATAAGCACGACTTCTTCATCTTTCGTCAGCGCGATGATATTTACCCAATCGGGGTTTTCGATGACAAAAAACGTATGTTCCGCCGAATCATTGCTGCGCCGCGAAATATCTTCTCTGACGCGGAAAACGCGGCAATCGGCGATTTCCTTCGATTCGATCCGTTTCCAAATATCGGGTTGTGTTTTCATAAAATTTGTTGTTTCTATTAAAATTGTGTTTGAATAATAAATCAAGTTTTATTTTTCAAGGAGTAGAAAAAAAGATGTTTAAATTTGCAGTTTTCGGCTTTATTTTATTTGCTTTCAGCGCGGGTTTTTCTTCAGCGCAGGATTTGGAAACGATTCTGAAAAATGCCGACGCGCAAACCGTTGTTTATACGGAAGGTTTCAAGGATTTGATATCCAAAGAAACCAAAACCTTTGAAAGCTATAAACAAAACGGCGATTTAAGCAAGCGGCAAATTATCGAATCGAATTTTCTGGTTTATCAATCGGAGCGCGACGCTTCCGTCGTTTCCGAATTCAGAAATGTGACAAAAGTTGACGGCAAACCTATTTCCGAAAAGAATAGAACGCCGGACGAATTTTTCTCGCAAATCCAAAAAACGGGTTCGCTTGAAAGCGAACTGGAAAAAGTACAAAAGGAAAGTCTGCGGTTTGATAAAACTCTGGAAATTTACGGTTTAACCTTGATGCAAGCTCCGGTTTTATCGGACAATTTTCGCCCGTTTTTCGAGTTTGTGTTGACCGGAAATGAAACGGTTCTCGGCAGGGAAGTTTATGTTGTCGCTTACCAA
>JBBRVS010000213.1:0-9625 GCA_038246645.1 Pyrinomonadales bacterium
CCTTTAAGAAAGATTTTATAAATTTAGTGAACATCATAATACGCTACCGGAAAATCTCCGGACACTCCCCAGTATCAGTAGATCCAAATTTTAATAAATATCAGCAATATGCTGAAAATCTTTGAAATAGGAAATATCAAAAATGTAGATTTTTTGCTCAATTTTTGGAAAATTTGACAAGTTTTCTTTTAGATTCTTGAAAAATTGGTTGATTCGGGCAACGAAGCCTTGTTTTCAAATACTTGTTAATAAAGCATTTTTTCAAAATTTGGATCTACTGAGTCTGATTGACGATCTCGTTTGTGGTGCGCTTCATCACATTCATCTTCCGCAACCCGACCAAGCGGAGAAAAAAGAATTTCTCAAAACTGCGTTGGAACTTTACGGCGAAGCCGCGTTTGAACCGGAACTCACTGCCGAAGGGGTGATCGCCTTAACCATTAATACGCCGAATCGCGGAATCGAAAATCTGCTTCGCGCTTCGCACCGGGGAAAGCGGGTTTTGACCTCGAAAGAAATTTCGGAACAAAAAAATCATGATGTCGAACAACTATCCGAAGGCACACTCAGACCGCTTGATACAAATAGTGTGCAAAATATCAGTCTGGTCGGAAAAAACGTCGAAAAACCCCAGACTATTCTGATGCGCCTTGCGAATTGTCTTTTGCGCGGCGATGCCTCAATGCCCGGTCAGGTGCTGCTGGCAGGCGCACCCGGCACCGCTAAAACCGATCTTTCCAAACTGGTTGCACATTTCGGCAAATCACCTGCTTACGAAATGCTTTCGCCGAAAGGATCGCTCGTCGGCGAAACCGAACGAAAAGCGCGTTTGCAACAACAAGCACTTAAGGAGTGGACTCCGAACGTCGCTTTTTGCGATGAAATCTCGGAAGCCTTTCCGTTAGAGCGGGGCGGTTTTGACGGCGATTCGGGGGCGAGCCGCGCCGTGACCGCAACGCTTTTGACCGCGCTTTCTGATGAAACCAGACGCGGAAAATCCCTTTTGATAGCGACGACGAATCGCCCGTGGGCGATGGGGGCGGCGATGCGTTCGAGCTTTATCGTGATTCCGGTTTTGTTTCCTCTGAGGGAAGATTTTCCGTCAATCATTGTTGCCACCGCTCAAAGAATTGCCCCGCAAAGCAAGTTAAATCCGGCAGATGCAAAAATCATTGAAGCCGCCGTTATTTTTTATCAGAAGGGCGCAAACCCGCGTCATCTGCGAAGTGCTTTGAGCAACGCGCTTCTGCTTTCTGGCAAATCGGCTTTTGAAGCAAACGACATCCTGTTTGCCGCACACGACCTCTGCGCGACGACGGATTTTACTTCGACGGTTTATGCCGACCTCTGGGCGATCAAATGTTGCTCGTCGCGCTCATTCCTGCCGTGGAGCGACGCGCCCGGCGAGTATAATTTTCCCGATTATCTGAAAGGTATTGTCAATGAGCAGACGGGCGAAATTAACGAAACCGAATTAAATAAAAGAATCGAGGAACTAAAACCGAATGTCAATGTCTAAACACGAAGCAGAACTTTATCGAGCGGTAAAGGATTATATCGGCGTCGGCGCGTCTTCCGAAACGGCGGCGCAAGCGGAGCATCTTTTCGGCACGGGCGCGACTTGCGAACTCGAGCAAAAACTCGCCGCCTATTACGGGAAAAGATACGCGCTTTGCGTCGCCAACGCCACCACCGGACTGCTGGCAATCGCCCTCGCTCTCGATCTGAAAAATGCGGAGTTTATTACCTCACCCTATACTTTCGGGGGAAGTCTGGCAAGCTGGTTGATGTTAGAAAACAAACCCGTTTTTGCCGATATTGACCCGGTAACTTTAACCATCGATCCCGAAAAAACAAGCCAAGTGATAACAAAAAAAACAAAGGCGATTTTGGCAGTTGATATTCTCGGCAATCCGGCGGACGCTTTCGCCCTGCGGAAATTAGCCGATGAAGCGGGCGTGTGGTATATCGCCGATTGCGCCCAGAGCTTTGGCGCAAGCCGCAACGGATTTCCGGCTAGTCATCTGGCAGACGCGCTGGTTATCTCTTTTACTTCGGGGAAAACCCTGTTTGCGGGTGAAGGCGGGGCGATTGTTACCGACAATACGGACATTTACGAACGACTGCTTTTTTTCTCGCAGCACCCTTTCCGGCAAAAACGCGAACTCGGACTCGAAACGGTCAATGAATTTGGTTTTAACGGGCGGATTCATCCTCTGGCGGCGATCTGGGCGAATGCCTGTTTTGAAGAATCCTTGAAAAAACTCAAAATTTATCAAAATGAATGCTTGCAGGTCATTGACTGCTTAAACAAAAGCGGTTTGATAAAAGCCGCCGATTTTAGAGAGCAAGACATTCTGCCGTCATTTTTTCGGCTGACGATTGAACTCAAAAAAAACTCCGGGACGCAAAAAATTGAAAGCTATTTAGCCGACCGAGGGTTTAATGCAAAAATAATTTCCGTGCCGGTTTCGCTGATCTATCAAAACGAAGCCTTTCGCGCGCAATACAAAAAACGGTTTGCTTTGCCGAAAGCCTGTTTGATAGCAAAGCGTCAAGTCCGGCAAAGAATCGGCTTGGCATTAATAAAGAAAGTTCTGGAGAGAAAAAATAAATGATCGGCGGAATTCTTTTATTGGGAATCGCGGTGTTCGGGCTGATGGTTTTGTTTGGTAAAGGCAAGCCGGAAAACTATTACAAATTTCTGATTTGGCTGATTTTCGCGCCTGTTCTTTTGGCAATCGGCTATAATCACGCGCTTTGGTTTTGGCTCGGCTTGCCGCTGTGGATTCAGATTTTGAGTATTTTGCTTATCCCCTTTTTTGTCGGAGCGGTTTTAAGCCTACTATTTCCGAAAGCAAGATGGCTTCAAGCCCTGCAAACGGTTGTTTTTCAAACTTTGATTTATGCGGTTACGTTTCCGTTTCGCTTTTTGTGGCGGACGGGGCAGTTTTTCTTTCAGCGGGAACGCCGCACTCAACGGCTCAACCCTTATCGCCCGGTCGTCGGCGGCAGACCGCCGCTCCGGAACGAGCATCGTGAACCGGATCAGAGGGGAAATATTTTTGATTAAAAACTATGCCGAACCCGGACGGAAACATTTTAGCCCGTTGGCAAACTTCGCTTGAAATGCCTGCCTGTTCGCCGCTTGAATTTTACGAAACAGTCGAGAATTCTCTGACGGAAGGCGAATTGCCGAATCTTTTGTTTTCACGGATTACCCGAAATGAAGGCGGCTGGTTTTCGCCGCGCCGAATTTATCTCAGAATCCGGTATCAAAGACTGTATTTTGATGTTTCGGCATTTGTCGCTGGTAACAGTTTAATCGTCAGTTGGTGGCTTCACGAAGATTTCCGGGGAGTCGCGGATTTATTGGCAGAGCTGCCGTTTTTTAGCTTTTTGATAGAAAAAACAACCCGCGCCGCCACATATTATACGGTTGATTTTGTCGAGTATTTTCAGCATACCGTCCACGAAACAATTTTGCGGCTGGTTGATGATCTGCGGGAACAAAACGGGCTTGTCCTTTTACCGGCTGAAGAAAGAATTCCGGTTTGGGAAGAAATCTGGTGAGAGATGCCGAATAGATTGTATAAAAATCAGAATCAACGAATTTCAAATCCGCGACAGGAACAACTGGCGGAAAGTTTTCGGCTTTGGGAAAGCGCGGGGCGCGGATCTCAAATCTTCGATTATGAGACTGAGTTTGAACCCGCTTTTTTCAGATTTATCCCGCCGCAAAGAATGAGCCGACCGGTTGATGACGGCAGAGTGCCGACTCTTTTCGGGCGGTTGTTTTCAAACAGACAAGCCGCGAATCTGCTTTCAAACGATGATAATTTCTCGGTCAATAATTTCGAGAAATTTCCGCCACGCGCTCAAACTGCCGTCCCGCTTGCTTCATTCCGCATCTATATGCCGAATGAACTAAAAATTTCCGTCGATCAAACCGAACAAATGCTCCTGAATCTCGCCTCTTCCGCCTCATTTATCGGCTTTGAAATTATCGGTACCGCAACCGAGATAGTTTTTCAAATTACCTGTCCCAAGCACGAAAGACAAGCTGTTTTCGCACAGCTTAAAAGTCATTTGCCGTCTCTGGATTTGAGAGACGCGGAAGACGCACTTTGTCAAAACTTTCAAAGAAATCGAATAAATGAGTCGGTAACAGTTGATTTCGGACTCGGCAAAGAATGGTTTATTCCTCTGCCGTTCGGGAAAAGTTTTGCGACCGACCCGTTTTTGCCGCTGGTTGCTTCAATGGAAGAAATATCCGATGGTGAAACCGTTTGTTTGCAGGTTCTCGTTTCCCGCGCTCGCGGAAACTGGCAACAGGCAGCGCGGGAAGCAATTTTTGACCAGACGGGAAAACCCATTTTTGCCAATCTGAACAATCATCTGGCGGGTATCAAGGTAAAACTCTCTTGTCCGCTTCTTGCCGTTGCGGTGAGATTTGCCGTGCAGAGCGGTTCAAGCGAAAAATCTCTCCGGATCGCCCGAAGAACAACCGCGTTTTTCCGGCAATTCGCCGCGCCTGCGGGAAATGAATTGATCCCGCTTCGCAACGACGGATTAACCAAAGAAAATCATCTTCAATCGTTTTTAAATCGCACCAGTCATCGAACCGGAATGCTTCTTGCCGCGGGCGAATGTTCGTCAATTTTTCGCTTGCCTTCCGATATGGTTAAATCCCCAAAACTCAAGCGTGATGAAAATCTCACAAAATCCGCCCCCGACTTTGCTGCCGGAGGAAGTCTTATATTAGGCGAAAACCGACACGCCGGAATAGTTAGAAAAATTTCTCTCAGCTCCGCCCAAAGAATCAAACACGCTCATTTGATCGGCGCGTCGGGTTCGGGAAAATCAACTCTTTTGATGCAGATGATGAGCCGGGATTTAGAACTCGGAAACGGCTTTGCCTGTTTCGATCCGCACGGCGACCTGATTGATGCCGTAACGGAAAGAATTCCCGAATCGCGCGTGAGGGATGTCATTCTCTTTGATGCTTCGGACGCAGATTTCCCCGTTGGTTTTAACATTTTGTCGGCTCATTCGGAACTCGAGAAAACGCTTCTTTCATCCGACCTTGTTTCAATTTTCCGCCGGTTCTCGACCAGTTGGGGCGATGTCATGAACTCGATCCTCGCCAATGCAGTGTTGGCTTTTCTGGAAAGCAGTCGCGGCGGCAATCTGCTTGATCTTAAACGCTTTTTGATCGAACGAAATTTCCGAGAAGATTTTTTAAGAACGGTTGAAGATGAAGAAATCCGTTATTACTGGTTGTCGGAATTTCCGCAAATTAAGGGAAAACCGTTCGCTCCTCTTTTAACCCGGCTTGATACTTTTTTAAGATCAAAACTGATTCGCCATATTGTCGCTCAAAAAGATAACCGGCTTGATTTCAGACGAATTATGGATGAACGGAAAATTCTTCTTGTGCGTCTTTCGCTCGGCGCAATCGGCGAGGAAAACGCCTACCTTTTAGGGAGTCTGCTTGTTGCCAAACTGTATCATGCGACTTTGAGCCGCCAGAACGTCGCGGAAAAAGAGCGTCCGCCCTTTTTTCTCTATTTG
This sequence comes from Pyrinomonadales bacterium, assembly GCA_038246645.1. Classification (GTDB taxonomy): domain Bacteria; phylum Acidobacteriota; class Blastocatellia; order Pyrinomonadales; family Pyrinomonadaceae; genus JAHCHG01. The sequence goes on from JBBRVS010000213.1 coordinate 5,575, forward strand.
GACGAAGCTCATCACTTTGTCGCCGAAAGTATGAACCAAATTTTAAGCGGTGTCAGAAAATATCGGTTGGGACTGGTCTTGGCTCACCAGCAACTGCGGCAGTTTCAGTCGGGCGAAGCCGATATTCTGGCAAGCGTTTTAGCAAATTGTTACGCCCGAATCTGTTTTCGCCTTGATGACGCGGATGCCGAAAGACTTGCCAAAGGATTTTCTTTTTTTACCGCAGACCATCTAAAAAACTTAGGGGTCGGCGAAGCGATTGCTCGGTTTGAACAAAGCCGACACTCTTTCAATCTCAAAACTTTTCCGTTGGAAAAAGTTCCGGCGGAAATTGCCGCACAAAGAAGAAACGCCATCATCAAGCAAACCCGACAGAATTATGCCAAAACAAGAGCGGAAGTCGAGAATGAAAATAGTCCGGGTCAAAAGGCTTCAAATGTCGAACCATCAGTTCAACCCGGGCAAAGCGTTTCCGCTCACAAAGTTACCGGCGAAGTTTTTGAAGAAAAATTAAAGCCGGAAAAGATAGCTTCCGACAGCCGCGCTCAAATGAATACGGGACGCGGCGGACAGCACCATCAAAACTTGCAAGCCGTAATTCGCCGAATGGCGGAAAGCTACGGATTTTCCGTTGAGATCGAAAAAAGTGTTTTGGACGGCGCGGGAAGCATTGATGTTTCACTCGAAAAAGAAACCTTGAAAATCAGTTGCGAAGTTTCGGTAACGACTTTGGATTATGAAATAAACAATGTTCTTAAATGTCTCGCGGCGGGCTATGATTATGCTCTGGTGATAGTTTCCAACCAGAAAAAAATTCCCACACTAAACGCAAAACTTTTTATGGCAATTCCTTTTGAACTTCAGGACAAAGTAAAAATATTTAGTCTGACCGGACTTCTTGCCTTTCTTCGTGAACTAACCCAGCCCAAAGACGATGTTCGGAAAAAAGGCGAAAAACAGGCAGGGCAACGCCTTGATTTATCGGAAGCCAGCGAGTTCCTCAGCATCAGCGTTTCAACCCTCTATCGCTGGGTGCGCGAGGGCAGAGTGCCGTTTTTCCGCGTCGGGCGTGAGTATCGGTTTGACCGAGACGAACTCGTTTTAATCGGCAAACACGATCTTTCCGGCAAAAGAAAAGCAACGGTCAAATTAGAGCCGTTGAAAATCGATAAAAACGCGCCTAAAGCCAAAAAAGAACAGAATGCGCGGTATCGAAAGATGCTCAATATGGATTAAAATAAAAGAACCACTTTGCACACGGCGTGAAAAGGAGGTAACAAATGACAGTAAGACGAAGAAAGGACACGGGCAAATGGGTCTGTGATTTTTATTATAACGGCGAGCGGATTATCAGAACTTTGAAATTCGCCCGCACAAAAAAGGAAGCTCAAGCTGCCGAAGCCGTGATTATGAATCAGGTGTTTCAGCAGGCATACGGCTTTGACAGTAAACCCGACCGGCGTTTTGAGGATTTTGTCGTGGAAACATTTCTGCCCTATTCGGAAGCAAACAAGAAATCGTTTTATTGCGACGTTCTGATCTGCCGCGTTTTGGTGCAGAAATTCAAAGGCAAAACCTTAAGGCAAATTACGCCGCCGATGATCGAATCGTTCAAACAGGAATTTTTGACCAAGCCGACCAAGCACGGCAAGCGGCGCAGTCCGGCAACGGTCAATTATCATCTGAGCATTCTTTCGAAGATTTTTTCGCTGGCGGTTGATTCCGAATTAGTTGATGCGAACCCGTGTTTTCGGGTCAAAAAACTTAAACTCAATAATCAAAGAGTGCGGGTTTTATCAGGCGAAGAAGAGGAGAAACTTTTCCTCGCTCTGGGTGATAACGAGCTGGTTAAAAATATCGTGGCGGTTGCGCTTCATACCGGAATGCGGCGCGGCGAGATTTTTAATCTCAAATGGTTTGACGTGGATTTTGCTCGCAACCTAATTCAGATTCGGGAAAGCAAATCGGGTAAAAAACGGCTCGTTCCGGTAAACGAAACCGTCCGAATGCTTTTAAATGATTTAAAGCGAAAAAGCGAGTTCGTTTTTCCGAGTCCGAAAACCGGCGGCAGGCTTGATAACATCAAGCGAAGTTTCTGCCGGGCGGTGAAGGAAGCGGGCATTACGGATTTTCGTTTTCACGATCTGCGACATACCGCCGCCACCCGGATGGCTGACGCGGGAGCCGATGCTTTTACGTTAATGAAAATTCTCGGGCATTCCGATATTCGGATGACGACCCGTTATACGCATGCGACCGACGCGGCACTTCGCCGCGCGGTTGATAATTTGGACAAAAAATCGGATTTTGGTAACGAATTGGTAACGAAACAAAAACGGCGAGCCGTGCGCTCGCCGTAAGTTATTGATTTGATTGGTGGAGTCGAGGGGGATCGAACCCCTGACCTCATGAATGCCATTCATGCGCTCTCCCAGCTGAGCTACGACCCCTTTTTTTCAAATGCAAAATGGAAAACGGAAAATGGAAAATTTTTCATTTCGCAAATTGAAAAGTTATCTTAAACAGCCGAGTCAAGTCAAGGAGAAATGAAAAATGATTTTTCATTTTCCGTTTTCCGTTTTCCGTTTTTCGTTTATTTCCCTTTGAAATCGGGCTTTCGTTTTTCTAAGAAAGCCGAAACGCCTTCTTCTTTGTCTTCGGTGGAAAAGCAGATGGCGAAAAGGTCAATTTCGCGGCGCAAGCCTTCGTCGAGGTTCGAGCGCGAAGCGAATTTTACGGCTTCTTTCGACATTTGCAGAGCAATCGGGGCTTTTTCGGCGATTTTGTTTGCCAGTTCGAAAGTTTTTTCTTCCAATTCTTCCGGCGAATAAACGTGGTTGACCAGACCGAAATCGAGAGCCGTGGCGGCATCAATCATATCGCCCGTCAAGATCATTTCCATCGCTCTGCCTTCGCCGATCAGGCGCGTCAGACGCTGCGTGCCGCCGCCGCCGCACATAATCCCGAGGTTTATTTCAGGTTGGGAAAACCGCGCTTTTTCGCTCGCGACGCGCAGATCGCAGGCAAGCGCGAGTTCGCAGCCGCCGCCGAGGCAGAAACCGTTGACCATCGCGACGACGGGTTTCGGAAAAGTATCAATCGAATTAAAAAGTGAGCGCGAATTCATAATATCGCGCTGGGCGGCGGCGGATTTTCCGGCAAATTCCGAAATATCTGCGCCCGCGACGAAGGATTTTTCGCCCGCACCCGTGATGACAACAACGCGGATTTCAGAGTCGTTTCGCAATTCGTCCAGAGCGGAAACGCCTTCTTCGTGAACTTTTGAACTTAAAGCATTGAGCTTATCGGGGCGATTAATTGTTATAAGAGCGACTTTACCGCGTTTTTCGACCAGTATTGTTTCATAATTTGACATAGATTTTTACGCAATTATTCCTTTGCAGACAGATTTTTTTGATAATTGGCTGATTTTAATTGGAAATTTTAGATAAAACAAATTGATTCTATAATTCGTCGTCGTCTTCGGCGGAATGATCGTCGGCAACCCACGCGACAAAAAGCCGCAGCCAGTTGTCCTTCGGTTCGATGATGGCGACACCGACGCGAGTCGCGCCATACGAAGCCGGAGAGGTTCGCATAACCGTGGCTTTTACTTCGACCGGAACACCGTCCGGACGATGTGAGCGAAGATACAGATTTTCGCCGCTTTCGACCTTTTGATTCAAATGAAAAAGCGTTCCGGTTGTTGAAATATCATCGGTTTCGGTCGGTTCGCTCCACGCCGCGCCGTCGCTGGTGCGTCCCGAAACGACAATCGGCAAACGCAACGCCATTCTCAAAGCAAAGCGTTTTTCATCAAATTGAGCTTGGGTGTTGGTTGACATACTAAAGTCTTGTGATAAAAAAATTAAAAACAGTTTAACACGAAATTTTATTAAATATATATTAAGCACCAATGGATATTAAAAAGGGTGTAATTAAAAGTGGGACACAGAAATATCAATAATTTTTGATGACGATTTTGACTGCTATATATTGTAGATAGATTTTTAAAAGCACAATATACAGCCCTAATTTTGTCAATTTTTAA
>JBBRVS010000214.1:0-9506 GCA_038246645.1 Pyrinomonadales bacterium
AAACCGCCCATTTATCATCAATAGTCGGCAGAGTTCTGGCGGAAGAAATCCGCGCCGATATGGATTTGCCGCCGTTTGACCGTTCGCAGATGGACGGGTTTGCGGTCAAAAAAGAAGACACGAAAAACGCCCCCGTAAAGCTGAAAATCGTCGGCGAATCGGTTGCCGGACGAGGTTGGCACGATCAATTAAATTCCGGCGAAACGGTCAGAATTATGACCGGCGCACCTGTTCCCGAAGGCGCGGATTCGGTTCAAATGGTCGAACTGACCGAAGAAGAAAACGGTTTTGTCGAAATATTAAAACCGACTAACGAAAATCAAAATATCGTTAGAAAATCCTTTGAGATGAAAGCGGGCGAAAAGATTTTTGACGCCGGCGAAATTGTTATAAATAATATGGTTGCAACGCTCGCTTCGTTCGGTTATGAAACGGTGAAAGTTGCCCGAAAACCGAAAGTTACGATTCTTTCGACGGGCAGCGAGATCGTTGATATTTCACAAAAACCCGAGCAAGATCAGATTCGCAATTCAAATTCGTGGATGCTTGCGGCGTTTGCAAAGGATTTTGCCGAAGTTGAAATTTTGCCGATTGCCGAAGATGATCTGGAAAATCTGAAGGATTTAATCAACAAAGCGGTAAAAACGTGCGACCTTTTGATAATTTCTGGCGGAGTTTCGGTTGGCGATTATGATTTTACAAAACCCGCTCTAAGAGAAATCGGTGCGGAGATTTTTTTCGAAAAAGTCAGCTTAAAACCCGGAAAACCGACCGTTTTTGCACGTCTTGAAAACACTTTGATCTTCGGACTTCCCGGAAATCCGGTTTCGGTCGCGGTGACATTTTTCGTCTTTGTGCGAACTGCGCTTTTATTGATGCAAAACGCGGCAAATGCAGAACTTAGAAAAGGTTTTGCCAAATTAACGCATCCGATCAAAGCGACCAAAGAACGCGATGCGCTTCTGCCCGTTTCGCTTCAACCAAACGAAAAAGGCGAACTCGAAATCGAAACTCTGCGCTTTTCCGGTTCATCGAATTTTATCGCTTTTTCGCGGGCAAATGCTCTGGTTTTCGTGCCGCAAAATAAAAACTTAGAACAAGGCGATGTCGCGGAAATTTTGTTTTTAGCATAAAATCTATCCGATAATGTCAAAAAATAAAGATTCAACAAATTTAAATAGAATTGCAATTATCGGCTGCGGTCACGTCGGTTCGACCTCGGCTTACGCTTTGCTTTTGCGCGGCATTGCTGAAGAACTCGTCGTTCTCGACGAAGACCGGAAAAGGCTGACGGGCGAGGTTATGGATTTGCAGCAATGCGTTCCGCTCAACCAGCCGACACGAATTTGGGCGGGCGATTTTAACGATTTAGACGATGCCGACATTATTGTCATCGCCGCCGGCGCAGGAACGAAACCGGGCGAATCGCGGCTTGAACTGCTCACCCGAAATGTTTCCGTCATTCGAGAAATTGTTAAAGAAATCAAGAAAACCTCATTTGACGGCATAATTTTAATGACGACAAATCCGGTTGATATTCTGGCGCAAGCCGCGCAGGAAGAATCAGATTTGCCAGTTTCGCAGGTAATCAGTTCGGGAACTGTTCTCGACACGGCACGTTTGCGGATGATCTTGGGCGAAAAACTCGGCATCGAAGCGCGTTCGGTTCACGCTTATATTATCGGCGAACACGGTGATTCGGAAATTGCCACGTGGAGTTCGGCAAGCGTTGCCGGAACGCCGCTTTTTGAATTTGCCGGAGATTTGAATCTAGATTTTGACGAAATTCTCGAAAAAGTCCGCAAAGCCGCGCCGAAAATTGTTCGGCAAAAAGGCTACACATCTTTTGCCATCGCATCGAGCGTCGTGCGGATCTGCGAAGCGGTTTTAAGAGATGAAAAAACCGTTCTTCCCGTTTCGACGCTCACCACGGGACAATATGGAATCGAAGAAATTTATCTGAGTCTGCCGTGCGTCGTCGGGCGCAAAGGTGTCGAAAAGGTCATCGAAATTCCGCTCAGTGATGATGAAAAAGAAGGTTTGAAAAAATCGGCGGAAATTTTGAAAAAAACTTACAGACAAATCGGCTGAAATTTATGAACAAACTTTCGCATTTCGACGATCAGGGAAAAATCAAAATGGTTGATGTTTCCGAAAAAGCAACCAGCGCGCGCCGCGCCGTCGCTTCTGGCAAGGTTTTGCTTTCGAAAAAAACTATAGAAGTTTTACAAGCTCAAACAAACCCGAAAGGAAATCCTTTGGAAATCGCCCGAATCGCCGGAATTATGGGCGCGAAAAGAACTTCCGAATTAATTCCCTTATGTCATCAAATCAATCTTTCAAAAGTCGAAATTCGAGCGGAAATAAAAGATTACGGAATTTATATTGAAGCCGAAGCCAAAACCGCTTCGCAAACCGGCGTTGAAATGGAAGCTCTGACCGCCGTAAGTATCGCCGCTTTAACGATTTACGATATGTGCAAAGCTGTTCAAAAAGACATTGAAATATCGAAAATCAAATTGGAATCGAAAACCGGTGGAAAGTCCGAATTTAAAGCGGCAACCGAAAATAATCAATAAACAACTAACAAATAACTATTAACTAATCCAGAACTTTGTTGTAGAATAGAACGTAAAGTTTTTAGAGTCAGAAGAGGAGTTATGAGAAATAAAATGAAATATACACTAGCCGAAGATGTTAAACCGCAGCTTAAATTATTGTTGATCGCGACACTTGTCAGCGTCGCTTTATGGTTTCTTTCCGGGTATTTGCCGCTTTTGGGTTATATCGTTTATCCGCTCCAAATCTTTGCAACCTTCGTTCACGAAGGCAGCCACGTTTTAGCGGCGGTCATTACGGGAAGTCCGGTGTCGAGTCTGACGGTTTCGCCCGATGGAAGCGGTCAGGTTTGGTCTGCGCCTTCGGGTTGGCTGGCTTCGCTTTTTATTTCGAGCGCGGGCTATCTCGGCACGACTCTTTTCGGCACGATGCTTCTTGTTTGGATGCGTTATAATTATTCGTCCCGCAAAGCACTTTATTTTTCCGCCGGTTTTATCGGAATTATGACGGTAGTTTTCGGGTTTATCTTCCCCATTTTCAACATCTTTTCCCTGCAAGTCGGTTTTGGCAGCATACTTTTTACAATCTTTTCAGGCGCGATCCTGACCGCCGGACTTTTCGCTATCGCGCATTTTGCGAGCTTGAAATGGGTGAACTTTTCACTGGCTTTTCTTGCCGTGCAATGTTTGCTTAACGCGATCTTCCATCTGGTAAATCTGTTTTTTATTACGGCTTCGACCGGCGGACATTCCGATGCCGTCAATATGGCGGCAGCGACCGGAATTCCCTCGATGATGTGGGTTTTCATCTGGATCGGAATCTCGATTTTGATGATTTCCGTCGGCTTGCGTTTTTATGCCGCGAGTCAGAAAGCCAAACAGCACGATCTGCCTTTTGAAGATTAATTTTTAACCGGACAAAATGTTGAGAAATTTACTATTTATAATTTTATTAGCAATCTGTTCGACAACGATTTCGGCGCAAGCGAAGGTTCAAACTTCGCTTGCGCCAAAAGGTTTTGTCAGCGATTTTGCCGAAGTTTTAGACCTTCGCGCTAAGATTGCACTGGAAGATAAACTCCGCCGATTTTCGGAAAACGAAGGTTTGGAAATCGCCGTCGTAACCATTAAAACAACCGGAAATATCAGCATTTCCGATTATTCTTTATCGCTGGCAAATAAATGGAAAGTCGGATCAAAAACCAAACCGAGTTACGGGATTTTGTTTTTGGCAGCGATTGGTGACCGTAAATATCACACGCAAGTTACACGCGATGCGGAAGAAATTTTTTCAGACGCATGGCTTGGTCTTACGCAAAGACAAACGCTCGTTCCCGAATTTCAAAAAGGCACTTATTCAACCGGCATTTTAAACACGGTTAATGCGTTTATGGATAAATTCACGAGTTTTAAGCAAACAAAACGCGCGGATTTGGAACGCAAATTCAAAGTGTATGAAGCCGATCTGCTGCTTGCCGAATCGCTTCAGACGGTTGTTGTCACAACAAAAGACTGGAACGCTCTGCAAGGCACGGCGCAGCTTTTTGAACGCGCCGATACGAAATCGAACTGGACAAAAAAAGGCGCGGGTTTTCCGGTTGTCATCGGGAAAAACGGTTTGGCTTGGAGCGAAGAATTCGAATATCTTTTAAAGGAAAAACCGCAAACCTTCAAACGCGAAGGCGACGGGAAATCGCCTGCCGGAGTTTTTGATCTGACATCGGCTTTCGGTTCAGCCGCCAAGTCCGCTTACGTCAAACTTCCCTTTACAAAACTCGAAGAATCAACCGAATGCGTTGATGATACGAATTCGGCAAGTTATAACCGGATTGTTGACCGCTTTAAGATCGGAAATTTCGATTGGCAAAGTTCGGAAAAAATGCTCGAAATCGGCGCCCAATATGATCTCGGCGTTTTCGTCGCACATAATTCAAATCCCGTCAAAAAAGGCAACGGATCGTGCATTTTTCTGCATATCTGGACGGATGAAACTACGGGAACTGCCGGATGCACGGCGATGAAACGCGAAAATATCGAACAAATTTTAGCATGGCTCGAATCGGATAAAAAGCCGGTTTTGATTCAATTCCCGACTGCCGAATACGAAAAACTGAAAACAACTTGGAAACTCCCGAATCTCAAATAAAATTTCTGTCCGAACTGCCAATCGGTGCGAGAATTATTTATCGCGCCAAAGACGATTGGCGGTTTGCCGTTTTATCCCGACTTGGCGAAGAAAAAGCGACGCTGATCGTGTGTTCGCCGACGGGCAGAACTTACCGTTTGCGTCGCAATTTAGATGCCGAAATCATTTTCGACGGCAAAATCCCGATTCTTAAAATCGAAGAAGAAGAAAACTGGCGCGAGAATTTTTCAAAATATGATTTTCGTTGGTAAAACGCCGGGAGCGCGTTTCTGCCAGCCTGCATGAAGTGCGTTAGCGCGAAAACTTTCCGGTATTTTCAGAGTTCTTGAATTTCATCGGTATTCGTTTGCTCACGCAAACGTGCAGACAGGTTGCCTGCGCTCCCGGCTTGCGTAAATTATTCCACATTAATCCGGTTCACGCCTAAAATCTTTCGGCTCAGATTTTCCTGAATAAAAATGACGAATTTCAAATTCTCCTTTTTCCAATCGGGATTGATTTGAACTGCTTGCTCGTACTTAAATTCGGTTTGCGCCGGTGTCAGCATTCCGAGCGTTCTAAGTTCGCGAACGACCGAGGCGCGTCCGCTTTTTTTTCCGGTTGCCGAAATGTCTTCGGTAATTGCCAGAAAAACGGTCGAATTTTCGCGCGGCGGAATTTTGGAAATCGTAACTTTTAATTTTTCTTTTTCGTTTGAAATTTCGATATTTGCCTTTTCGTTTTTGGCATTGGCAACAATCGCTTTGGTTGCTTCGGCGGCGTTGCTTCCGATAAAAAATGTGCGCCCGTCAACGATCATCTGCGGCGTGTAGGTATCCCGCTGACGAAAAGCCCGCGCGTAAATATCTTGTCGGCTGGTAAAAAGAGGCGAAGAATACGGGTCTTTCCAATCCGAACGATTCCAGTAATCCACGTGCAGAGAAAGCGTGATAACTTCCGTATCTTTATAGGGTTGCTCGCTTTCCAATCTCTGCAAAAGCCGGTCGGCGGGCGGACAACCCGGACAGCCTTCGCTTGTAAAAAGCTCGATCAAAACGGGAATTTTCTCATTTTGTGCCTGCTTTGATTCAGTTTGAGAAAAAACCTCGTTTATTTGAAAGGAGAAAAAAAAGCTGAAGAAAATAATGGAAAATGAAATTTTAAAAAAATGTTTCATAAGACCTTTTTATTCTACACTTTTTCGGCTCAAAGCATAAATCTTTTTGGAATTTTCGGCTTGGATAAAAGCGATAAGTTTGAGTTTTTTTTTGTTCCAATCCGCCTTGAAATTCAGCGGAATTTCCTTTTCAAAACTTTTATCATCGGGCGATAGATTTCCCAAAAGACTCAATTCGCGCACGACCGAAACGTGCTTCAAAACTCTGCCCGAATTTTCGCCGCGCCTTACGTTCGACTCTAAATTATCTTCGGCAATCGCCAGCCAAATATAAGATTCTTCGTGCGCGGGCAAATCCGAAATTTTCACTTTCAAACTTTTATCATTTTGCTCTAATTCGACTTTCGCTTTTGTGTTTTTCGAGGCTTCGGCAATCTCTTTTATTGCCGTGTCAAAGTGGCTTCCGATAAATTCCTTTTCGCCGTCAACGATCATTTGCGGCGTATAATTCGAATCTTGTTTGAATGTTCCGGCATATCCGCTCTGGCGTTCGCTGTATTTGGCGGACGAAAATTCATCTTTCCAGCCCAGATAATTCCAGTAATCAACGTGAAAAGCAAGCGTAATTATTTCGGCATTTTGCGCGGGCTGTTCATTTTCAAGCCGCGCTAAAACTGCGTCGGCAGGTGGACAACTCGAACAACCTTCGCTTGTAAAAAGTTCAACCAAAACAGGCGTTTTATTTGTGGAATTCATTTTTTGATCGTCTTTTGAGTTTATTTTTTCCTTAGTTTGCGCTTCGACTTGTTTATTCTGTGTGCCGCAGGCTGAAAAATACAAAAGTCCCGCTAAAGCTAAAAATATGAAGATATGTTTCATTATTACCTCATTAAATCTTTCTTAGAAAATGATCTTTTCTATTTTAATTATACATTCGTGCCAAATTTTTATTCCGCCTTTTGCGTCTTTGAATTGATTTGGTAAAATTAAACTTTGCCTTAAACGAAAGGATATTTCATCTATGAAAGCAGTAATGACCAGAGAAGAAGAAGCAATACAGGTGCGCGGGGCGCGGACACATAATCTTAAAAATATTTCATTTTCACTTCCGCACAATAAATTGAGCGTTGTCACGGGTGTTTCGGGTTCGGGGAAATCAAGTTTGGCGTTTGATACGATCTATGCCGAAGGTCAACGCCGATATGTCGAATCGCTGTCGGCGTATGCGCGGCAATTTCTCGAGCGAATGGACAAACCGGACGTTGACGAAATTCTCGGCATTGCTCCGGCAATCGCCGTTCGGCAGAAAAATTCAACGCGCAACCCGCGTTCGACCGTGGCGACGCAGACCGAAATTTATGATTATCTGCGGCTTTTATTCGCACGGGTCGGGCAGACATTCTGCCGCGTTTGCGGGCGCGAAGTAAAAAAAGATTCGCCCGAATCTTCCGCTGATGCGATTTTGGAAACGCTCGCGGAAGGCACGCGGTTTTATGTGCTTTTTCCGATCGAAGCATTTTTCAATCCCGGCGCGGCGAAACAAAATCCGACCGCCGTTTTAATGAGCCTTCTCGGACACGGTTTTGCGCGCCTTTTGCGCGGCGGTGAAACGCTCGATCTGTCAAAACCGGAAGATTATAAATTTAAGGATTTTAACGAAACTTTCGTCTTGGTTGATCGTTTGAAAGCCGATAAATCAATCTGGCAAAGACTCGTAGATTCGCTCGAAACCTGTTTCCGCGAAAGCGGCGCGGCAATCATCCGTACCGCTGCCGTCCCGGCGGCTGTCGGGGGAGCGTCTCGCTCGCCCGATGTGAGTGCGAGACGCACTCACGACAGCCAGCGAGACGCTGGCGGTACAATTCTTAACTTTTCGGATAAATTCATCTGCAAATACGACGGCACGGTTTATCAGGAACCCGAACCGCAGCTTTTCAGTTTTAATTCGCCGTTCGGCGCGTGTCCGACCTGTCAGGGTTTCGGTAATACGACCGGAATTGATTATGAACTCGTCGTGCCGAATCCGCTTCTTTCGATAAAAAAAGGCGCGGTTGATCCGTTCACGCGACCTTCGCACAAATGGGCGCAAAAGGAATTGATGAAATACGCCGAAAGTGAAGAAATTCCGACCGATATTCCGTTTGCCGATCTGGAAGACTGGCAGAAAAAAGCGGTTTTTCAAGGAAAAAATAAATGGCGCGGCGTAAAAGGCTTTTTCGATTGGCTGGAAACGAAAAAATACAAACTTCACGTCCGCGTATTTCTGGCAAGATTTCGCGGTTACGCGGCGTGCCCGGATTGCGGCGGCGCACGCCTTCGGCAAGAAGCGCGTGATGTAAAAATCGCTGAAAAATCGCTTCCGGAAATCGTCGAATTTTCGATCAAAGACGCGCAAAAGTTCTTTGAAGAATTAACACTTTCGGAAGAACGCGAAAAAATCGCCGAAAAACTTCTACTTGAAATTCGCCGAAGACTGAAATTTCTGATTGATGTCGGGCTTGATTATTTAACGCTTGCCAGGCTCGCTTCAACGCTTTCGGGCGGCGAAGCGCAGCGCATTCAGCTGGCAACAAACCTCGGATCATCGCTCGTCGGTGCGCTTTATGTTTTGGACGAACCTTCAATCGGGCTTCATCCGCGCGATAATTCGCGGCTGATCAAAATTCTCGAAAACTTACGCGACATCGGTAATACGGTTTTGGTCGTCGAACACGACGAAGAAATGATGCGCTCGGCAGATCACATTCTCGACATCGGAATCTATGCCGGAGAACTCGGCGGAAATGTCGTTTATGAAGGTGATTTTTTAGGTTTGATTCAAAATGAAATTTCGCTGACGGCAAAATATTTGCGCGGCGATCTGGAAATTAAAATTCCGTCGAAAAGACGTGAGATCGGCAAAAAGAAACTCGAAATTGGCAATGCACGCGAACATAATTTGAAAAATGTCAGCGTTGAAATTCCGCTCGAAATGTTTGTCTGCATCACGGGCGTTTCGGGTTCGGGGAAATCAACGCTCGTTCACGATATAATCTACGCCGGACTCAAAAAACAGCGCGGCGAATGGACTTCGCGCGTCGGGCTTTTCAAGGAAATCGCGGGCGGAAAACAGCTGGACGACATCGTTTTAGTTGACCAATCGCCGATTGGCAGAACGCCGCGCTCGAATCCCGTTACATATATCAAGGCATATGACGCGATTCGCGAGGTTTTTGCCGCGACAAATCTTTCAAAAACAAAAGGTTACACCGCTTCGCATTTTTCCTTCAATGTTCCCGGCGGACGCTGCGAAACCTGTCAGGGAAGCGGAACGGTGACAGTCGAAATGCAATTTTTGGCGGATGTCGAATTAACCTGCGAAGATTGCCGCGGAACGCGTTTTCGTGATGAAATTTTAGACGTGCGCTACAAAGGCAAAAACATCGCCGAAGTTTTGCAGTTGACCGTGCGCGAAGGTCTTGTTTTCTTTAAAGATGTCAAAAAATTAATCAATAAAATCAAGGTTTTAGATGATGTCGGCTTGGGATATTTGCGGCTCGGACAATCGGCGACGACTCTTTCAGGCGGCGAAGCGCAGAGAGTAAAACTCGCCGCGCATCTTGCCACCAAAACCAAATCAAAAACGCTGTTCATCTTCGACGAACCGACGACCGGTTTGCATTTCGACGACATCAACAAACTGCTCGCCGCATTCAATGCTTTATTA
>JBBRVS010000215.1:0-9505 GCA_038246645.1 Pyrinomonadales bacterium
CTCAATTCAGGTTTTAGCTATTTCTTCTCAAGCAGGTAAGTTTATTTTCCCTTTGTTACTTTTAGAAATTTTTCACATAAAATTATGCAAATTCATTTTAAAATAAACACGCGGGGATACAAGCACCCGCATTAACTACACAAGTTCCTCGACAACAGAATGTTTCTACACCGCCCGTACATTGAGCGGGCGAATCCTCACAAAGAGAAGTTCCACAAGTAGCCGCAAATGACGAATTAGGAAAAGCCAGCATCGAAACTATCGGCAAAGCAATAATCGAAGCCAGACCGATTTTCCTTAACACCTCGCGACGTGTTTGTCCGTGAAAATTCGGTTTGAGTTCCTGTTCAAGCAAATTGAGTTCATTCAGCTGATCAATCGCCAGCCAGACGAAATCTTCGTTTACTTTGTTGCCGGATTTTTCGATAAATTTTTTGGCGATTTCGCTGATTGAATGTGCGCCGTCGCAATTTTTCCAGACGGTGGCGGCGGATTCATTGAGGCAGTGAGCCTTATTCGTTTCGAGGTCATAGACCAGAACTTCGTCATTAAGTTCCTGAATGACCAGACCTTCTTTTCTCGCAATCGGTTTTACCGAATTACTCATACAAAATTCCTCCGAAAATATAGATTTTTCTATAAATTAGTTGGGGCTGATATTAAATTTTTTAATATACTGTCAAAATATTCGGTCAATACTTTGGCAAATTGCGGGGCATCGCTTCTTTGACTCTTGAGGATTATGGCACGACTTAAAATTTTATTCAAGACCCAACCTTGTCTTTCTTTTTAAGATAGCCAAAAAATCAAAACTCCGCCGATTATTATCGAAAGTGCGCCGTAAAGCGATGTGACGAATTGATGCGAATATCCCCGTATCACTAATTTTTGATAGATATGTTCCCGGTGCGCTTCCCAGACTTTTTCTTTTTTTAAAAGCCGTTTCAAAAATGTCAGAACCGAATCGAAAACAAAACAAAACACAAGCACAAAGGCAATCACCGGCAAAAGATTGGAATTGGCATTTTTCTCCGGCAAAAGCGGCAAGACGGCAAAACCGTAGCCCAGAAAAGCACTCCCGACATCGCCCATAAAAATCTTTGCCGGCTGCCAATTATGCAGTAAAAATCCCAGACTCGAAAACGCCAGAACCGCGCCGAAAATTGCCGCGTCTTCCGCTCCGAGCATTTTCCCGACAACCAACCAACCGATTCCGGCAGTAACCGCTTGCAAACCCGCGATGCCGTCTATGCCGTCCATAAAATTAAAGGCATTCGTCAACCAGACGATCCAGCAAAAAGTCAAAATCGCACCGAGCAATCCGGGAGTCGGCAGCGAGCCGTAAAACGGCAGATAAATCTCCTGCCAGAATCCCAGATCACTAATTACAAGAATCGCCGCCAGCGAATGCACCAGAAACCGCCAACCGAACGAGATCGAAAACAGATCGTCAAGCCAACTGATCAGAGCGATCAGAAACGCCCCGATAAAAAAGCTCCGGTGGAAATTGATCGGCAGAAAAAACGAACCCGCGACATAAAACGCCAGCGAAACGAGAACAATAATCAAACCGCCGCCGCGCGGAGTCGGCACGCTGTGCGAGCTTCTTTCATTCGGAATATCCAGAATTTCCTTCCGCACGACCCAGCGCCGGAGCAGACCGACTCCGGTATAGGAAAACAGGAAAATAATTAAATATGTAAGAATCTCGGTCATTTATTTTTGGAAAATTCACTTTGGCGGGCGCAGAGCAACCCTTCTCAACCTGAAATCTGGTTTGAGTTGAATGATGAAACTCGATCTTTTATCAAGCTAAAGTTGAAAAGACAAGTTAAAACTAATAAAAGGTTGGGAAGGGTTGCTCTGCGCCCGCCACTATTCAATTAATTACCACCTAAGCATAACTCTAAATATTTTTATACCCGGCAACTTCGCGTCTCAGAGCTTCTTCGGCGGAAATTTCCGGCACGAAATTATATGCCGCTTTAATCTTTTCCGCTCTGTAAACATCTTCGGCAGACCATTTTTCGACCGTGTTTAAAAGATTCTTGATTTTTCCGAACTGGCGAATTTTCAAACCCGTTTTAATTGCCTTCGTTAAAACTTTTACGGGAATAAAAAATTTAGGCACTTTTCTGCCGAGATTTTCCGCGATAATTGAAACTATCTCTTTCATTTTCAGAGCCTCAGCCGAAACATTAAAAACTTCCGTTGCGCCTGTTTTTTTATCTAAAACCGCCAGACAAGCCCTTGCCACATCCGTTTTATAAATCAGACTCTTCGAATTTTCGCCCTGCCCGATCCATATAAATCTTTTGTTATCAATTGCTTTGATCAAGCGCGAAACATTGCCGAAATCGCCTTCACCGATGACGGTCGCCGGACGCAAGATGGTCAAAGAAATTTTATTCTCTTCACAGATATTTCGGGCAATTTTTTCGGCTGCAAATTTGCTCGTCGCATAAAACCCCTGCGGTCGGCATTCGAAATTTTCATCAATTCCCGTTTTTTTATCGTCATAGTTCCCATACACCGAAACCGAACTGATCAGGATAAAATGTTTAGTTTGAAGTTTTACAGCCAGTTTGCAAATATTTTCCGTGCCCTGTGCGTTGACCGCAAAAAAATCTTCTCTTCTCGTTTTCCCGAACTGATGCGCCAAACCCGCCGAATGTATGACTACATCAACTTTGCCGATTTTTTCCAGAGATTTTACGTCCGGTTCGTCAGATACATTTATCCGGTAAAAACCTTCGGCTTTCGATTTTTTGCCGGCAACCTTAATTATTTCGTAATTTAATAATGAAAGTTCGCAAATAATTTCCCTGCCGATAAATCCGCTTGCTCCTGTTACCAAAACTTTCATTTTATTCTACTATTTAAACTCAAGACGTTATCAGACGCATTCATTTTAAGACCTTTTGATAACCGGCAACCGCCGTTTCCAACGAATATTTTTCCAGAGCCGATTTTCGGGCATTTGCGCTTTTTTCCGCCAGAGTTTCGCGTTCGTCATAGATTCGCAAAATCGTTTCGAGCAAAATTTCCTCTTCATTCGGCGGGACGACCCAGCCGACCGCGTCTTCTTCGACAACGCGTGCCAGTTCGGAATCTCTTTCGGTCAGAGCCAGAATCGGTTTTCCGGCGGCTAGGATATTATATGTCCGGCTCGGCATCGAAACGCCCCACATCTGTTTGACCAGCGAAACCAGCCCGACATCGCAGGCATTTAAAAATTCCTTCTGTTCATTGCGCGGACGCGGCGCGAGAATCGTGATATTTTTTAGGTTTTTCTCCGAAACTTCCCTTTCCAGCCAACTCTTTTTTACGCCCGCACCGAGGAATATAAATTGAAATCTTTCATCTTCCTTTAATTTTTCCGCGCACCAAACGATGCTTTCCAGATCATTCGGATAACCCATATTGCCCGCATATAAAAAAACGAATTTATCAGTTAAGTTTAATTCCCTCAACAATTTATTTTCCATGCGCGGTGCGGGTTCGACCTGTTCGAGTTCCGCCCAATTCGGGATCGTGGCAATCGGAATATCGAGACCGCTCGTTTTCTCCGAGACCAGCTCTTTCATATCGCGCCCGACGACGATTATTTTACTTGCATATTTATAAAGCCAGCGGTTGAAAAAATTCAAGGTATTGACCAAAAACGAATCAGTTTTGGCTTTTCCGACCGCGCACAGGATTTCGGGATAATTGTCGTGAATCAGTAAAATATAAGTTGCTCCGCGCAAAAGCGAGGCGAAAGCCGCAATAAACGGCAGACTCGGCGGCGTGGTCACAACCAGAACCCGGTCGCTTTTGTTAAATTGAAAAATAGCCTTGAAAAAACTCGAAAGGCTCAGGGTAAGCATATTTATCAGGCGAAACAAAATGACATTTTTGTCTAAAGTTGTTCCGAAGGCGCGAAAAATCTCGACGTTTTTGTGAATTTCGCGTTTCGGCGCGCGTATCCCCCGAGCCGAATAATTGGGCTGCCCGCACAAAACCTTGACATTAAAATCATCCGCCAGACCTTCGGCAATCCGCGTTAGATAATACCCGGTCGAAGTTTCTTCCGGATAATAAAGCTCCGTTACAATCCAGAGAGTTTTTTTTTCTTTAATTTCGTACGCTTTTTCCTGCACAATATATTTTAGGTAACTGTTAAGGTCTTCGGCTTTTGGTCTTCGGTCTTTGATTGTTTTTTTACTCTGACATTCAAAGTTTATTCAAAAAAAGTCGCATCACTTAACCGATTTTTCCCAAAAACCAAAGACCGAAGACCTAATCATTTACAATTTTTAAAAAAAGCTTTTTAATTCTCCGTCTTTCAATACACCAATCTAAAATCTAAAATCTAAAATCTAAAATCTAAAATCTAAAATCTAAAATCTAAAATCTAAAATTACCCGTGTTTTCTAATGCTCGTGTAACCCAGAACGATTTTGCTCACTGTTTGCGCAACGTTTTCAACCAGATAATCCGCCGGAGCCGTCCAATTTACGGCTTGCGAAATCGCCAGTTCGGTGCATTTCAAGATTGTTTCCGGTTCTGCGCCGCTCAAGACATTGCTGCCGCATTCGATTGTTTCCGGTCTTTCGGTAACATCGCGCAGGGTGACATTCGGAATCCCGAAAATCGCGCATTCTTCCTGCACCGTTCCGCTGTCGGTTAAAACTCCCTGCGCGTTTTTTTCCAGTTTGACAAAATCAAAAAATCCCATGGCATCGAGCAATTTGATCTTTTCCGGATCAACCCTGACATCAAATTTTTTCAGCTTTTCCGCCGTACGCGGATGGACGCTGATCAGAATTTTCTTTTGAAATTTATCGGCAACTAAGGCAAAACCCCGGAAAATTTTGTTTAAACGTTCCGGTTCATCAACATTTTCCGCCCGGTGGAGCGTTACCAGAAAATATTCGAACGGTTTGACACCGAATTTTTCCAGCGAATCACTTGCTTCGATCTTTTCTGAAAAATTATCCAAAACTTCTTTGATCGGGTTTCCGGTTACCAGAATCCGCTCGCGTTCGATGCCTTCATTAACCAGATTTTCCTTGCTTCGCTGCGTGTACGGCATCAAAACCGCGCTCGAATGATCAATAACCCGGCGATTTACTTCTTCCGGCACGCGATTATCAAAACAGCGGTTTCCCGCTTCCATATGGAAAACCGGAATCCCGCGCCGCGCCGCGATAAATGCCGACAGAGCGCTATTCGTATCACCGAGAATCAGAATCTTTTCCGGTTTGTGTTCTTCGAGAATTTCATCGGTTTTAGCAAGAATCTGACCGACCTGTTCGCCGAAACTTTTTGCCTTGATACCGAAATGTATGTCCGGCGTGCGAACCTCTAAATCCTTGATAAATATATCGCTTAGACTCTCATCATAATTTTGCCCGGTGTGAACCGTGATATGTTCTGAGTGCTGATCCAAAATTTTCAACACCAGACTCAGCCTGATTATTTCAGGGCGCGTCCCGAAAATCGTCATTATTTTCATAAAATTCTGTTTTTCTTATATGTCGGTAAACAAATGAAACGAAATATTATGAAAATCCTAAAAACTTCTTCAACTTATAGATTCCAAACAAGTTTAGAAATTTTCTGACATTTTCCGTTTTCCGTTTTTCATTTTCCATTAGTGCTTATTTAGTTTAAAAATTGGGCGATTTCTTCACTTGCTTGGCTGAAAAGTGTTCGTAATTCCTCGACCGAAATATTCTCGTCCTTTGAAGAATACTCTTTTTTCAATGTGTCCTGCATCTCCGCATCTTCGCGCAGTTCCGGTAAAACCGGCAAAATTACGTAATAATCCCCGCGCTCGATCGTCCGGAAACATTCTTCTTCGGACACCATTATCTCGTGAATTTTCTCGCCCGGACGAATTCCCGTATAAATAATTTCCAGATTTTTCTCGCCCATCAGGCATTTCGCCACATCCGTAATGCGTGCCGCCGGAACTTTCGGAATATATGTTTCGCCGCGCCGTCCGCTCGAAAGTGCGGCAAAAACCGTGTCAACCGCCCGGTCCAGACTGAGCAAAAATCTGGTCATCTCCGGCAAAGTTACTGTCATAGTCTCATTATTTTTCACCTGTTCGACAAAAAGCGGCACGATCGAGCCGCGCGATGCGATGACGTTTCCGTAGCGAACGCAGGTAATTACCGTATTCGGACAATCGCGGTTTGCTTCAAGCAGAATTCGTTCCTGCAGAGCCTTGGTCATTCCCATCACATTGATCGGCTTGCACGCCTTATCGGTCGAAATCCCGACGACTTTTTCTATCTGTAAATTATTCTCTCTGATAGCTTTAACGATATTTTCCGCGCCGATGATATTGGTCAGTACGGCTTCATACGGAAAATATTCGCACGACGGAACCTGTTTGAGTGCCGCCGCGTGAAAAACTATGTCCGAGTCGCGCATCGCCGCCAGAAGCGCGGAATAATCGCGCACGTCGCCGATGCGAAAATTCAATAAATCTTGTGAATTCTGGTAGATAACATCATCGGTCGCGGCTTTTTTATGCATATAATCGAGCCGCATATAATGCTGTTTGGCTTCATCACGGGAGAAAACCGTGATTTTTTCCGGCTTTCCCATTTCGCCCGTTAAAATTCTCCGAACAAGTGTCTGTCCGAGCGAACCCGTGCCGCCCGTTACTAAAATTCTTTTTCCGTCTAAACTTTTCATTTATCTCCAATCCGAATACGGCGTTCTATCTTGTGCCATTTTTTCGATCATTTCGTCCCAACTTGCGGGCTGAAATCCGGTCTGTTGGCGAAACTTTGTCGAATCGAGGCTTCGGTCAATTTTAAATTCAACGTCTTTTTCGATCTCGACTTCGATCCCGAAATATTTTTTCGCCAAAACCAAAAGCTGATATTTGCTGATCGGCTCGCTCGAAACGTGATATAAACCGTTTAAGTCGGGATGCTTCAATATCAAATCGGCAATTATATCGGCAAATACGATGGTTGGAAAGCCCGTATAAATCGCCTGTCCGAAACCTTTTATTTTTTTACCCCGATTCGTTAAAAACCATTCGATCAGACTATGCGCCGTACCGAGTTCTCTGCCGATGATCGAAGTCCGCAAAGTCAGATGTCTGCCTGCTGTTACTTCGCCGAGATTTTTGCTTTTCCCGTAAAGGTCTCTCGCGTCCGACAAGTCTTCTTCCCGGTACATTCCCTGTTCGCCGCTGAACACACAATCGGTGCTGATCGTAATTAATTTCGAGTTTGAACCATCGGCGATTTCCGCCAGTTGATGCGGCAAAAGGGCGTTTATTTTTATCGTTTTTACCGAATTTTTCGCCGACGGCAATTGCTTGATAATGCCGATACAATTTATTAAATAATCCGGTTTTAGCGTTTCGACGATTTTTGAAATTTCTTCGGTATTTTCTACCGCTGTATTTTCATACAAATTTGTTTTTTTAAAAAGTCCGAATTTTTCATATTCCTTAAAATTTCCGCGAACGGTGGCATAAACTTCAAAATCTTCGCGCAAAACCTGCACGAGCTTATGCCCGAGCATTCCGCTTCCGCCTAAAATTAATACTTTCATATAAATTTTGCACTTAAAGTAAGTTGTTAAAAGTCTGCAACCCGACAAGTTATGTGCTTTTTATTAATTTAAATATAATTATTTCAAAACTTAACTTACCTTACCTGGTGTCTTTAATAAACTGTAATCCAAAATATCTATCGTATCTTTTTCAACTTTCCCGTCCGCCAACCAATCAACTGCGTATGTTCGCGCATTACTTGAAGTTTGACGATATTCTTCATTATTCATCGAGATGCACCGGTTAATTTTATTAATCCAGTCGGTAGGGTTTTCAAGCGGTAAATCCCAACCGATGCCTTTTTCTTCCAAATTCAGCCAGGGCGTACGGTTGCTGATAATCAGCGGGCATCCGGCGGCGAGGGCTTCTAAAAATACGTGTCCGAAATTTTCCGCCAGAGTCGGGAGAATAAAAAAATGATATTCAAACAGAGTCTCCGCCGTTTGTTCATATTCAATCGAACCTTTTGATTGAACCTTGATGTTTTCCGGCAATCTTTTTATTATCTTTTGGCATTCTTCCCAGTATTCTCCATCTTCGAGTGGTCCGTAAATATCTATGGATAAATGACCTTTTATATTTTCAAGATGCTCCAAAAGCCATTTGAAATTTTTCTTTCTCATAAATCTCGAAAGAAAAATCATCCGCGCCGCGCCTGATTCTTTTGCCGGCTTTTTCTCCTGCAGATAATTTTCATTGAGCATTTTGGGCGGCAAATCGGAAGATATAAAGATTTTGCCGCTTTTCCCTTTTATTTTCGCGATTTCCTCTCTCTCCAAATCCGAAGAGGCTTTCCAGATAATGTTTTTGTATAAACCGGAGATTTTTGACAAATTTATAAAAATTTTCTTTTTCGCGGATTTCAGCCGGAGTGAACCATCGGACAATTCACCGCACGGCGCAATGACAATATTTATATTCGGAATCAGTTTTAATTTTCTGAGTTTAACAATAAAGATCGAAAGCGTCGCAAAATAGGAATTGGCATAGAGGAGATCCGGTCGGACTTCCGAAATCAGTTCACGCAGTTTCGAGATTCTGACTTTATCTTTTGATAAATAAAAGACTTGTGCCCGTCTTACCGAATTCCATTGATTTATTTTTACCGTTTTATATTGTTCTTTATCCAGCTTCCCGTCGTGATCTCTCGTGACGATCCGAAAATCGTATCTGTGATGCAGACGATCAACCATATTAACGATCGTACGCATTCCGCCGCCGCTCTTGTAGCCCGGCAGATAATAATCGCAAAACATCAGAATTTTCGGTTTTCTATTTTCTTCCACTTTGTAATATGTCCACACAAGCCCTGTAAACTTCTTCGGTCGAAATTAAATCCAGACATTTTCTGTTATTAAAACATTCGGGCGAAAAACAGCCTTCGCATTCGACGGTTTTTCTGAATATTTGATGCCCCGTACCGAATGGCTGCCATCTTCCCGGATAATCAATCGCCGCAAAAATGCCGACGCAAGGCGTTTCGACAGAAGCCGCTAAGTGCATTGTTCCCGTATCGTTACCCAAATACAAGAAACATTTTTCGAGTGCCGCTGCCGCTTGTCTGATACTTAAATTACCGGCGGCATTTGCGCCTCTGTTCCATTTTTTGAGAAGTCTTTCGCCTTTTTCAAAATCTTCTCTGCCGCCGAAAATTACCGGGAAGATATTTTCTATTTTTATCAGCCGTTCGACGACCTCGATAAAACGATCTTCCGCCCAAACCTTCGAATCCCATTTACTTGCCGGGGCGATGGCGATCAATCTTTTAGATTCAAAGAAATCTCCGCAACTCTCTTTCAACCAGTTTTCGGCAAATTCTTTTTCTTCTTTACTTAGAAGCATTTCCGGCTTTAAACTGTTCTTTTCCGGCAGCGGAAAATTTTCCGCTTCGAGACATTCCAATAAAAAATTCAATTCGGAATCGAGAACGGGCAG
>JBBRVS010000216.1:0-9458 GCA_038246645.1 Pyrinomonadales bacterium
ATTGAAACTAATGCTAGCAAAGTTTCAATCTTCTATAAACAACATACAAGCGGTATAGGAATTGCTGACTGGAGTAAAAGGGTGTAATTAAAAGTGGGACACAG
The DNA here is from genome assembly GCA_038246645.1 of Pyrinomonadales bacterium. GTDB lineage: Bacteria > Acidobacteriota > Blastocatellia > Pyrinomonadales > Pyrinomonadaceae > JAHCHG01. Next base: position 105 of record JBBRVS010000216.1, read on the forward strand.
AAATATCAATAATTTTTGATGACGATTTTGACTGCTATATATTGTAGATAGATTTTTAAAAACACAATATACAGTACTAATTTTGTCAATTTTTAAAAGTCTGTTGAATTTGGCGAAAAGTGTGTCCCACTTTTAATTACACCCTCCTGTAACGGAAACTAAATACTGAAAAAGTCTATAAAAATTTTCTTTTTTTAATCGATCATCGAAACCGGTCAGATAGTTTAGCTCATGCTCATTGCCCATCCTTGTTCTTCTCGATCTTGCTTAGAAATTTTATTTAGGGCGGCGATTTTTTCCCTTTCGCGGACTTCCTGGTCAATAATTGCGACCGCTATTTTTGCTTTTTGATCTTTATCCGATTTTGTCATAATAAAGGCTCTGGCTTCAAGCGCCGTTGAAAAGTGTGGCGATTCCAAATCAGGATTTGAAAGCGTAGAAATCAAGGCTGTTTGAGATTGGAAAACATTTTGTCCGCTCATTTTTATCGAATTCATATAAACTTCATTTTCGATAAATTTTTCTGCAGATTTATTTGGACATTCATATGCGTCCGTTATGTGGTGCGTCACAAAATCCGCTAAAAGCTTGTTTCTATCTTCGTCCGTTTGAGGCGGCTTGATCTCCATCTTATTTATCTCGGCAAGATTATTGACGATTGGGGAGAAATTACTTATTGCTTCCTGCCAATTCATTCGATTGATCTCTTGATAAATCTCAGTCGAGCGTTTTGATGAATAGTAAATTTCGTCAGCTAATCGATCCTTAAACCGGTTCGTAAATTTATCATCCTGACCGCCGTATGCGATTTGGATCAGCGTTGCTGTTTCGCGGGCGGCGGTTTCATTTATTTCAACCTGTTTCTGAGTTTCAAAAATTTTCTCTTCATCTACCTCGACCGCTGAAGGATGCAAAAGTGCGTTTAAGGTTTTTGTCTCCAGTTCAGAAGAAAACTCGGGTTTTACCGGCAGATCTTTGAAATTTTCATTAATTTCTTCGGATTGTTCTGTAGATGGGGGCTGAGTTGCCAAAAGTTCATTTTGTTTGGCTAATACCTCGAAAGTTTTTTCCGAAATCTTGTCCCCGGAAATTTCTTCAAAATTTGCCGCCTCGATTTTAGTTAAGGCATTTGCCAACTTCTTATCATCTACATTTAATTGAGCTTCAGGTTTCGGCAGATTAAGATTTTGGGCGATAATTTCAGCCTGCCTCTCAATATCTTTAAATATCTCTGATTTTCTCTCTTCACTTTTTGCTTCAAGTATTCCGCTTGAATACTTTGCCGTATCTGTTTCTTCGATTAATGATGTCCATTTTTCTATAACCGCCCGGTCTAATTGGGCACTAAAAAACCTGACATTGATTATTTGTGCCGTTCTTTCTGCTTCTCGTTTATTTGCTTCCAAGCTCGTTGAATTAATTTTTCCTTTTTCTCGGGAGGTAGTTTGTAAAATTGGTCGACTTGCGGATATATCTGTCTCAGACTCTTGATTGTCTGGGCGAAATCCCGGTAAATCGCCGAATTGTCTATCTGCGCCTGTGTCAATTGATCGGTCAGGGTTTTTGTTTTTTGCTGCTCCTGAGCTAATTCCGCGCTCAGGTCGACGCTCTTCAACGAGATGCAGGCTGTTATCATTAATACGAGAATCATCGGTGCGATCGAGAAATTCAGGATTGATTTTATTCTCAGGTATCGTCTTTCTTTCGCTCTCTCTTTTGATATCGTCGATTCTTTTATTTCTCGAAGTAGTCGAGGAATCGAATCCACTTGATGTCGAAGCGTGGCTATCTGATCGGCTAACTGTTGAATCTCCTTTTTTTGTTCGGCGTTGATCTCGATCTGATGCTCTAAAATTGAGATATCGGGGATGTTCAACAGGTTGGCTGTCTGTTTTTTGTAATCTTCTTCCCAGGTCTGGAATGTCTGAAACTTTATTTTCGACTGTTTCAACTGACTTTCTATTTTGGCTTTCGTTGTCTCTGCTTCGATCTGCGTTGATTTCAAATTGTCGAGATAGTTTTGCAGTGCGGAGGTTTGAGTTTTTAACTTTTTCAGTTCCGAATTGGCGTTCCTCGTTCGTAATTGTATTTCCTGTTTTGTGCTGCTCAGCTGCCGGGATGTCCTTTGAAATGTTTCCGCTAATTTTTGTTCTGCCTCGAGCTGCCTGGTCATTTGTTCGATTACTCCATATCTCGGGAGGTTTTCTTCCGAGATTTGGAGCTTTCGCCAAACTCGCATCGGATTCGATTCGAGGCGATTTTTCCAATTCGAGAGTCTTCGCGTCAATATCCGAATTTTCTTCAAATCCATTTTTTGTCGGGTTTTTTGTGTCAAATTTATAGCTTCTTTGTTTTCCTTTAACAACAACGTATCGGACATTTCTGTACGGTTCTGATCGGTGTTCGGGTGAGTTGATTGATTGTTCGATGTTTGAATCAGCTGAATTACCTTGTTCAGAATCGGAATGTCCGGGTTGTGATTTGTTCGATCGTTCATTGTTGGTTTGATTTAATAACTTAATATTTTCTTTGATTTTTTGATTTGTTCCTGCTGCCTCTCCGGCAGCAGAAGTTTGGTTTTGTCGATTAAATTTGCCGCGGCGGTCTAAATTAAACTCGGTAAGTTCTCCCGATTTGTAATGTTTCAGAAATTCGGTTTCGACATCCTCAATGGTAATTTCCGTGATTGCATAATTGAGTGTCTCTGTCATTAAGCTCTGCGCTGTTATAAATTTCTGTTTGCTTTTTTCAAGATCCTTATTTGTTCGGGCTTGATTAACTGCACAATCAAAAGCTTCTTTTGTTTTTGCAGTTCTTGATAAGTTATTTACATTTTCCGGTAAGGGAGAAACTTGTTCGTTTTTATTTATAATGTTTGCTGACCTTTGTTCGGCTTTTTCAACTGCTGCAGAAACCTGAAAATTGAACTTCTCCTCGAGTTCTTCGAATTTACGAAGCATTTCCGTGCGGTCAGGATTTTTCTTCTGCCGGTAATTTCCGGCAACGATTTTTGTCGATTTGATATTTAGTTCGTCTGCGGTTTCGGTGATTTCTTTTTGTCTCGGACTATTGGCTATAATATACTCGCGGCTAATTCCCGCAACTTCCGGTGCCCCCGTTTTTTTATCGAGTCGCATTTCGTAACCGAGCCCGATCATTTTTTTATAAATCTCCGCCCGGTAAACTGCCGTTCCGAGTTTCTGGCAACGGTAAATTTCTCGGGTTTCCATTGCGCGAAATTTCCCGCCTTCGGTTTTTGTCGAATTGATTTGAAAATAATGGCAATGCAGACTCGGTGCCACATGTCCTGTTTTTATGTCCGGGCGCGACTCGAAGTGGAGGAATACGGCATACACGGCTTTACCGGTTTTTTCAGGAGGTTTTATATTTCCCATTTTTGCACTGGCGAACTTTTCGACAATGTCAATAGCCTTCATCGTCGCTTCGATATGGGCAATTATTACCCGCTTATCTTTCATCGCAATCATCGAAATCGACTTTGATGCATTAATAGTTTGATCGAGTCCCGCGCGATGAGTTTTGGTTGAATATTCCTTACCGTTTTTCCCGGTTATTTTTCGGGCTTTGAGATGTCTTATCAACGGCTCCTTTGTATGCGGATGCTGACCGCGGGCAAGGCGGTTAAATTCTTTTTCCGATACCTGTCCTTCCAGATCGAATTCTTTTGCAAGCTGTCCGTGCCAAAAAGTATAGGTTCCGCCTAAAATTATGTTTTTGACCTCCTCGGACTCATCAGTATTATTTAAATTGGAAAAATTTGTTTTTGATATTTTATTGAATTTGCCGACACCCGAAATCTCGGCTTTCGATATCTGGTTTTTGATATCTTTCGCAAAATATTTTATTGCGCCGTTTGCCGTGATGGTTGTTCCGATTGAGTACATTTTTTTACTTTAGTTTCTGCAAATGTATAATTATTTTATCTTTTTACTCTCTGCTTTTTTCTTGCGGATATTTTTTGTAATTTTAGCAGTTTCTTTCATAAACTTTTCACGTTAGGTTATGAATCTCTCACTATAAATTACTCCATTGACATCTTCGGATATTTCCTCTACTTTCGAATCGAATTCTGCATATTTCATTTCCTTTTTTTTGTGGTAGTTTTCGGTAATATTTTCCCATTCGTCTTCCACATCCCGGGTTTGAATTTGAAACTGATCAGCCGCCTCGGCTGATCCGAATAAAACCTGAAAAGCTCTCAGTATTAACTCGCGAGTATTTCCGACAGATTGCAGCAAAATTAATAAATCATCTTCCGTGCTATTTGCGGAACTATTAGAAATATTCTTTTCCTTTTCTGTTCTTAACAGTTCTGCAGTAATAATTTTTTTGCACCAGGTTCCGACGCTTTTTTCGCCGTCATTAATCGCACGATTTTCTGCCAGATTTTGCAAATTTGACGATAATCGGAAAGCTATTGATTTTGACTCATCCATATTTATTTTCTCTTTTATTTAATTTTTGTTAATCTTTGTTTATCTATTTTAAAACATAATTAATAGCGGTTTATTTCCAAAAAATAAAAATCTTCTAATTGTTGTAAATAGAACTGTTAACAAAAAGTCAACAATGTTTACGTTTGTCAACTAAAAAAATGGGGGTGTTGTATTGTCCGATATAGTTAAAATAGGGTGATTCTGCGCTAAATACCGGTGATTGGGAGAGTATTACTGAATATATTTGCAAAACTAAACCTGAATTAAAGTGCTGATTATGAACTCAAAAACTGAACATTTTAAAATGATAATCAGGTAGGCAAAAGTTTTAAGATATTATGAAAATCTAAAAACTTCTGTAGCTTTCAGCTTCAACCGGATGAGAGGAGTTTTCTGATGTTTTTCATTATCAATTTTTAATTTTGCATTAGTACCTTAATTGAAAAATAAACCGGATAATTAAGAAAGAATAAGAAAGAATAAGAGAAAATAAATAGAGTAGTGAAGAAACAATTATTGAAGAAAGGTGTAATTATTTTGAAAGTTTTCTCCGCAGTTTTCTTTGGCAGCAAATTGGATGAGGATTCTTCTAATTGACTTTATTCTTTTTCGCATCGATTAAAACTTTTTATTTAAAAATAACCGACATAAATTGGCAGGAAAATTGATTATTGATTTCTGTTTTTTCAAACTGAAGCTTCATTATTTTATTAAAACTTTTCAGCGTACTTAAATTTAATTTTTAGTGAGCAAAATTTTGGTAAACAATCTCGTTTGATCGGTCGCTTGATGGAGTTTTATTACAGCTGAGCAATTAATTTTCTTGTTTAAAAAATTAAGCTGAGATATTAAAAAATTGTTCTTAGATTAAATTCATCAGTGCGGATTAATCAACCACTTTTATTTACGTTTAATTTTTGAAAAAAACTATAAAAGTTGAGATCTGCGACATAATTTTCTGAAGATGATAAATAAATTAGAAATGCTGCAAAGTCGGAATGCGATTTTACACATTTTTATCAGGAACTCTTTAATTTAAGAATAAAATTTGCTTCTAAATTAGAAGTGAAAATAATTAACCGTAGTTAAAACTTTTACATAATATATTTTATATTTTACGTAGAAATCGACCGGCGTAGAATGGTCGGAGAAAATCGATTATCTTTCAATTTAATAATTAATGAAATGTTGTAATCCTTCTTACTTTTGAAATAAAGTTAATCATTACTGACCAGTGAAAGATTTTTGAGTTAATGCGAATATATCCGAGTAGAATATGCTATCCGAATGCTAAGAAACTTAAACACGAACTTCTGCGGATATAAAATGAAAATTCGCATTGTCATTGGTGCAAAAAATTAACCATGATTGAAGGAAGCCAAGAGAACAAACCAACGTTGGAAATATAAACTCTCGATCATTTATAATTTCGCCTTGATCCACGACGTAAGGAAATAAATCACTCAATAGAAAAGCGAAGGCTTTTGGCATGCTTTGAATACAATCAACGCACTGCAGTGAAAAAAAAATGCTTTATCAAGAGCAGCATCCGAGAAACTAACCGACGAAGAAAAAGTCGCGCAGATCGAACTCGAAAAAGCGGAAGCAAAAGCCACAAAGGATGAAGTCATGGAAGAATCAGAAGGTTTAGTATTACGTTAAAATTTAAGAAAAATCCATGTATTTATTAACCTGAGTTTCTGACCATAAGAAGAGAGAAATAATTAATCGAATGAATTGAAATCAAACCGTCTTTTTGGTAAATTACCAACTGAAGGCAGGTTGGAAAAGCGCCGTTAAAATGCGCCCCAGCCCTTTTGCAGAAAACTTGAATAATCATTTAACGGCTAATTAAATGATTATCCGAACAGCGGGTGCAAAGTTCCTGAGGCTTTGCGCCCATTTTTTCGCTAAATAATTTTTTACAAAAATCGGCATTAAAATCAGCCTCGCGGGTTTGCAAAACACTCGATAATTTAATTTTCAGACCTGGTAGATCTAAATTTGGAGAGTGCAAAAACTAGAATTCTAATAATCGGACGGTTCCGTGATTAGTGGTATTTGAGAAGTTTTGAAGGCGGAAATCGTGCCTTCCAGTTTGGTGCGTCTTCCGAAGACGGTTCTCTTCGCTCCTCATCCGACTTCCAGAAAAAATCCGATGCCTCAATTAAAATCATTGCCGGAAGAAATCGTAAAGTTGAAAAATGAAATCAGTACTGTTCGATAAGTTCAGTAACCTTCGGCTTAAATTTAATCAATCTCGTTTGAATTCTGCCTAAATCATCAAGCAAACTTTTAAGCTCGTCATCACCGATTAAAGTAATATCAACATCACGCGCCAAAAAGACAAGATGTTTTATTTCTTCCCAAAGAAGATGATCCGTATCGAGTTCGTTTAATTCGATAAATTTGCTCGTTTCGGCATCGAGCGCGGCGATGACGCGCGTAACGGATGCGGCTTCGGCTTTGGATGTTAGACCGATTTTGGCATACACGCGCCGGCGCAGCTCTTTTTGTGTCCCGTTTCGCTTGAGATGGCTTTCCAACAGTTCACGCCGGATATGATAAGGCTCACGCTCGATTTTCTTTCCGAGCTTCTTTCTGTTAATCAAATTCAGCGTTCGCGCTTCTTCCAGGTTAATTTTTCCTTTGTTAAGAGCATCCCGCAAATCAATCGGGTAAAACAATGCCGGAACGCAGTTAGTAATAAAAAAGGGGAGTTTGAAAAGTCCGTCGCCCACGCGGTCGAGAAGCCGGACGAGTTGCACGGCATGATTTCCCAAAATTTCTCTGTCATACTTGGATTTGCGCGGCTTTTTCTTCCCTGAAGTTTCCGACCCGGACGATTTGCGAAGGACGTGCGCGACGGCGAAAAGATACTTTCTAAAGTCTTCGTCCGTTACGCCTTCAGGGAAAATTTCCTGCTTCATCAAATCGAAAATTTCCGAGATACTGCCGGTTGTAACTTGTTGATTGGTAAAATTTTTTTTTCGGCTCATTGTGCAATGTGGCACGGAAAGCGTATTTCCGATCATTCCTGTCATATTTCAACTAATTTTAGCATACTGTGGCACAGCCGTCTAATTATGATATGTTACATATCAATAATGCTCAAACCCGATTTGGGGTTACACAAATACAGCAGAATTGTAACCTTGCACGAAATACCGAAAAAGGGTAGAATTTTTATGTTTTTGTTTTTTGCAGAAAATAATGCGAACCTTTAATACGGTTGGGTTGGAAGGTTCGCTGCGAGATAATGCCCGGTTTGAAATCGAATTTAAGCACTTTAAGCCGTAATGATAGTAAATTTTTGTTTCGTTACTATTATCCCCGGTTTCTATCAGATGGAGAGAAGAAAAAATGGAAGATATAAAAAAACAATTGTTACAATTGGAATTTCAGCACAAAAAAGATATTGTCGAAGCCGAAAAACGGTTTAACGAACGGACAGACCGGATCCAGGCGCAGCTTGACCATATTACCAAACTGGCGGGAATATCGTTTGAAAAGTTTGCCGAAATCGACGCGAGAATCGAAAATGCGGCAAACGCACTTTTACCGCGCGTCGAATCGAAATAGGATATTTCCGCCCAAAACCACCAAAAGTATCAATAAGGAATTTGAAAAAAGAGGATGATGTCGCGTTACCTATCTTTATTTCAAAAGCTAAAATAAAATGACCGCGTTGACCACCCGAAATCTTTCTCCAACTATTAAAAAATCAATCATTGATTTTGCCGAATCAACCACGCCGCAAAAACTCAAAAGAGTCAAGGACATTCGCCGCGACAAAATTGCAGCGGTTACTTCCTTTTTCACTCTGATTGAAAAATCACCCGATAAGGTTCAGGTGTCCGACATAAACGAATGGCATCAATGGCTGCTCGATGCCGGCAATCGGCGAACAAAACAAAACAATCAAAAATCGCACGGACTCGCAGAAACGACGATTTATACGAGATTTTCGCATCTGTCCGCTTATTTTGAATGGCTTCGCCAACTTCCTGAATTTGCCGGTTTTCTGCCGGTCAATCCGGTCCGGCTGGCGATGCCCAAACCGCCGAAAAAATATAACTCGCCGAAGGCAAAGGCACTGACCGATGAAGAACTGTCCAAACTATGGCTCTACCTCGAAACCCTTGCCAAAGACGATAAGAACTTACCTGCCGTGCGGGATTACGCCATCTTCCGACTGTTTATGGCGACCGGGCTGAGAAGAGAAGAAATAATCAATATCGGCGCGGGCGATGTCAAAATCGAAGATGACGCGATATTACTTCACACCTTGGTCAAGGGCGGAACTTACGAGTGGCGCACGGTTACGGATGACGAGGTCAAGACGGCTCTGGAAAGATATTTACGATTGACCCGAAGAAAATCCGTCATCGGCAGCGAAAACCGCGCCCTTTGGATTCGATTTGACCGGGGAGCAAAAATTGCCCGGGCGCAGCATAAAGAGGAAAAACCGGATTACAGTAATGAACCGCGTCTTTCCAGTCATAGTTTTGACAAGCAGATCAAGCGATATGCCAAAGACAGCGGAATCGGGCATTTTCATATTCACCAACTCCGTCATACCTTTGCCCGGATCGTCGCTGAAGACACCGGCAGTCTGATCGAAACGCAGGACGCGCTCGGTCATATGGATATACAAACCACACAGATTTATGTTAATCGAATCAGATTTAAGAAAGACAAATTCAGCCGCACGATTCGTGGTCGAATCAAAAAGGCGGAAGAGAAAGAAAACGAGGGTGAAATATAGAAATTGGCGGAGTATTTTTCCCGATAAATTCAGTCAGTTTTCGGTATATTTTCAGATGTTTTTTCCAAAGCTTTCGATCATTGCCGAGAAAAATTCGCCCGGCGAAGCGATCCTGATTCCGATGCACCG